>NZ_JBFASK010000040.1:0-52724 GCF_040677675.1 Streptomyces sp. NPDC053755 | reverse complement strand
CACATCTTTTCGAGCCTCGACTCGGGCCTCCAGGTCTTTGCGGGACAGCCCTTAGGAGGGCCGTCGTGACGGAAGTCAGGGATTCGTTGATGCCGTCGCGTGTGTTCGGCGCAGCATGTGGCCATTTCATGGCGAGGTACTTCAGGGCGAAGGCGTACCAGGTGAGAGCTGACTTCTTCTCCTCCATGGAGCCGGGAAGGCCGGATTCGGTGTCGAATTCCTCGCCGTCCCGCGCCGCCCGCATCAGCTTGGATCGGTAGTTGTCCGCAAGCGCCTTGGTTCGAAAAGTCTGAGGGAAGACCTTGCCCGCTACCGCCCATCGCACTTCGTAAGACGGTTTTTGGGTGTTGCGCTTACGAACACTCCAGATCTTGACATCGAGTGACTTCACGCGGCGGCACCTTCCAGCGCTCGCAGCCACGCGGAGAAGTCCGAGCGCCAGACCCGCAGCTCGCCATTGGGCAGCTTGAAGGCCGCAGGCCCCTGTCCCAACTCACGCCACCGGTAGAAAGTCCGACGCGACACCCCACCTAACTCGGCGAGGATCTGCGGCACGGTCATCAGTTCGTCTTTCACAGCTCCCCTTCTTGGGCGTCGTGTTCGGCACGGATCTCACGGGCGTGTTCGCGGTTGTGCCGGATATCGCGGCGAATGTTGGCAGCGAGCCAGGATTCGCCGGGCGTGTGGCCGTGGCCGGCGTAGGTCCAGTGGGCGACGACGAGGACGGTGGCTTCGGGGTTGTCGTCGGGGTTGGGCAGGCCGAGTGAGGCGCGTTGTTGGTGGGCGCGGTAGTCGGCGCGGACCTGGCGTAAGGCGCCGAGGGTGGTGGAGTAGCGGCGGGATTTGGTGGAGAAGTGGCCGCGGAAGCCGAGCATGTGGGCCCAGGCCCTCAGCCGCCGATCGGGGTACGCTGCGTCGAGGTCCATGCAGGCTTCCATCAGGCGCCGGGGATGGTCGGGCACGTCGAGGAGGATGAGCGCTTCCTTATTGCCGACCCGGTGGTCCACGCTGCCGGTGGTCTCGGCGGCCTTCGTGGCGTACTTCGCGACGTAGGCGGCGACGGCCTGTTCGGTCAGGTCCTCGCCCTGGCCGAAGGCGCCGATGGGCTGGATGTCGAGCTGATCACCCCACGTGAGCTTCACGTCCTGGTCGACGCCGTACGCGGGAGCGGCGGGGACGACGACGCGGACGCGGGCGGCGGCGGCGCGGATGGCGCCGGTGAGCAGGTCGAGGGTGGCCCAGGCCGGGGGCGGGGTGTCGGGGCCTTCGGGGCCGTCGAAGCGGATGACGGCGTGGAAGTGGACGGCTCCGCGCTTCTGGTACTCGGCGACCTTGCCGAAGGAGACGCGGGATTCCTCGTGGGCGGTTTTCTGGGTGAGTCCGGCGCGGGCGGCGATCTCGCGGCGGAGGTAGATCGTGAAGTACCGCCACAGCTCGGAGGCGTGGTTGTTCCACAGCACCGCGGCCGCGTAGTCGTACGTGGACGGGTCGAGCGGGGTGCCCAGCTCAGGGGCGTCCTCGGGATGGCGGGTTCCGCAGCGGCAGGGCCGGGTGCCGGGGCGGTTGTGGACGGGGCCGAAGGATGGGGCAGTGAGGGTGGCGAAGACGCGGGGGTGATCGCGGATCGTCTCGGGAGTGCCCTTGTCGGGTGCGCCGACGAGTCCGGCGCGAATGAGGTGGTAGGTGTCCCCGGCGTAGGTCCAGGCGCACGCGGGGCAGCGGGAGGCCCGCCGGTTGCCGCAGGCGACCCGCAAGACCCCACCGGGCTCGTTGTCCGTGGTGTAGGCGTGCAGGACGGTCCGGGTGGCCGGGTCGAGGAGCTTGGTTCCGCCGGAGAGGCGGATGGGGGCGGCGCATCCCCCGGTGCGGCGGATCTGGTCGGTGAGGCGGTCGAAGCCGGGGGACCCGGCCACCCGGAGCAGATCGCTCAGGGTGGCCGGGTCCAGGCCCGCCGCGGTGGCGGTGTCGGTCAAGGCGGTCACTTCCCGGCGCGGACGAGAACGGCCGTCACGGTGCGGGTGCCGGTGCCCTTGCAGGCCGGGCAGGAGGCGGGAAGGGTGCGGCGCCGGCCGTCCGGGGTGACGCTTCCGGTGGTGACGTGGACGACCGGGAAGCCGTCGCAGTGGGAGCAGACGCGGGTGGCCGGGGGCTGGGGCATCATGGGCTTTCCCTTTCGGGTCCTTTGGGTCTGAAGAGGGGTTGAGGCGCCCGGGGCGGCGGAAGTTTGGCGACCGAGGCCGCCCCGGGAGCCGCTCAGCGTGTGTTGCGCCTGTCGTAGCCCTTGGTGAGGTACATCGAGGCGTCGGCGGCGGACAGGGCGTCGGTGAGGATCGGCACCGGCAGGTGTGCGCGGTGGCAGTGACCGATTGAGGCCGAGACCGGCAAGGTGTGGCCCTGGTGGGTGACCGGTTCGTCCAGCGCGGAGTGGAGGGCCGGGAGGCCGGCGGTGTGGGCGGGGTCGGTGACGATGGCGGCGAACTCGTCCCCGCCGAGACGGGCAACGATCCCGTGGCGTCCGCACCAGTCGGCGAGGCGGTTGGCGGTCGCGGTGAGTACCGCGTCTCCGGCCGCGTGGCCGTGGATGTCGTTGATGGCCTTGAAGTCGTCCAGGTCGACCAGGAGCACCAGGGCGTTCACGTGCTTGGTCATGAGGTGGTCGGCGCGGGCGGTCCATCCGGCGCGGGTGTGGAGGCCCGTCAGCGGGTCACGTCGTGCGGTGCTCAGGCGCCGCAGGAGCATCCCGCCGTGGAGGGCCCACCCAAGGGCCGGTAAGCCAGCTGCGATCACGTGCGTGTCCACGCTGGTCACCGCCCCTTCTGGAGGTCCTTGACGAGCAGTCGCAGGACGACCGCGATGACGGCGACCGAGACGCCGGTGATGGCGACCGCGAGCAGCAGGGATACGAGGACGGCGCCGACGACCAGGACCACCGCCCCGCCACCGGACGCGAGGGCGAGCGCGCTGCCCGGGGTGAGCTGGACCGTGGTCCGGGGCGGGGCGACCATCACCGGGACTGCGGTCTGGGTCGGCTCGATGTCGGCTACGGGAGTGGGCTTGTGGATCGGGATGGTGTGGCCGGACGGGAGCGGGTTGACCGGGATGCGGGGCTGGAGCATGGCTGGGGTCTCCCTACTTGGCGATCGGGTCGATGAGCGGGGCGAAAAGGCTGTCGGCGAGGAGGTAGCCGCCGAGGAGAATCACGGCGACGAGCCACCAGGGCGGGCGGATGAGCTTGATGCCGAGGCCGCCGACGACGATCAGGGCGAGCCAGAGCGGAACGTCCATGGCGCGGGTCTCCTTGAAGGTCAGCGGGGCTGGCAGCGGTGGGTACTGGCGGCGAGTTCGGCGGCGGCGCGGGTGTTGTAGTCCGCGGAGAACTCGCAGCGCGGAGCGGTGCACACGGCGGTGTGCTTGGTACGGCCCCGGCCGTCGCGGTGGGTGCCGACCTGTACCGGGCCGATCCGGGTCACGTTGTGGAAGCGGTTCGGGCGCATCAGGGACCTCCTGTCTGGTCAGGCGAGTTGCAGAGCAATGGAGTCCGCGAGGGCCGCGGGGAGGCCGTGGCGGGTGCGAAGGGTTTCCGCGTCGATCGGCTGGCCGGTCTGGGCCCGGTGGGCGTCCGCGATCTTCTGGGCGTGAGCCATCAGGGCGGGCGGCACCGATACGGCGGGCGGCGCGGGAACGGGATCGGGGGCGGGCGCTGTCTCGGCCAGGGCGGGTTCGGCCGGCGGTAGCTCGGGCACCGGGTCGGGGACTCGCTCCACGGTGGGCTCCGGGGCGACTTCGGGTCCCCCGACCGGGTCGGGTTCCGGCTGTGGTGTGGGGGTTGGGGTGTGGGCGTGGGCGAGGAGGGTGCCGCCGAGGAAGGCGAGGGCGGGCCATCCGGCGACGAGGATGCGCAGCCAGGCGGGGACATCGCTCATGTCGAGCAGTCCGGCGGTGGCGACGTTGGCGCCCAGGGACGCCGTCAGGGCGATGCCGAACCAGAGCCAGGCGTCACGGTTGGACGCGTCAGTGCGCATCCGGCGCCAGGCGGCGACCATCAGCAGGTCGACGCTGACCGGATAGGCCCAGGCCTTCCATCCGTCCTGCCCGGCCGCCGCAGCAAGGTCGTGCAGGTGGGCGAAGGACAAGGCACCGGCGATGCCGGCCTGGATCAGTACCGCGTCGAAGCGGAGGGTGCGGAACACGAGGGTCGCCTCCTTCCGAGGTCAGGCGGTGCCGGTGCCGAAGCAGTCCGGGCACAGTCCGGTCTGCGTGGCGTCGATCGCCCGGTGCTTGGGTCCGACGAGCACGGCCGTGGTGGTCTCGCCGGTGCCGGCGCAAGTGCCGCAGGGCGGCGGGACGGGCGAGGGCTGGGGCGAGTGGCGACGCGCGGCCGGGGTCTTCTTCGCGGTGGTCATGGCGGTTCCCTTTCGGCTTCGGGCATGGGTCAGGTAGGGACCCGGCGTGAGGCGGTCACGCCGACCGAGGGGAGCGAGACGTCAGCTGGTTGCCGGAACCGGCGTCACCAGCGGAACGGGTCCAGCGGGCCCGGTGAGGGTGGGGGCGTCCGGCCGGTACGGGGCGAGGGCCGGGATGTCCGGGGTGAGGTGCGCGTGCGCGACGCAGACTGCGGCGGCATCGGCGGCGGTCAACTCGGGGGTGCGGATGCGGGACCAGCCGCCGGAGGTGTCACCGGCCACCGCCAGGCCGGGCTTGTCGGGCGGGATCGCGGTCACGGCCACGACCGCGTCCGGGGCGATGTCGCCGAGACCCATCTCGGCGGTCTGCTTGTCGTTGACCCGGTGCACCACCCGGCCGGTGAGCTGGGCCCGGAGCGCGGTAGCACCCTTGCCGAGGTCGGAACCGAAGCGCTGGCCACAGACTTCCAGGAACATGCCGGCCGCGCGGGCCATCTGCCCGAGCCGGATCAGCTGAGTGACCATCCGGTCCCGACGTTCCTCGTCCTTCTTGGTGGCGACCAGGAAGAGTTCCGCGACCTCGTCCACTAGAAGCACGATAGGCACCGGGCGCAGCCCGTCGGGCAGTTCCCACACGTCGGAGGCGCCGAGGTTGCTCAGCAGGTCGAAGCGGGTTTCCATCTCCGCCACCAAAGCGTCCAACAGCCCGGACGCTTCGTCGGGGGTGATGGCCAGCGCGGACAGCCGGGGCGCGAGCCCCTTCTGCTCGACACCCCGCTTGCAGTCGATCCCCACCAATGCGACCCGCAGCCGGGCCAGCCCGGCGATCAGGTTGCGCTGATACATGGACTTGCCCGACTGGTTCGCCCCGAGTGTCAGCGCGTGCGGGACCTTGAGGTAGTCGCGAACGAAGGGGGTGCCGTCCTCCCGCAGCGCGACCGCAACGGCCATCGGGCCGGTCGGAATGCTGCGGAGCATCTTGACCTTTCGCAGCACGTCGTAGCCGGTCATCCGCAGTTCCACGAACCCGGGCCTGGTCTCCGCCACGTTGACCGAGTAGACGCCCCAGGCGTGCCGCAGCCGCTCAGAGGCCGCCATCACGTCGGCGGGCTCCAGACCGGCCGGAAGCCGCAGGGTGACCCGCAGTCCGGTCGAGGAAACCCTCACCCGGCGGACCTTCGGCGGCACCGGCTGGACATCCGGACGGCGGGCGAGGTTGCGGACCATAAACGCCCGCAGACGGGAGGGCTGCACCGTCAGCCCGCACACGTCCATCGTCGAGCGGTACGTCACCGCGAACCGCGCGGTCGCCACCGGAAGTCCGACCAGCGACCAGAACACACGCGGCGCCCGGATCTTCGCGTACCCCAGGCCACCACCTGCCCCGGCGAGCGGAAGGCCGACCTCCCATAACGTCGACAGATCCGTCATGATCAGGCCCCCATCGGCGTGATCGCGACCGCACGAAACGAGATGCCGTGCCGGGTCTGACCGTTGAACGTGTTCTCCCAGTCCCGCGCCTTAAGGCCGATGACCGACACCGGCATACCCGGCGCCAGCCCCTCGGGAAGGCCGGTCTCCGGGACGGTGACCTGGTACAGGTTGCCCTCCCCCTCGTCCGAGATCAGCAGGCCCACCGTGGACAGCCCGGCACCGGTCTCCCGGTCCATGGCGCGCTCACCGGTCTGCTTGCTGACGAGCTTCGGGGCGGGGGCCGTGGCCACGAACACCACAGCGGTCGACGTGTCGATCTTGAAGGACGGCATCAGCACTCCCTACGTTGTTGGGCAGCCCGAACCGGAACTGCCGACCTCGCTGTCCTAGGACTGCGAGCGCTTGAGTAGATAGTGGCCCGTAGTCCTAGGACTGTCAACAGTCCTAGGACTGTGTTTGACTTGTTCCTGTCGAGAGGGGTACGTGATGGCGCCCAAGTGGCGGGAGCTGGCAGACAAGCTGGCCGAACAAATCAGGAGGGGTGAGTACGCGCCGGGTGAAGCCTTGCCGCAGATCAGAGCGCAGGTCGAGGCAGGCGAAGGCTCGAAGGCCACTGTCCATGCCGCGTACAAGGCCCTGGAGGCGGAAGGCCTGGTCACCTCCACGCGCGGCCATGGGACCGTTGTGCGCCAGCAGGTACCACTCAAGCGACTCGGCATCGCCCGGTACGACAAGGCGAAGTGGCGCGACGGCGACGAGGTCGCGTTCATAGCGGATCGCGTGGCCTCAGAGCGGACCTACCGCCGCAACGAACAGACGCAGACCGTCAGCCTCGTTGATGCCCCGCCGGCGGTAGCAACTGCCCACGGCCTCGAAACCGGAGCTCCGGTCTACGCCCGCGCCCGGCTGGTGAAGGAAGGCGACCAGCCGACGCACACGCTGACCAGCTACTACCGCCCCGAGCATGTCGAGGGCACCCGGATCGTCGATCCCACCCCCGGTCCGGCCGGCCGAGGCGGCGGCTACCGAGTCCTGTACGACGCGGGTTACGAGATCGACCACATGAAGGAGTCGCTCTTCGCCCGCACACCGACAGCGGACGAGGTGAAGCTCCTCCAGCTCCCGCCGGGCGAACCCGTGGTCGAACTGCACCGGACGACGTACACGGCTGACGGCACAGTGGTCGAATTCGCCATCGGGGTGCATGCCGCTTCCCGCTTCGCTTGGGAATACGACTTCAAGGTGCCTGACTCGGCGAAGGAAAGGAACGGCCAACAGTGATCTCCACCCAGGACTGGGCCGACACACTGCGCCTGTGGAACTACCACCAGATGGGCCACGCACCTCGGCCCTGCTCCGTGGCCATCGGGCTCGGTAGCCACGACCTGGGCGTGGCCGACGCCGCAGCCGACCTGTACAAGCGCGGCATGGCCCCCCTCCTCGTGTTCACCGGGGCGACTAGCCCGACGTCGCGGGAACGCATGCCCCGCGGCGAAGCCGTGCACTACCAGGAGCGGGCGATCGAACTGGGCGTTCCAGCCTCAGCGGTGATGGTAGAGCCGCGGGCCCGCAACACCGGCGAGAACATCCGCTTCTCCCGGGAGCTCCTCACCGAGGTCGGCATAGAGGTGGCCTCAGTCTTGCTGGTCAGCAAGCCCTACGAGGAGCGGAGGGCGTATGCCACGGCGCGGAAGCTGTGGCCCGAAGTCGAGATCGTCAGCGCTTCTAGCCCCATGACGCTTCAGGACTACGTCGATTCCATCGGCGACGTCCGCATGGTCATCGACATGCTCGTTGGCGCTCTCCAACGACTGCTGATCTATCCAGACCAGGGCTTCATGATCAGTCAGCATGTACCCAGCGAGGTGATCGATGCGTATGAGCGCCTCTGCAGGGGGGGCTTCACGAGCCGTCTCCTCCGAGACGAGGAGGGTCACGTCCTCAGCCAGGCTCGCCGGTGACGGGCGACGGCGTAGACGGCCTCCACTTGTTCGGGCGTGAGCGTGCCAGCGAGAGGGCCGAGAGCGGCGACATCTCGTTCCTGATAGACGCGGACGGTGTACTGAGTGGCCGTGCGCTGTAAGCGCTCAACACCGACGAACACAAGGACCGGCTCCACGGGCACCTCGAAACCGCAGTACCGTCCCAACACGCCTCGCACATAGTCGGCCTCAGCCTTGCTCGCGGCCGCGTAGGGGTGCGGCTTCCCGCCGTTGACTTTGGCCATCGTGTCGCCGACCCAAACCGAAGCACCTCGATGGGTCTTGGTGTTGATACTGAACACTCCGCCGGGACCGATCAGCAGGTGATCGATGTCGCCGCCGTTGCTCTTCTCAATGCCGTGAAGGGTCCGCCAGCCAAGGGGGGCCAGACGCTTCAGCTCTCGGCCGACTCGACGCTCCCCCTCCAGCCCGATGTACCAGCTCTCCCAATCGGATGAACGCCGCAACAGCTTCGCTATCCAGCGTTGACCGGTTGAAGGTCCCTGCCCCGCCATCCGACGGAGGATCCCGGCACCAGGGCGGTTCCCTGCCAGGTCTTCAATAGGCGAGAGCGGCGGGAGGACTGCTGGCCGCGAAGCGTGTCTCCGAGCCGATGGCGTCGGCTGTTGCGCGCGAGGCGCATGATCCGAAGCAGAGGCGCCGGCGGGCTTGGGGCCGACGGTCATGCCTTCACCGAGGAGGGTGCCGAGGAGGGCTAAGGCCTCATCCCGATATGTCTGGTTCCTGATCGTCACGACCTTGGTCGCTCGGTCTACCCATGCCACAGCATCCCCGTTCGGCAGGTTCACGTAGAGCCGATCCTTGCCATGCCGCTTCCACGGCCTCACCGTTAGATCGCTCACCAATCCCCCCAACGCAGCGGCCCGAGATACATGCCAGCAGCTGGCGGCTACGTCGACAAGACCGCCCTCATAGGGGGAGCTGTTACAGGTTTCTCTACCTCATCAAGGCACCCGCCGCGCACGCGCGGCGCGTGCGGCCCGTCGTCCGGGCCGCCGCTCCTGTCTTCGCCCCGCTCCGGCCCGGCCGCCGGCCGCACGCCTAGCAGCTCGGGTTGTTGAGGGAGAACCACAACATGGTCGGAGCGAGTGCGCGAGGTGCCGGCCATCACGATGCCTCCGGCGGGGGCGCTCAGGCTCCGGGATGGAGGGGCGCGTGGGCGTCTGCTGGCATCGTCGTGGTCAAGGTGGGGGGCTCCCATCCCGTCTGCCATCGACCCAGGCAGAGCCGAGCAGACACGGGCCCTGGCGTCCAGGTCGTTCGTACAGTGGCGCGCTCCACCTGGACGCCAGGACCCGCGCCCGCTCCACGGTGTGTGGGTCGACGGCAGACGGGATGGGAGCCGGGGCGAGCTGTAGGCGAGGCCGCCGGGTTGGCAACCCGCGGAAGTTCGACGGCGAGCATGCGGCTTCCTGACTTTGCTCACCCCCAGCTCCCGATGGGAAAGCAGTCGCCGGCCGCCGCCAACCTGCCCGAAATCACTCCGAAGCCTTTGGGCAGTCTCAGAGGGTCACTCTCTTGCCCTGTGGCACCCCTCGAACCTCCGGTACGAGATCCTCAAGCTCTCGTGTCACCAGGATGCGCCGCTTCCCCAGTCCGGAAATCACCTTCTGCGCATCCCAGCGGAGCAGGACGCCAACTACCTTGTCGAGCGGACTGATGGAGAGTGCATTAATTAGATCCGGGGTGTCGATACAGGCTTGCTCGAATTCTGAATTCGACATCTTGGAGCCTTTGAGGAGCCCCTCGATTGTGATCACGAAGCGCCTCATGTCGCCTGGGAGTTCGGCCGCTCCCCAAACTCTCTTGATGACGTCCAGGATCTCATTCCTGTTGTCGAACACCGGGTAGGCCGGCTCTTCCTCCACCGCCGCAATGTTCGAAATGTCAACAAGTACGTCATCGACAATTTCAAGCAGCCCGCGCAATCGACTATCCATTCGATGCTCTCGCCACGAAAATTTGTCACCTTTATAGATGACGTCATGCGTTGAC
The DNA here is from genome assembly GCF_040677675.1 of Streptomyces sp. NPDC053755. Lineage (NCBI taxonomy): Bacteria > Bacillati > Actinomycetota > Actinomycetes > Kitasatosporales > Streptomycetaceae > Streptomyces > Streptomyces sp. NPDC053755. The sequence goes on along the minus strand of NZ_JBFASK010000040.1, from coordinate 42,889 downwards.
TCTTGGAGTGCATGCTGAATGTACGTGGTGAACTGGAGCTCGATCTTCAGGTTGGCCAGCTGCGGGTTCCTTTCAGTGAACTCGCGCGGAAGTCTCACGATCAAATGAGGCTGCTGGTACCGAAAGTCGGTCGGGTTTCTCGCTTCGATATTCTTCGCCTCGACAGGATCGAATGCGGTGCGTGCCGCATCTAGGGCAGCCTTCACCTGTGAAGGATGAAGGAATACCGCTCTTGCGCCCACCAGGTCGTCAAGGTCCCAAATGCTTTCCGTTTCCCCCTTCTGGAGTTTGCTGTATAGCGACTCGATCCCTTTGGGGCGCGTTTGGATCGTCACCGGGTTCCAGTCGGCGAACTCCTGAGGGAGGCGGGACTTCAGGAATTCTTCGGTCACTTTCAGGAGTGGCTCTATTTCGTCATATCGAGCCCGAAACGAGGCGGGGACCACGATGGCCATTACTCGGCCGTGAGCACAGACGTAAGCGAATCGGCGCGCACGGTCCGGTTTGCGCCCTTATTGGATCCTTGGATGGCGGCGAGATGATACCGCTTAGCGTGTTCGGTTTGCTGTGCCTCCAGTTCTTCAGCGAAACCCTGAAGGCGTTCCGCAGCTGCAGCGGCCGTGGGAAGCAGCCCCTGGGAGTGGAGCGCGACAATGGCAGCCCAGAGGGAATAGAAATCCGCGACGTTTGCGAAACGAGTTCCCTTCAGTGGATAGATCTTTGAGACTTCTCGCAGGAAGTCCTGTGCGGCGATGAAGCGTTGATTCGTGGCTTCCATGTCGGAGATTTCGGCATCATTGTCTGCGTAATACCGGTCGAGATACTCCTTTCCGTCTTGAATTCCATCCATGGCGACGATGTAGAATTCCGAGACGTACTCGACGTCAAGCATCCTTCGGATGCGAGTGGGCGTGACCAGTCCAATTTCGGACCAGAAAGGGTGATCCGCCAGCTCCTCTACCTTAGTGATGAACTCTCCGCCGTATTTGGCGTGCCGCAGCTCTTGGGCGTTGAGTCGAGCCACGTTGCGATTCAGGCGATCGAATGCCTGAGTGAGCTCGGCAGTGGATGGATTCTTTAGGCTTTCGACGGTGAAGACGTATTCCAGGAGCGATACCTTGACTGGCTGCGGGAGGTCTGAGTAGTAAGTCCCTGCCAGTCCGAGATCCTCCAGCGTGTCAGGGGTGGGGTACTCGTCCTTGACGAACTCAAAAAGCGCGGTCAATCGCTGCTTTCCGTCAATCACGTTGTACTTGGTCTGCTGGGACAGGTCGGTAGAAACGTCAACCTGAAGGAAGATGGTCGGCGCAGGGTAGTTTCGAATTACCGAATCGATAAAGAACTGCTTATACGTCGGATTCCAAACGCTGCGCCGCTGGTAAGGGGGATCAAGGTTGAGGCGTCCAGCGCTCAGCTGATCGAGAAACCAGCTAGCTGCCTGCGTGTTTGTGGACCGCTGGAAACGTGTCGACTTACCGGCCATTTTTCCCCATATTCGATAGCTTCCTGAAAGGCTGCGTCAGGATACCGGAGGTTGCCGTCCACTGGCTGCGGTTTCCCCCGAAACGGGTGACGTCTTTGGCCCGATCAATTGAGCCTGTCGACTACGCCTCTGAAGTGCAGCGGTGGGAGGGGCCGGCGCGCGTGCATGCTGCCGTCCCTTGGTCGATGCCGGGCCGTCTGCGGGCCGTGCGAGGGGGCCCAGGGGTGACGGCGGCCGACGGCGACAGGTCGGCTACGAGGGCGACCTGGGAACCCACAGGCCCCGGGAGCCCTCACCTAGTGGTTCGCTCCTGAGGGTGGCGATCAGGCGAGATGGGGCTTTTCTCTCCAGCAAGGTCGTGGCGCCCATGGGGCCATGCTCGCTACCGGCCCCAAAGCGGGAACGATGGGGTCATGACCATCGATCAGTATGCAGCACAGCAGTTAGCCGGCCGGGCCCACGAGGTGGGGCGGGCGTCTGGACGGGAGCCTTGGCGCGACGTGCTGCGGTGGGTGAGCCGCGGGCGGTTCGGGCGGCGAAGTGGATGGGCGAGCGAGCCGGAGTTAGACACGCCTTGGCAGGACACCATCTCTGGGGAACGGCACGGCTGGCGTCAGCGTGCAGCCAATCTGGATGGCGAGTTCGCGTTCAGTGTCGACTATCAGGTCTGCCCGCACTGTCGGCTCGGGTGGGTCGAGCAGCCTTACACGCTGCCGGAGTATCAGCGATGCGGTCTGGCCTCCGCCGGCCTCGCGGCGCTACGGATCGAGCACCCAGGCCTGTCTTGGCACACCCTGGGTGGGCACCTACGCGATTCCATGGGATTCTGGGTGGCCGTAGGGGCCGAGGTGCCCGGCGGGTACCAGCAGCGCGGCCTCTGTGCCCACATCACTGCCTGGTGAGGTCCACCAGCGCCTTCAGGGGATGCGGCCTATTCGTGGACCGGCCAGGCTTGGCCAACAGCCTCTAGGCCTCTGGCCTGCGTAGACGCCTGATACTCACGCGCCCTCCGGAGCCGTGTGCGCAGGTTCGAATCCTGCCGGGGGCACTTCGCAGGAAGTGCCTGAAGACCCCGCCACCAGCGTTGACGCTGAGGACGGGGTCTTTTGCGTTGCGCAGGTGTGTGCCGGGGTAGGGGCCGTCGTGGGGCATCCACGCCCGTCAAGTCCGTTCCTGGGCAGGCTGGGTGGGGCACGGGGATGGCCTGGGGTGCCAGAGCGACCGCCGAGGAGCCGGTTCGGCCGGTGTGGTCGCTGAGGTCGCTGACATCGCTGGAGAACGTCGGACCACTGCGCTTCGGCACGTCCGCCGACGAGGTCAGGGCCGCGCTCCCAGGGGTCCATAGTTGCGCCGCTTCGCTGCCGAGCCCTTCTTCCCTGACATCCACGGCATACAACTCGGCTTCCATCCAACGGTGCCCGCTGTCCACGCGTACGTGTGGGCCTGGGCGGACCGAGCTGACGGGTCGTGTGCCGGCCGTGCTCGGGAACCGGGTCCTGAACCTCTGTTCGCGGGTGTCCTACGGCCGCCGGGGTAGACCGCTCCGCTCCGGTCTGGATTCCTGGCACGCCCCCGGCTCCCGGTGGGGGCCAGGTGCCGTGAAACGGAGAGCGTCACCAGCGTTGACGCGGCGGACGGGTTCTCTCGCGTCGGGCAGGTGTCCGGCATTCGGTCTGATGCCTCGACCTGATGCGCTTCGGCATGGAGTACCCGAGGAGGATGACGGTTCCCGGACGGGTTCGGGGCTCGGGCGGATACCGATCAACCTCGGATCTCTCTCACCAGGGTGTCGTTCTCGTGACTCAGTTCAAGCTCGCAAGTGAACCCCATGGAGCCGAGGAGTCGACCCAGGTCGTCTAGGCGGACGGGGTCGACCACGCCGCTGAGCAGGACGTCCGGGCCGTCGACCGGGTCGATCTCCAGCAGGCACCAGGTGGTCTCCAGCTCGTAGGCGTGCCACGACGAGGAACGGGCTCTCCAGCCGGCACCGGCGAAGCGCGCGGCCACAGCGGATGCGTCGCGGCAGCCGTGGAGCACGCCGTACACGTTGTTGTCCGTCTCCGCCCACTGCCGATCGAGTTTCGGGCGCCCGCCGGTTGTGTCCACGCCCCCGAGTATGGCCTCCCCCCACGGAATCCTCGATGTGCGGCCTCGTCGTCCGCGCCCGGGTCGGTGCCGCTTCGTGTGGGCAGGTGCCGAATGGCGGAAGCGCCAGGATTCGGGGTTCCCGCCGTGGTCGGGGGGTACGTCGAGAGGAAGCCCGTTCCCGGGGGTGAGCCGCTGACCGTCGCCGGTCTCGACGGGCTGGGAGGCGGGCGGGTCGTCCGGTGGAGCCCCGCAGGTGGGCTCGCAAGCGGTACGACAGCGTTCGGGTGACCATCGGAAGGGACTTCGACCTTGACACACGACGACGAGCTGCCGGGCCTCCTGGCGAGCGCGCGAGTGCTCTTGTTCGACTTCGACGGCCCCCTCTGCGACGTGTACGCCGGACTGCCCGCGCCCCTCGTCGCGAGGCGGCTCACCGCGCTCGTCGCGGCCCGGGACCGGGCGGCGGGCTCCACGGCGGAGCAGACGGACGATCCGGTCGAGGTCCTGCGCATCGCTCACGCGGCCGACGCCGATCTCGGACGGACGGTGGAGGCGGCGCTCACGGCCGCGGAGGTGGATGCCGTCGCGGTCGCGGGGCCGCCGACTCCCGGTTCGGTGGCAGCGCTCGAGGCCGCACGCGCCGCGGGGCGAGCCGTCGTGGTGGTGAGCGACAACTCCGCCGAGTGCGTCCAGCGCTTCCTGGAGTTGCACGAGCTGGAGGAGTACGTCGTGAGGATCGTCGGGCGCCCGGCAGGACAACCCCATCTCATGAAGCCCAACCCGTTCCCGCTCATCACGGCCGCCGAGCAGGTGCACATGGACGTCACGAACTGCGTCCTGATCGGCGACTCGCTCACGGACATCCAGGCCGCCCATGCGGCGGGGACGACCGTCATCGGGTACGCCGACGAACCGCACAAGGCCGATGTCTTCACCGACGCCCAGGCCGACGCCGTCGTCGAGGGCATGCAGACCATCGCCGACGCGCTCACCGCGGCGTAGGCATCGTCGCGCGGGGCGATCCGGCGAGACGGAGACCGGCGCACGGCCTCCTCGCATACGGCCGAGGACGCGTTCCGGACACGGGGGCCGTACCCGTAGGGGGGCACCCGGTGAGGCTGCGGTGTGCCACGGCCGGTGCCGGACGACGCGGCCTCACGGTGCGCCACGGGCGGTGCCGGATGCGCCTGCCGCGGTGGGCCGACGGGACGGCTGGAGGTCGAAGGCGGGGACCGCGTGACCTGGCCCTTCGGGTGCGCCACCATGACCGGCATGGATCTTGAAGGGATAGCCGCGATGGCCGCAGCCGTCGTCGCGGGGATCGCGGTTCCCGCGAGCGTGCTCATCGGCCGGTGGCAGACGAAGGCGGCCCTACGGGCGGCGGAGGCCACCAGTGAGGCGGGGCTGGCGCAAGCCAGGTCCGCTTACCAGGCGGCGCTCGACGCGGTCCGCGCCCAGGCGGACGCCACGCACCTCCAGTGGCGGCGCGCCATCCAGCGCGAGGCGTACGCCTCCTTCCTCCTTGCCGCCCATCGCGTGCAGGAGTCGGGCGAGCGCTGTGCCGCGGACGCCGAGCAGGACCTCGCGGGGGAGACCGCGCGGGCCGGAAGGGCCGCCCTGGAGGATGCGCTCGCGACCCTCAAGGCGGCTCAGACGATCATCGAACTGGAAGGCCCCGACGAGGTCGCCGCCCCCGCCGCCGGGATGGCCGACGCCGCTCAGATGATGGCCTATCACCTCGGCAAGCAGGTGACCTACGAAAGGGCGTGGGGGAAGCTCTGTCGGCTGGTGGACGGCGAGGAGCCGGTCGTGAGCGCTGACGCCGTACGGCTCACGGAGGCGCTGGCCGGCCTCCGGATCCCTCGTCGCGCCGAGCGGGAGGAGCCGGACGGGCAGGTGATGCGCGCCTGTCGTGAGGCGTGGCACGCGCTGCCGTCGGGAGCCCTGGACGAGGAGGAGTTCGGTGCGCTGCTGGAGGGGTGGTCGTCTCTGCCCCCGACCTCCAGCACGACGTACCTCGACGCCGTCTGCCGATTCGGCGAGGCGGAGGCGCGCTTCGTCCGCGCGGCCAAGGCCGAGCTGCACGGTCAGTCCGTCTCCTGAACCCCGCGACGCGATGCGGCATGCCGTGCCGTCCCGCTTGCCGGAAGGAACGGCCTCGCGTCCGGTACCGCTCGTTCCGGGGCCGCGGCGCCCCGCAGGGACGCGTCGGCGGACAGCGGGCCGCCGGTCGCTTCTCCCCTCGTGGCCGCGCCCGGGACGAGGAGCGAGGGCGCCGGCCCGCCCGCACCCCGTACTCCGACCCGCGCTCGGACGATCACGCGAATGCGTGATGGCAGCCCGCCGGGCGGCAGGAATGCTCGGGGAGGAGAGTGACCGGGTCCTGCGGACAGGGAGGCATGGCATGAGCCGTTCCACGAGTGCGGTCAGTGGTGGGCATCGGCGGGAGATCGGGGTGGCCGTCATCGGGGCGGGGGTGCTCGGGCTTGCCGTCGTGGACAGTCTGGTGCGGCGGGGGGTCGACGTCGTCTGCTTCGACGGGCGGCCGCCCGGCAGTGGGTTGTCCGGTGGGCTCACGCGGACGTTCCGGCATCGGCACGACGACGAGCGGCACGTGTCCATGGCCGTCGACGGGCTCGCCGGGTTCCGGGAGTGGGAGCGGCGCAGCGGGCGGGTGCTCGTCGGGTCGGAGAGCGCCGTCTACAGCGGGATGGGACCCGCCGACGTGAAGGGGCTCGCGCTGCACGGCGTGGAGCACCGGTTCGTGGAGGCTTCCCGGCAGGACGAGGTGTTCCCCGGACTCTCGCCGGTGGACGGGCCGCTGCTCATCGACGAGAAGGCCGGGGCGATACGGGCCCGGAACACCATCGACGCGCTCGTGGAGTGGGTCGGCGACCGGATCGTCCAGGCCGACATCCACAGCGTGACCGTGCCCCGGGACGGGGACGGGGTGGAGATCCAGACCACCGAGGCCATCTACCGCGCCCGCCATGTCGTGATCGCCGCCGGAACGGCCGTGCCCAGGCTCGCCCGTGGGGTGGGCATCGACATTCCGCTCCAGTCCCGGCTGCACGTGCGGCCGCACTTCCGGATCCGCGGGTACGAGCCGGGGCGGACGCGGCCGCTGCCCTGCTGGGTCGACCGGGCCGGCATCTGGGGCGAGACCGTGTACGGCTCCCCCATCGGCGACACCGGGAGGTACGTCATCGGGCGCATCGGCGTCGACGTCGACATCCCCTTCGGGCCGGACGGCGTCCTGCCCGAGGGAAGCAGCACCCTCGGCGAGGCCCAGCGGATCGTGGACTACGTCGAGCGAGCCCTGCCCGGGCTCGACCCCGAACCGGTCGGCGTACGGGTGTGCGTCATGACCAAGCTGCCCGCCGGGAGCGACGCGCTGCGCGCCTGGCACACCGACGGGGTCACCGCCATCGCCGGGCACAACCTCTTCAAGATGGCGCCCGTCCTCGGAGAGCTGCTCGCCGACGCGGCGCAGAACAACGAGCTTCCCGAGCGGCTCGTCGACGCCGGCGCCGGCGCCCTGGACCCGCTGTGAGCCGAGGGATCGCCGTCCTGGGCGGTACGGGCAACATCGGCCGTGCGCTGCTGCGTGAGCTCGACGGCCTCGGGCACCGGGCCGTCGCGCTGGTCCGGCCGGGGCGGGGTCCGGCGGTGGCGGAGTACGCCGACCCCGTCGAGGTGGGGACGGAGGGAGCGGACGGGTTCGTCCGGGCCCTCAAGGGGTGCGCCGCGCTCTTCCTGCTCACCCCGTTCCATCCCCGCCAGGACCTCCTCCAGCGGAGGGTCGCCCGCGCCGCGGCGGACGCCGGGGTCGGCCATGTCGTCAAGGTCTCCGCACTCGGTGCCGATCCCGCCTCACCGGTGCTCGTCCACCGTCAGCACGGGCTCGCCGAACAGGCCCTGGCCCGGCTGGGACTTCCGTACACCTCCCTGCGTCCCAACGCCTTCATGCAGAACGCCGCCCAGTGGCTGCCCACCATCGCCTCCCGGGGCGCCGTGATCCTGCCCGCGGGGCGGGCGCGCGTGAGCATGGTCGACGTCCGGGACATCGCCGCGGCCGCCGCCGTGCTGCTCACCGGGCCGCCGCCCGGCGAGGGGGGCGTGGTGTACGAGCTGACGGGACCCGAGGCGATCGGGTACGCCGAGGTGGCGGCGGCCCTGTCGGCCGCCGCCGGGCGGGAGATCCGCTACCTCGACGTCCCGCCGTCGCGGGCGGCGGAGGCGATGCGCGCGAGTGGCGTCCCGGCGTGGGCGGTCGAGGCGCGGCTTCAGCTCTACGCCACCTATGTGGCGGGCGAGGCGGAGACGGTCACCGGCGCGGTGAAGGAGCTGACCGGGCGGGACGCGCGGTCGTTCGCCGCCTTCGCCGCCGAACTGGCTCCCCGGCTGAAGGGGGAGGGTCCGTGACGAGGGTCGTGCTCATCGGTGGGACAGGGGTGCTCGGACACGCCCTCGTGCCCCGTCTGCTGGACCGCGGACACGCGGTCACCGTGCTCTCTCCCGGATCCCGTCCCGCGCCGGCCGGTGCGGAACGGGTCGTCGCGAGCCTGCTCGACATCCCGGGCGGCGACCTGGCGGACGTGCTGGCCGACGCCGACGTCCTGGTGAACGCCGCCACGGCCGTACCGGCCGATCCCTCCGCTCCCGGAGCCTGGGAGGTCAACACCCGGCTGCGGGAGGAGGGGACGCGCAGGCTGGTCGAGGCCGCGCGCGCCGCCCGCGTCCGGCATCTCGTGCAGATGAGCATCACCATGGCCTACCCGGACGGCGGCGACCGGCTTCTCGACGAGTCCACGCCGTTCGACGCCGATCCGGCGCGAGGTGCGCTGGTCGAGCCCGTCCGCGTCATGGAACGAACCGTGCGGCGGGAGTCCGGGGACGGCCCGGACTGGACCGTTCTGCGCGGCGCGCGCTTCGCCGGGCCGGGCACGGTCCAGGACGTCCAGCGGCGGCGCCTGCTCGGCGGAGCCCTGCCGATCGCGGGTGACGGCTCCTCGTGGCTCTCGATGGTCCACGTCCGTGACTTCGCCGCCGCCGTCGCGGCCGCCGTGGAGGTCCGGCCTCCGGGCATGGTGTTCAACGTCGCCGACGAGCCGCTCCGGGAGCGGGAGTACGTGGAGCGGCTCGCGCGCGCGGTGGGTGCGCCGCCGCCGGCGTACGCCCGGGACCTCACCCCCGAGCCGTCGCAGCGGGTGAGCAGCGCCGCCGCCCACCGGGTCCTCGGCTGGAAGCCCGTCGCCGGCATCTGGGCGGAGGTGTGACGGGCGTGGACGTCGCTCCCGGCACCCTGGTCGTCTTCGCCGACCTCGGCTGCCCCTGGGCCCACCTCGCGGTCCACCGCCTGCACACCACACGGGCCGCGCTCGGTCTCGACGGACACGTCCGCTTCGACGTCCGCGCCTTCCCGCTGGAACTCGTCAACGAGATGTCGACGCCGAAGCTGATCCTGGACGCCGAGACGCCGGTCGTCGGCGCGCTGGAGCCCGGCGCCGGCTGGCAGATGTGGCAGCGGCCGTCGTACGAGTACCCCGTCAGCACCCTGCTCGCCATGGAGGCCGTGGAGGCCACGAAGGAGCAGGGTCTGCGGGCGAGCGAGCGGCTCGACCGCGCGCTGCGCGTCGCGCTGTTCGGGCAGAGCCGGAACATCACGATGCGGCACGAGATCCTGGCCGTCGCGGAGGAGAGCGGCGTGGACGCCGACGCCTTGAAGGGCGCGCTGGTCGGGGGGCGGGCGCGCGCCGCGATCGAGAGGCATCTGGAGGTCTCGCTCGGCGGGGAGGTCCGGGGCAGCCCGCACGTCTTCGCCCCCGGCGGGCTCGGCGCCCACAACCCGGGCGTGGAGCGGCACTGGCTCGGGCGCGAGGGGGCAGGCTTCCCCGTCGTCACGAGGGACGAGCCGGGGGCGGTGTACGAGAGCCTGCTGCGGCGCGCCGCGGAGGGCGGGGACGACGACTGACCCGGGACCGGCCCGGCCGCTGCGGCGCGCCGCGGAGGGGGGACGACGACTGACCCGGGACCGGCCCGGCGCAGGACGCCGCGCGCCTACGCCCGGCACTCGGCCCCGGCCCGGCGCAGGACCCCGCGCACGTACGCAGCCCCACGCACCGCCGACGGACGCGGCCCGCGCCTCGGCGGCGCGCGTACGCCGCCCACGGGCCCTGCGCCGGACACGGCGCCCGCGCCCCCGGACCCGTCACCGCCATACGACCGGCCCGGCTCAGGATCCGGCCCCGCCGTACGACCGGCCCGGCTCAGGACCCGGCCCCGCCGTGCGGCCGGCCCGGCTCAGGACCCGGCCCCGCCGTGCGGCCGGCCCGGGCCTCCGGTCTCGTACGGCCTCGCCGCCGCACCGCCCCCATCCCGCTCCAGGTCGTACACCTGCCGACACCGAGACCGCCCGCCGGGAACCCCCGGCGGGCGGTCTCGTCCGTCCCGTCCTCGTGGACCGAAGGCCCTACTCGTCGACGATGAACATGCCGAACTCCTCGGCCCGTTGCATCACCAGCTGCTCGTATCCCACCGGCTCCGCCGGGCGTTCCAGGCCGGGGACCACCGGCTGGCCGATCTCGAAGAAGAAGTTCTCGAAACCGGCCGGGGCCAGGACGAACAACAGCTTGGTGATCTTGCTGGAGTCGTTCCTGAACTTGTGCTTGGCACCCCGCGGAATGAAGATGAACGCCCCGCTCTCGGCCTTGATGACCTCGTCGCCCGACGCCACGGTGAGTTCGCCGTCGAGCAGGTAGAAGATCTCGTCCGCGTCGTTGTGGATGTGCATCGGCGGACCGTTGTCCGGCGCTATCTCGCCTTCCAGCATGGTGAACCCGGGGCCGGTGGTGCTCTTGCCGGCCTTCATCGTGTACTTGTCGCCCTGCAGCGCCCAGACACTCGGGCCCTCGCCCGGGGCTACGTACGTGATCTGTTCCGAACCGGTTCCGGCGCCCTGCGGGCCCCACGGGATGCTCATCGGCGTCCTCACGCTCGTCGCGTCCATGCCGCGATCCGTCTCTGCCGGAATCCAGTGAACCGGGCGCCCGTACGCCGGGCATCACGTGATCACGTGATGTGTCGGCGCTCCCCGCGATGACATCTTCCCCGAGCAACCACCAAGACGTCGCCCGACGTTTGACGATCATTAGGGGGAACCATGACCTCGGTATCGCGCCGGAGGCTCCTCACCGGTACCGCGGCCGTCGTGGGCGCCACGGCGCTGACCTCACCGGCCGGCGTGACCGCCGCCCAGGCCGCCGCGCCCGCCGCCGCGGGGGCGGCCGGGACCACGGAGACCGGCGCCGTCGCGCGCGCCCTGGCCGTGGGGCCGCAGGACGTCCGCTACTCCGGGCTGACCAGCGGGCAGAACCAGCTGTTCCACAGCCGTCCGGAGAGCGTCCGCCTGCCCCGCTCCACCGCCCAGGTGGTCGCGGCCGTGCAGGAGGCGGTGAGCGCGGGCAAGCGGCTGAGCGTGCGCGGCGGCGGCCACTGCTACGAGGACTTCGTCGACCACCCGGACGTCAAGGTGATCATCGACATGTCCGGGATGCGGAAGATCGACTACGACCCCGCCCACCGGGCCTTCGTCGTCGAGGGAGGGGCCACGCTCGGGGAGACGTACTACGCGCTGTTCCGGCAGTGGGGCGTCACCCTGCCCGGCGGGGCCTGCTACTCGGTGGGCGTCGGCGGACACGTCCAGGGCGGGGGGTACGGCAACCTGAGCCGGCTGCACGGTCTGGTCGTCGACTACCTGTACGCCGTCGAGGTCGTCGTGGTGGACCCCGACGGCCGCGCCCGCGCCGTGGTCGCCACCCGTGAGGCGGGCGACCCGAACCGCGACCTGTGGTGGGCACACACCGGTGGCGGCGGCGGCAGCTTCGGCGTCGTGACGCGCTACTGGTTCCGCTCCCCCACCGCGACCGGCACGGACCCCTCGGCTCTGCTTCCGGCGCCCCCGACCGACGTCCTGGTGACCTGGCTCCAGTGGCCGTGGGCGCAGCTGACGGAGGCGCGTTTCGCCCGTCTCGTACGGAACTACGGCGTCTGGAACGAGCAGAACAGCTCGCCCACCTCGCCGTACAAGGGGCTGACGGCCCGTCTGGAGCCGGGCCCCAAGACCGGCGGCAGCGTGCTTCTGTCCATACAGATGGACACCGCCGTCCCGAACGCCCGGCAGCTCCTGCTCGACTTCGTCGCGGCCGTCAACGACGGGGTGGGGATCACGCCGGTGGAGTACCAGGAGCTGCACCAGCTGCCCTGGTTCCAGGCCACGGGGTGGCCCGGCTTCTGGATGAGCAACCCGACCGACCGCTACAAGTACAAGTCGAGCTACCACCGCAAGGGGCTGACCGACGACCAGATCGGCGGGCTCTACCGGGTGCTCACCGACTCGGACTACGACCACCCACTCTTCGTGGTGTCGATCGCCGCGCACGGCGGGCAGGTCAACGCGGTGGCGCCGACCGCCACCGCCCAGGTGCACCGCGACAGCGTCCTGAAGCTGCTCTGGGGCACGGCCTGGGGCAACCCGAGTGACGACGCGAAGCACTTCGCCTACATCCGGCGCGCGTTCTCGACGGTGTACGCCTCGACGGGCGGTGTCCCGGTGCCGAACGCCGTGACCGACGGCTGCTACATCAACTACGCCGACGGGGACCTCACCGACCCGGCGTGGAACCGTTCGGGGGTGGCCTGGCACGACCTCTACTGGAAGCAGAACTACCCCACGCTCCAGCGCGCGAAGTCGCGCTGGGACCGGCGCGACGTCTTCCGTCACGCGCAGTCGATCCGGCTGCCCCACACGGTCTGACGCCGCCCGCGACGAGGGCCGGGCCCCCTCCCTCCCGGGGCCCGGCCCTCGTTCCGTCATTCCGGCGGAATGCGGTACACCGCTTCGCGCCCGTCATTTGCCCGACAGGTCGCCGGATTTACCGGCCCGCATTACCGCATCACGCCGATGCGGGATTCCGGAAAGAGCCGCTCCCACATCACGTGGATCCGGGATCCGGAATCGGCGGGCGCTGTGTAGAAAGGAGATCGCGCAACGCCATCTGCCCCGATCAGCCGGTGCGAGGACGACGCATGTCAGTAGCGGTGAAGAAGTTCGGCGGGAGTTCGCTGTCGACTCCCGGAAGAATTCGTCAGGTCGCGGAGATGGTCGCCCGCTTCCACGACACGGGCCGCCCGACGGTGGTCGTGGTCTCCGCCCGAGGGGACAGCACGGACGAGCTGCTCGCCGCGGCGCTGGAGCTGCACGCGGCCCCGGCGGCGCGGGAGACGGACCAGCTCCTGGCGACCGGTGAGAACGCCTCCGCCGCGCTGCTGGCCATGGCCCTGCACGACCAGGGGGCGCCGGCGGTGTCCCTGACCGGCCCCCAGGCCGGGATCCGGGTCTCGGGCAACCACGGCGCGGGGATGATCGCCGAGATCGACCCGGCGCGCATCCTCGCCCATCTGCGCCGCGGCCGGGTCGTCGTGGTCTCGGGCTTCCAGGGCGAGGACGCGGAGGGGGACGTGATCACCCTCGGCCGGGGCGGTTCGGACACGACGGCGGTGGCCCTCGCGACCGCGCTCTCGGCGGCGAGCTGCGAGATCTACACGGACGTCAAGGGGATCTACACCGCCGATCCCCGGGTGGTGCCCGAAGCCCGGGTGCTGTCCACGATCGACGCCGGGGTGATGGCGGAGATGGCCTTCGCCGGCGCCCAGGTGATGCACTCGCGCGCGGTGGAACTGGCCGCCTCGCACGCGATCGACGTCGTGGTCCGCGGGACGTTCACGACGGAACCCGGAACCACCATCCTCGGACGGAGCATCGACGTGCTCGAATCACAGGGATCGATCACCGCCGTCACCCATGACACCGACATCGTCATGGCCCTGACCCGCTCGCGCCGGCCCCGGGACGGCCTGGCCGCCGACATCCTGACCGAACTGGCGCGGGACTCGGTCCCGGTCGACCTCCTGTCCTGGGGGGCTCCGGACGGCCACGGCTTCCGGATGGGCTTCGCGCTGCACGGCAGCCGGCTGGCTCCGGCCCGCGAGGCGCTGCGCCGGATCGCGGCCGGACTCGGCTGCGACACGGAGGTGGACGAGAAGGTCGGCAAGGTGTCCCTGGTCGGCGTGGGCCTCCTCAACCGGCCGGACTACACGGCCCGGATGCTGGCGCTGCTCTCCCGGATGGGGGTGACGCCGAGCTGGGTGTCCTCCACCCAGCTGCGGGTCTCCGTGATCGTCCCGCTGGACCGCGTCCTGGAGGCGGTCACGGCGCTCCACCAGGAATTCGGCCTCGGCCGCGACGACCTCGACACCCCCTCCATGGCCGCGGTGTGACAGAAGGAGAAGCCGCATGACGCAGAATCGATCGTTCGGAGCCCGATTACGTACCAAGAAGCTCTTCCGGCACGCGCCGGATCGTCTGCTGGTCGTCCCCCTCGACCACTCCGTCACCGACGGCCCCATCGCGGCGGCCGACGAACTGAACCGGCTGGTCGCGCAGTTGGCGGGCAACGGCGTGGACGGAGTGGTGCTGCACAAGGGGACGCTGCGCCAACTGGATCCCGAGCCGTTCACCAGAACCTCGCTGATCGTGCACCTGAGCGTGAGCACCGTGCACGCCCCGGATCCGGACGCCAAGTACCTCGTCAGCGACGTGGAGAGCGCACTGCGGCTCGGCGCGGACGCGGTCAGCGTCCACGTCAACGTGGGCTCGGCCGGGGAGGCCCGGCAGATCGCCGACATGGCCGCCGTCGCCGACGCCTGCGACCGGTGGAACGTACCGCTGCTCGCCATGATGTACCCGCGCGGCCCCGAGATCGCCGATCCCCGGGACACCGCCCTGGTCAAGCACGTGGCCACGCTGGCCGCCGATCTGGGGGCGGACCTGGTCAAGGTGCCCTGCCCGCACACGATGTCCGGCCTGGCCGAGGTGGTACGGGCCTGCCCGGTGCCGGTCCTGGTCGCCGGCGGGCCGCCCGCGGCCTCCACGGACGAACTCCTCGACCATGTGGCCGCCGTCCTCGACGCCGGGGCCACGGGCCTCGCCATGGGGCGCAACATCTTCCAGTCCTCCGAGCCGGGCAAACGCGCCGGCCGGGTCGCGGACCTGGTGCACGCCCCTCGGGGCGTGGCCGCCGGTTCCGCACTGCTCACCGCCCGTCCCGCCTGAGAACAGCTGAGAACAGCGAGACCCGAGGAACGCTCCATAATCCTGAGGAAGAGGAACATGAAGCTCTGCTGGCTCGATCTGCGCACGAAGAACGAACTGACCCCGGCGATCCTGGAAGAGGCGGTGCACCAGCGGATCGACGGCGTGGTCGCGTCCTCCGTCGAGGACCTGGCCGATCTGCCGCCCACGGTGAAGAAGGTGCTCTTCCCGCGCGGCGGGGCGCTTCCCGAGGACTTCGGCGAGGCCGACGTGGTCGTCGTGAACCCGGCCGAGCACGGTGACCCGGCGGTGCTGGCCGCCCGCCACCCCGAGGTCGAGTTCGGCCGGTACGTGGAGATCGTGGACGCCGAGACGCTGGAGGTGGCGTGCCGTTCGGCCGCCACCGAGAAGTGGAGCGTGCTCTGGTTCCGCGACCCGACGAAGATCCCGCTGGAGATCGTCATCGCGGCCGGCAAGGCGGCGAAGGGCACCGGCAGCCTCATCACGATCGCGCAGGACGTCGAGGAGGCCGAGATCATCTTCGGTGTCCTGGAGCTCGGGTCGGACGGCGTGATGCTGGCCCCGGCGCGGGTCGGCGACGCGACCGGACTCAAGGCGGCGGCCGTCTCCCGGACGCCCGACCTGGAGATGGTGGAGCTGACCGTCACCGGCAGCACCCACATCGGCATGGGTGAGCGGGCGTGCGTCGACACCGTCACGCACTTCCGTCAGGACGAGGGCATCCTGGTGGGCTCGCACTCCAAGGGCATGATCCTGTGCGTCAGCGAGACGCACCCGCTGCCCTACATGCCGACGCGGCCGTTCCGGGTGAACGCCGGCGCCATCCACTCGTACACGCTGTCCCAGAACTCCCGGACGCACTACCTCAGCGAGCTCAAGGCCGGCAGCAAGGTGCTGGCGGTGGACGTCAAGGGCCAGACGCGCCTGGTGGCGGTGGGCAGGGTGAAGATCGAGAGCCGTCCGCTGCTGTCGGTGGACGCGGTCGCCCCCGACGGGACCACGGTCAACCTGATCCTGCAGGACGACTGGCACGTCCGGGTCCTCGGCCCCGGCGGAGTGGTGCACAACAGCACCGAGCTGAAGCCCGGGGACGTCGTCCTCGGCTACCTTCCGACCGCCGACCGGCACGTGGGCTATCCGATCGAGGAGTTCTGCCTGGAGAAGTAGGCCGGACGGCCCGGAGGCGGTACGCGCTCCGGGAGGACGACGGTGGCCCGCCGCGGGAATCCGCGGCGGGCCACCGTCGTTCGCTCCGTTCCCGGGACGGGCTCGGGTTTCGCCGATCCTTCCCGGCCACTCCCTAGGCGGGGACCGCCACGATGACGCTCGTGGAGGACGGGGTGGGGCGGATCTCCTTGAGCCGGAAGCCGGCCCGCTCGAAGAGGTCCACGAACTCCGACTCGGTCCGCAGGTGCCCGGTGAGCAGCGACAGCATCACGATGTCCTCGAACTTGCCGAAGTGCGGGGTGTCGCCCTCCGGGATGACCTCGTCGATGACGATCAGCTGCCCCGAGTCGCCCAGCGCGCGACGGATGTTGCGCAGCATCGCGACGGCGTCGTCGTCGTCCCAGTCGTGGATGGTCCAGGACACGACGTACGTGTCCCCGCCCTCCGGGACCGAGGTCAGGAAGTCGCCGCCGACGCACTCGGCGCGGTCCGAGACGCCCAGCTCGGCCAGGACGGCCTCGGCCTCGGGGACCACGCGGGGCAGGTCGTAGGCGACCGCCGTCATCCGCGGATAGCGCTGCAGCAGGGCGCCCACGAGCCGGCCCCGGCCCGCTCCGACGTCCACCAGGCGGCGGACGTCGGAGAGGTCGTAGACGTCCAGGACACCGGAGTTCACCATCACCGACATGCTGCTCATGGCGCTGTTGAAGACGGCCGCGAGCTCGGGACGGGCGGCGAAGAAGGTCCACCAGTCGGTGCCGTGCACCTCGTCGAAGGACGGCTTGCCCGTCCGCAGGCTGTGCGCCAGCGACCCGAACGCCCGCTGCCGCTCGGGCAGTCCGACGTACCGCGCCAGGTCGCGCATCGAGCCGGGTACGTCGCCGCGGAGCGTCGCCGCCAACGGGGTCAGGCCGAAGGTCCTCGGCTCGACCTCGGTGAACACGCCGACGCTCGCGAGCGCCCGCAGGCCCCGGTAGAGCGCCCCGGGGTCGGTGCCGGTGCGCTCGGCGATCTCGTCGATGTGCCGGACCTCGTCGCCGATGGCGTCGGCGACGCCCAGTTCGGCGACGGCGACGAGGAGCTGGCTGACCAGGGAGCCGTAGAGCATCTCGTACATCCGGACCGGCGCCGGCACGTCGCCGGTCGGTTCGGAGCCCGGCGGCCGCGTGCCGGGGAAGTGCGCGCCGGGGGCGGGCGTGGCCGGCGGTTCGGTGCCGCCGGGCTGTCGGGGGGCTGTCATGGCCTGTTCTCCTCCGCGACCCGCTCGGGTCGGATCAGGACGTCGGCGAAGTGCTCGCGCAGGCTGCGCTTGAGCACCTTGCCCGTGGCTCCGGTGGGGAAGTGCTCCGGTTCGGTGGCGAGCACGGCACCGCCGAGGGCGGTCAGCCCCTTCGCGCGCAGCGCCGTGTTGAGCCGCTCGAGCAGGTCTCCGGGGGTGCTCGCGCCCGGCCGGAGACGGACGGTGGCGAACGGGACCTGTCCGCCGCCCGGCCCCGGGGCGTTGACGGCGACGACGGCGCAGTCGGCCACCTCGGGGCAGCCGGTCATGACGGCCTCCTCCATCGGGAGGCTGTAGACCGGGCCGCGGACGGTGTGGATGACGTCGGGCACCCGGTCCACGTGGAAGAACCGTCCGTCGTCGTCCTGGTAGACGATGTCGCCGGTGAGCCAGTAGCCGGAGACGGAGGACTTCTGGGTGAGTGCGGTGTCCCCCCAGTACCCGGCGGTCCTCGTGGGGGTCTTCACCCCGAGCCGGCCCGGCCGGCCGGGGCCGAGGATCCGGCCGTCGTCGTCGAGGACGACCGCCCGCCGGACCACGCGGACGGGTGTGCCGACGCAGCGGTCGTAGTCCTGCTTCTCGGGCTCGCTGACCTTGCGGAACAGCGCCATCCCCATCTCGGAGGAGCCGAGGCCGTCGACGAACCGCGAGCCGGGGCGGTCACCGGTCCGGGCGCCGAGCCGGGCGCCGAGGCCGGAGCCGAGCCGGGAGGCGAGCCCGGTGCGGAGTCGGGAGCCGAGCGCGCCGGGCCGGAAGACGGCGGCCGGCCGCCCCGGTCGTCTGCCGTGCCGGATCAGCTCCTTGATGTGCGCCTCGTGGGCGGAGTCGCCGGTGTTGATCCAGGTGTGGACGTCCCCGAGGGCCGACGGCGACAGGTCGAGCGTGGCCAGCTCGGCCCAGGTCTGGGGAAACGCCACCACCATCGTGGGCCGGAACCAGCGGGCCGCCTCGTGCACGGCCTCCCCCGAGCTGTCGGCCATGACCAGGGTGGGCAGGCCGAGCAGGGTCGCGGTCATCAGATAGCTGATGCCCGCGGAGTGCGTCTGCGGGAGTGCGGTGAGCAGCCGGTTGCTCGCCGCGTCGGGGAAGCTGAGGAGCCGGTGGCGCTTGCCGAGGAAGAACTGCCGGTGCCCGAAGGTGACGGCCTTCGGCGGTCCGGTCGTGCCCGAGGTGTGGCAGAGCATGACCAGGTCGTCGTCGCCGTG
Source organism: Streptomyces sp. NPDC053755 (assembly GCF_040677675.1). Lineage (NCBI taxonomy): Bacteria > Bacillati > Actinomycetota > Actinomycetes > Kitasatosporales > Streptomycetaceae > Streptomyces > Streptomyces sp. NPDC053755. The sequence goes on along the minus strand of NZ_JBFASK010000040.1, from coordinate 24,494 downwards.
CCGGTACGGGAAGACTCCCGGCAGCGCGTGCCGGGCGGGCCGCCGGCGCGGGAACGCGTCCAGCTCCTTCTCGAACGCCAGGTTCTTCGGCAGGGCGCCGGAGGCCCGCAGCCGGTCGAGCCCGTCGGCCGTGGCCACGACCCCGACCGCGCCGACGCGGCCCAGGTAGTCGGCCGCGACCTCGGGCCTCATCCGGCCGTTGACCAGCGCGGCGATGGCGCCCAGGGAGCTGAGCGCCAGGAAGTGCAGGAAGGCGTCGACGCCCTCGCCGGCGTAGACGCCGACGGGGTCGCCCTTCCTGACGCCCGCCTGGTGGTACCAGGAGGCGTAGGCGTCGCGTATCTCGGCGAGCCGGTCGAGGCTGAGCCGCTCGACCTCTCCGTCGTCCTCCTCGCCCCGGAGGCCCGGGGGGCCCGGGTCGCCCGCCGCGCCGCCCCCGGCACCGCCCGCGCGCTGCGCGAGCAGGAACGGTGCCGAAGGGGCGGGGCTGACGGCGCGGGCGTGGTCGAGGAAGCTCCCCACCCCGAGGGCGGGATCGGCCAGGAGCCGGAGCCTGGCGCGCAGTGGCATCCGCGCGGCCGGCGCGAGCCCCATGCTGGTGACACCCGTGTTGTCGCGCATGCGTTCCTTTCCGCTTCGGGGACCGGTCGGATCGGATCAGCCCTCGTAGACGGTCAGCTCGTACCCGTCGGGGTCCTTGAACTGGAACTCACGGCCGCAGAAGCCGTCGCACGGCGGCTTGGTGATGGTGACGCCGTGCTCGGCCACGATCTTGGCGAGACCGTCGGGGTCCTCCGCCTTGATCCACACCACGACGCCCCAGCCGAGCTCGGGTACGGCGTCGAGGTCGATGGTGGCCTGGCGCAGCGCCAGCTTGATGGGAGCGGTCTCGAGGACGGCGGCGGTGGGGACCTTGGAGTCGGTCTCCTTGAAGCCGACGACCTCGGTGTAGAAGCGGCGGGACCGCTCGACGTCACGCACCTGGAGCGTGAGGAAGTTGGGGCCGATCGCGTTCGTCATGGGATGCCTCTCCACGGATCTGTGGGGTCAACGGGCTTTCGACGGGCCCCAGTCTGTGGGCGGGCGCCGGGCCCGGGCATCACGTGTTCTCGTGAACTCCCGTACGGCGGAAAGGTCCCGGGTGTGCGGGATGACATTCCGCCGTACGGAAGGAGCGGGCGGGCGGACGGGCGGCCCGCGAGGGCGGTCGTGCGGGCGGACGGGCGGTCATGCCGGCGGGCCGGCGTGCTGGGGAGCGTGCGGGCGGTCGGACGTGCGGAGGGGCCGTGACCGGGCCGCCCGATGCGCCTCAGACCGTCTCGTCGAGGGGCAGCGCCTCGTGGGTCAGGACCTGGCGGGTCAGTTCGACGCGGCTCGTCACGCCCAGCTTGGTGAAGCTGTGCCGCAGATGGCTGTCCACCGTGTGCCGGGACAGGAACAGCCTCTCCGCGACCTCCCGGTTGGTCAGCCCCTCGGCCACGAGCCGTACGACACGCAGCTCGGACGGCGTCAGCTGGTCCCACCGCGCCCGCGGCCCGCCGACCGGGCCGGGAGCGCGGTCGCGGACCCTGGTCCGGTCCGTCGTCCGGTCCCTGGCTGCCCCGCGGTCCCGCACCCGTGGCTTGGTCCGCAGGCCGAGCGAGCGCAGCGTCTTGCTCACGCGCAGGGCGTCGCCGCGCGCGCCGTGCGTCGTGTACTGCCCCAGCGCCTCGTTCAGGAGCGTCACGGCGGTGCTCCGTCCGCCCTGGTGCTCCTCCGCCATGGCGAGGTCCTCGGTCGCGGCGGCGAGCGCGAGCGGCCGGGGCCCGGACCGGTAGTGCCGCACGGCGGTGCGCAGCCGGCCGACGTCGCCCCGGAGCACGCCCTCGGCGTGGGCCGCGGCGGCGACGGCGGAGGTCACCGTGGGGTTGCGGGTCGCGACGAGGCGGGCGGCCTCGGCCACGGCGACGGCCCGGTCCGAGTCCCCGATGCGCAGGGCGGTACGGACCAGGCAGGCGCCGGCGTGCGGTTCCTTGGTCAGCAGCAGGGGCCGCCGGGGAAGTCCCGAGTACACGTGGGAGAGCGTGTCGATCGCGGTGTCCTCCTCCTCCGTGGCGCTGTGCAGCAGTGCGGTGACCCACGCCAGGTCCTCGAGGGCGGCTCCCGTGGCACTCGCCGCGAGCGGATGGGCGATGCCCACGTGGCGCCGGGCCAGGGAGAGTTCGTTACGGTGGATCGCCACCCGGGTGCGCAGGGCGAGCGGCCCGACGCCCAGCGAGGGCACGGCGAGCCGTTCGGCGATGCGTACGGCCGTGGCGGCCTCGGCGTCGGCCTCGTCGAGCTTGCCCGCGGCCAGTTTGAGCTCGGCCCGGTGGTAGTGCCACATCGGCAGGACCCAGCGCAGGGCGGCGTGGTCGGAGGGGGCGCACTCCTCCGCCAGGATCGCCTCCGCCTGGTCGAACTGGTCGGACGCGGTGAGCGCGACGGCCAGCCAGAGCCGGTGGTGGCCGGTGTCGGCGATGTGGCCGTGGTCGTAGGCGACGCGCAGGGCCTCGCGAGCGTCCGCGACGACCTGGCCGTGGCGGCCCTGGGCCCGGTCGGCGGAGTAGCGCACCGTCGTGCGGTAGATGAGGTCGGCGTAGCGGCTCGTGTGCGGGGCCTCCGTGGCGCCGATGGGACGGGCGCCCGCGCGGGGCGCTCCGCCGGCCGGGGCGGGCCGTCCGGTGTGCGCGGGCCGGCCGTCCGGGCCGCGGAGGCCGGTGGTGCCCATGAGGTGGACGGCGTCGGCCATCAGTTCGGGGTGGATGGGCTCCGCGCGCTCCTGCGTCCACGCGGACCACGTGGCCCAGGCGTCGAGGTCCGCCCGCCCGGCAGGCTCCGCCCGGTCCGGCCGGTCGTCCCGGTCCGCTTCCGGGCCGGCGGCGGCCGCGGCGAGGGGGAACCACTCGGCCCGCCGGTCCGGATCGGCCTGGCCGGTGGCACCGGCCGCACCCGCCCCGCCCGTGAGACCGGCCACGGCGTGCCCGGACGGTCCGGGGCCGGCGGCCTGCCGCGACGCCGCCGGTTCCGTGGCTCCGGGCGCCGCCTGCCTCTGGCTGCGGATCAGGTGGTCGACGAACTCGGACGCCGATCGCCCCTCCCGCCAGACGGCGGCGGCCGCCTCCCGGTGCAGTGCCGTGCGTACGGGTTCGGCGAGGCGGACGTAGAGCGCCTCGCGGACCAGCGGGTGCCGGAAGGTGATCGTCGGCCCCTCCCCCACCAGCACGGACGCGGCGATCAGCTCGCCGATGACGGGCAGCAGCTCCACGGGACTGCGGCCGAGCAGTCCGGCCGCCTCGTGGACGGAGAAGCTCGGCCCGAGGACGGCCACGGCGTCCAGCATCCGGCGGCTCTCGCAGGAGAGGTCGCGCAGATGGTGGTCGACGGCCCGCAGGAAGCAGGGGGCCGGTTGGTCGTCGACGAGGACGGCGACCGGGTCGCGTCCCTCGATGCGGATGCGGCCGTCGCTCAGGGAGGTGGCCAGGAATTCCTTGAGGAGGTAGGGGTTGCCGCCGCTGCGCGCGGCGAGGGCCAGCACCCCGCCGTCGGGCCGGGCGCCGAGGACATGGGCGGCGAGCCGGGCGACGGCTTCCCGTGACAGGGCTCCCAGTTCGTGGCGTACGGCCCCTTCCCAAACGAGCGAGTCGATGGTCTCCTGTGCGTTGTCCCGCACGCGCGCCGGCACGCGGGTCAGCAGCCACAGGACCGGGACGGACCGCGAGGCGCCGATCAGCCCGCGCAGCGCCGCCGCGGTGAGGTCGTCGACGAGGTGGGCGTCGTCGAGCGCCACGAGCAGCGGCTGGGAGCGGGTGGCGCGCCGAAGGTAGTCGGCGATGGCGTCGACGGGCGCGAGGGGGTCGTAGTCCTGGCGGGCCGTGAGCGGCGTGAGGTACCGGGTCGGGACGGTGTCGCGCAGCAGCCGCCGCAGCGTGCCGAACGGCACCCGCCGGTCCAGCTCCGCCGCCCTGCCGACGGTCGCGAAGAAACCGGCTTCCTTGGCGCTTTCCTCCGCCGCCCGTAGGGATTCGCTCTTTCCCATGCCCGCGGAACCCTCGAGAACGAGACAGTTCCCCGTCCCGGACGACACGAGTTCGACGGCTCGGCGTATCTCGTAGAGTGTGGTCTCCCTACTCAGTAAAACGGGCGTGGCGGAGCGCATTTCATCCCCCCGTAACAGTAGAGCCCCAAGAGGTCGAGTCAACATGAAGTAAAGCGGATGCAAGCGTGGAACGGCGGGGGAGCCCGTCGGCTGGCGGGATTCCGATGCCGGGTGAATTCCCCGTACGAGGCGGCGCTTTCCGTTCCTTACGGCATGCGTGCGCATCCAGGCCCTCCATCGCAGGAGGAGGGCCTGGATGCGGTGCGCTGATCGCGTGCGCCGGACTCAGTGGCCTGTCGCGGCCCCTGTCCCGGGTGCCGGCACGGGCCCTGTCGTGGCCGCCGTCACGGCTCCTGCCACGGCGTCCGTCCCGGCTCCCGTCGCGCCTTGTTCCGTCACGGCCGCCGTCATGCCTCCAGCAGCCGCAGGCCGACGACCCCGCCGATGATCGCCAGGATGCAGGCGATCCGGGCGGCCGACGCGGTCTCGCCGGTGACGAGGCCCGCGACGACCACGCCCGCGGCCCCGATGCCGACCCAGACGGCGTAGCCCGTGCCCACCGGCACGTCGCGCAGCGCGAAGGTGAGCAGCACGAAGCTGAGGGCGGAGAAGAAGATGCCGATGACGCTCGGCCACAGCCGGGTGAAGCCGTTCGACTCCTTGAGCGCCAAGGCCCATACGATCTCCAGGAGACCGGCCAGCGTCAGGATCGCCCATGCCATCGCGCCCGCCCTCGCTCTCGTGTCGCTCGCCGCACCGCCGTCAGGCGGCGTAGCCACCGTCGACCGCCAGTGACGTCCCGGTGATCCACTGAGCGTCGGGACCCGCGAGGAAGGCCACGGCGCCGGCGGTGTCCGCGCCCGCGCCGAGCCTCTTGGCGGCCGTCCGCTGACGCTCCGCCTCGGCCTCGTCCGTGCCGTCGGGGTTCATGTCGGTGACCGTCGGACCGGGGTCGACGATGTTGGCGGTGATGCCCTGCGGCGCCACGTCGTGGGCGAGGCCCTTGGTGAAGCCGATGAGCGCCGACTTGCTCATGGCGTACAGCGTCACGTCGGGCACCGGGACACGGTTGGCCCAGCAGCTGCCGACGCTGATGATCCGGCCGCCCTCTCCCATGTGCCGCAAGGCGGCCTGCGTGGAGAGGAAGACGGCGCGCACGTGGATCGCGAGCGTCCGGTCGATCTCCTCCAGGGTGACCTCTCCTATGGGGCCGTAGGGGAAGATGCCGGCGTTGTTGACCAGGATGTCGATCCGGCCGAACTCGCCCGCCGCGCGCTCGACCGATTCCACGACCGCCGCCGGGTCGGCGCTGTCGGCCTGGAGGGCCAGTCCCTTGCGGCCCAGGGCCTCGATGGACTTGACGACTTCCTGCGCCTTGTCGGCGGCACTGACGTAGGTCAGCGCGACGTCCGCTCCCTCCTGGGCCAGCCGCAGGGCGATCGCGGCTCCGATCCCGCGGCTTCCCCCTGTCACCAGTGCCACCTTGCCATCAAGCTGAGGCATGTCGCTCCATTCGCGATGCGCGTTAAAGTATTTTTGGGCTGGACGATCCAGAAGTACTTAACAGCCCTTCGTGCTCATGGTCAAGGAAAGTCTGAGGAGATGTCATGTCCGACCGGGGGAGACCGCGCGCGTTCGATCGCACGGCGGCGTTGCGGCGCGCGATGGAGGCGTTCTGGGAGCTGGGATACGAAGGCACCCGGCTGACCGATCTGACCGGGGCGATGGGCATCAACTCCGCCAGCCTCTACAACACCTTCGGTTCGAAGGAGCAGTTGTTCCGGGAGGCGGTGGCGCTCTACAACGACACGACCGGCTCGGCGACGAGCCGGGCGCTGCGGGAGGCGCCGACGGCACGGGCGGCCGTCGAGGCGATGCTGCGCGGCAACATCGACACGTTCGCCGACCCCGGGACGCCGAGCGGCTGCATGATCGTGCTGGCGGCGACGAACTGCGGAACGCAGAACCGTCCGGTCGCCGACCATCTGGCCTGGTGGCGCAGGTCCACGGTGGCTGAGCTGGAGGAGCGGCTCGAACAAGCGGTGGACGAGGGCGAGTTGCCGCAGGGTGCGGACGTCCGGAGCGTCGCCGGCTTCTACGCCACGATCCTGCACGGCATGTCGATCGAGTCGCGCGACGGGGTGTCCCCCGAGCGGCTGTCCTCGACGGTGGACTACGCGATGGCCATGTGGGACTCGCTGGTCTCCCGCTCGACGGTCTGAGACGACGCGGAACGGGTGGCGCCGGGGCCACGGCCCCGGCGACCGGGGCGGGCGGGGCGGCGGCGCGGGTGACCGGGCGGGCGGCCGGCCCGGCCCGCGGCGACGCCTGGTTGGATACCGGCATGGGCACCCTTCTGTACGTCACCGACCTCGGCTACCAGGCGCGGGGGCGTCGCTACTGCGACGAGGACATCTGGCTGAGCGGCCGGCTGCGCGAGGAGTTCGGCCTCGCGCTCTGCCACCCGCTGGACGCCGCCGCGCTGATGGAGCGCTTCGACGCCGTCGTGGTGCGCAACAGCGGGCCCGTCCTGCACTACCAGGAGGCGTTCGAGGCGTTCCGTTCCGCCGCCCGCGCCAAGGGGGTGCGGGTCTTCAACTCCCTCTCCGGTCAAGGGGACATGGCGGGAAAGGGCTACCTGCTCCACCTGTCGAGGGAGGGATTTCCGGTCATTCCCACGGCCGGGCGGCGCGAGGAGTTCGCGGGACTGCCGAAGGCCGACGAGTACGTCGTGAAGCCGGTGCTCGGCGCGGACTCGGTCGGCCTGCGCTTCGTGGACGCGGCGGGGCTCGGGGACGTCGACCCGGCCGGCATGCTCGTACAGCCGCGCATCCCGTTCACGTACGAGGTGTCGTTCTACTTCGTCGGGCGAAGCTTCCAGTACGCGCTCTACGCCCCCGATCCGGAGGCGCGCTGGGTGCTCCGGCCGTACGAGCCGACCGCGGAGGACCTGGAGTTCGCCCAGCGGTTCGTGGACTGGAACGACCTCCCGTACGGGATCCAGCGCGTCGATGCCTGCCGGGCGCCGGGCGGGGAGCTGTTGCTCGTCGAGCTGGAGGACCTCAATCCGTACCTCTCGCTGGACCTGGTCGGGGAGCCCGAGCGCGAGCGGTTCGTCGCGGCGGTGAAGAGCTCGCTGCGCATGCTGCTGACAAAGACCGCGGGTCGCTGAGGGACGCGGCGGCGGGGCGGGAAGCCGCGGGGGCCGACGAGCGCGGGGCGGAGGGGCCGGAGCGCTGACGAGCACGGGGGCGGAGGGGCCGCTCGGGCCGCGGGGCCTGGCGGCGGGGGCGGAGGGCCGGGGGGGCGGAGGACCGCAGGTGCGAAGGGGCCGGGGGGGCGAGGAGCGCGGCGGCGTGGGGCGAAGGACGGCGGGGCCTGGCGGCGGGGGCGGAGGGACCGGCCGCCGCAGCCGGGGAAGGCCGCGCCCGCAGGCGCGGCGCCCTACGCCGAGCGCTTGCGCGGGGTCGCCTTCTTCGCCTGGGTCTTCTTCGGCTGCGTCTTCTTCGCCGTCGCCGTGCTCTTGGTCGCCGCCGTGCTCTTGGTCGCCGCCGACTTCGACGCCGACTTCCTGGCGGTCGACTTCCGGGCCGGTTCGGCCGTCTTCCTCGCCGCCGTCTTCGACGTGGACTTCTTCGCCTCCGTCTCCTTCGGTGTCGCCCGTGCCGCCGCCTTCTTGCGCGGCTTGAGCCGCGTCACGGAGGCCGGCCGCTCCGCCGCGGGAGCGGGCGCCGCCTCCCCACGGGCCTCCTTGGCCGCGCGGACGCTGCTCTCCAGCGCCGCCATCAGATCGATGACCCTGCCCTCCGCCGCCGGCTCGGCGGGCGCCACGGCCCCGCCGCCTTCCGCCTTCGCGGCGATCATCTCCTCGACCGCCTCCCGGTAGTCGTCGTGCAGGGTGGTGATGTCGACCTCCCCGAGCGTGGCCATCAACGCGTCCGCCAGGTCGAGCTCGGCCTCGCGCACCGACACGGGCGTCTCCGGCGCCACGCCCTCCGGGGCCCGGATCTCGTCCGGCCACAGCAGTCCGTGCATGGCGATCACGTCCTCCACCACCCGGAGCATCCCGAGCCGCTCCCGCCCCCGCAGGGCGTACTTCACCACCGCCACCCTCTCGCTGCGCTTGAGCGCCTCGCGCAGCAGGGCGTAGGGCTTGGCGGCCGGTACGCCGTTCGCCGAGAGGTAGTACGCCGCGTCCATCTGGAGGGGGTCGATCTCGCCCGCCGGCACGAACGACACGATCTCGATCGTCTTCGCCGTCGGCAGCGGAAGGGCCGCCAGGTCCTCGTCGGTGATCGGGATCATGGTCCCGTCCGCGTCCTCGTACGCCTTGCCGATCTCCGCCTGGGAGACCTCCTCGCCGTCCAGCTCGCACACCTTGCGGTAGCGGATGCGGCCGCCGTCCTCGGTGTGGATCTGGCGGAAGGACACGGACCGGCTCTCGGTGGCGTTCACCAGCTTGATCGGGATGCTGACCAGGCCGAAGGAGATGGCACCGTTCCAGATGGATCGCACGATTCACCCCTTTCGTGTGATCATGTAATGAAATGCCGGATTTATGGGAGTCTCATCCTATGACGCCGATCACGGAGGTGGAGGGGCGGCGCCTGACCCTCAGCAATCTGGACAAGGTCCTCCACCCGGTCACGGGCACCACCAAGGGCGAGCTGCTGCACTACTACGCCACCGTCGCGGACGCGCTCCTCCCCCATCTGCGCGACCGGCCGGTGTCCTTCCTGCGCTATCCCGACGGCCCGGACGGACAGCTCTTCTTCACCAAGAACCCCCCGCCCGGCACGCCCACCTGGGTGACGACCGCACCCGTGCCCCGCTCCGACGACCCCGGCGCCCGGCAGGTCGTCGTCCAGGACCTGCCCTCGCTGATGTGGGCGGCGAACCTCGTCGTGGAGTTCCACACGCCGCAATGGCGGAACGACTCCCCGGCCGTCGCCGACCGGATCGTCCTCGACCTCGACCCCGGGCCGCCCGCGACCGTCGTGGAGTGCTGCCGGGTCGCGCTCTGGCTGCGCGAACGGCTCGCCGCCGACGGCCTCCCGGCCTATGCCAAGACCTCCGGATCCAAGGGCCTGCACCTGCTCGTCCCGTTGGAGCCGACCCCGTCGGAAGAGGTGTCGGCGTACGCGAGACGGCTCGCCGTCCAGGCCGAGGCGGACCACCCCGAGCTGGTCGTGCACCGGATGAACCGCGCCCTGCGGCCGGGGAAGGTCTTCGTCGACCACAGCCAGAACGCCGCCGCCAAGACCACCGCCACGCCCTATACCCTGCGGGCCCGGTCACGGCCGACCGTCTCCGCACCGGTGACCTGGGAGGAGGTCGAGGCGTGCGACGACCCGGCGCGGCTCGACCTCGCCATGGACGACATCGCGCCACGTCTCCAGCGGTACGGCGATCTCCTCGGGCCGCTCTTCGAACCGGACCGGGCGGGGGCACTGCCCTGACGCTGCCGTCGCCGTACCGGCCGTGGGGGGGCCGGGAGTGTTTCTCCCGCCGGCCCGCGCCGGCCGTGAGGCCGGTGCGGCCGCCGGGGCGACCACCTCACGGACCCGGGTCGGCTCAGGAACCCGGCGCGACCGTCCCACGGACCCGTCGCGGCCGCCTCACGGCCCCGTCGCGCCTCCCTCGAAGTCCGCCGCCGACTCCTCCGGCGTCAGGTCGGGACGCAGCCGCAGCCACGACGGCTGGCGCAGCATCCCGGCCCGGGTGCGGACGGCGTAGCGGACCTCGCCCACCAGCCGGGGGAGCACCCAGTGGGCCCTGGCCCCGGCCGCCGGCGGCACCTCGGAGAAGGGGCACTCGTCGATCTCTGCGGCGTACAGCAGCCGGGCCAGGTCGGCGCGTTCCGCTTCGCTCCAGCCGGTGCCCACGCTGCCGACGTAGCGCAGCCCACCCGCGTGGCGCTGCCCCATGAGGACCGAGCCGGGCAGGCCGGACAGTCGGCCGCCGCCGGGCATCCAGCCTCCGACGACGATGTCGGCGGTGCGCATGTTGCGGATCTTGATCCAGTGGCGGGACCGCTCGCCCGGCTCGTACCGGGAGGTGATCCGCTTGCAGACCAGGCCCTCCAGGCCGTGTTCGCGGGTGGCACGGAGCGCGGTCTCGCCATGGCCCACCAGGGCGCCCGGGGTGGACCAGGTCGGGCCGTTCAGGGCCAGCCCCTCGAGTTCCTGCCGCCGCTGGGCCCAGGACCGGCCGGTCAGCAGCCGTCCCTCCAGGAACACCACGTCGAACAGGACGGCGTGCACCGGGTCCCGCGCGGCGAGCTGCCTCGCCCGGGCGGGCGAGGCGGCCAGTCCGAACCGCGGCTGGAGCCGGGCGAAGTCGCTGTGCCCGTTCTCGTCGAGCATGACGATCTCCCCGTCGAGGACCGCCGTCCGGCCCGCGGGCAGCGCCCTGCCCAGCGGGGCCAGCTCCGGGTAGGCGGCGGAGACGTCCTCGCCGGAGCGCGAGCGCACGAGCAGCGTGCCGTCCCCGGCGACGTAGAAGATCGCTCTTTGGCCATCCTGTTTCGTCTCGAAGGCCCATTCGGCGTCCTGCCGGGCGGGTGGCAACACGCCGGCCGTGGCGAGCATGGGGGCGATCCGGGGGAGATCCACGGATCAGTGGTCACCGGTGACGCCTGGCGCTATTCCCGGATCCCGGCCGATTCAGCCATGAGCCACACACGGCGGGCGGTTCGCGCGGCCCGACGACGAGCGCCGCCCCGCCGTCCGCCCGCCGCGGGCCCTCCGAGGGACGGCGGCCGACGACGCGGCATGACCGCCTGTCATACCCCGGCCGCCGCCCGCGCCGACCCGCGGCCACCTGCGACGACACGCCCCCGGGGTACGGCGGCGCGGGGCGGCACGCCGGGGCGCGACAGGGGAGCCCGTTCCGCGCGCTCCCCCGCTCCGTACGGCCGCGCCGGCGCACGCCCCGGCCTGAAACGGCCGATCGAGCCGTGGCGACCGGGAGGCGCGGCGAAGCCTTCGGGCGTCAACTCCTGTGCCCGATCCGCCGGATGGCGCAAAGCGAACGCCCGGCGCGGTGTTCGCCGGACGCGTCCGGTCAGCGGGTCCTCGTCGACCGTGACGTGGTGCACACTTGCTGCCTGGTACAGCGCTCACGGGGAAGGCGGCGGCCGGCATGCTGACGGGGATCGAGGAGGTCGACTGGGCCTCACTGGGGCATGCGTACGGCCCCGCGGACGACGTTCCGGAGTTGCTGCGCGGGCTCGCCTCGGACGATTCCACGGAGCGCGAGGTCGCCCTCGACGGCATGTACGGCACGGTGCACCACCAGGGTGACGTGTACGACTCGACGCTCGCCTGCATCCCCTTCCTGCTCGAACTGGTCGCCGACCCGGCCGTCCAGGACCGCGGCGGCATCGTGGAGCTGCTGACCAGCATCGGCGGGATCGACCTCGGCACGGACGACGACCTCGACGAGCTGGACGAACACGATCCGGGCGACGGCGACTTCATCCCGGCGGCCAACTACGCCATGGCCGCGGCCGCCGTCGCCGCGGGGGCCGACGTGTTCCTCTCGCTCGCCGGCGACCCGGACCCCGAGGTGCGGCTCGCCGCCCCGTGCGCGCTCGCCTCGATGCACCCGGATCCCGCCCGCGTCCTGACCCTGCTGCGGGAGCGGCTGACGGTCGAGTGCGACACGGAGGTGCGGCTCGCGCTGGTGGAGGCGGTCGGGCGGATCGCGCGCCGGCACGAGTCACTGCGGGCGGAGACCGTCGACTGGCTCGGCTGGCTCACCCGCGCGGCCCAGGCACCCGGGCTCCGGCTCGCGGCCCTCGCCCAGCTGGCCCGCTGCGCGCCCGCCGAGGTCCCGGACGACGTCGCGGAACAGGTCACGGCCCTGCTCGACGAGGTACGGGCCGCACCGCCGGAGCCCTCGGGCCCCTCGGATCCCTTCGCCCAGGACGGTCGCGACGATCCGCCCGCCCTCATGGGCCGGGTCCGCGACCTGCTCGGAGCGCTGCCGCCCGACCACCCCGCCGACCCGGCGCCGTACCGTGCCGCGGATCAGGCGGCCGGCCACCTGTCCGACCACACCGCAGGACCCTCCTCCGGCCATGTGGCCGAGGCCGGCGCCGGCCCCACCGGCGCTGCCGCCCCGACCCCGTGGACCGACGAACTCCTGCGCACCCTGCACACCGCTCTCGACGACCGCGTCGACGACCGCATCGCCCTGATCCTCGCCCAGCTCCGCAGCCCGGACCGGTCCCAGCGCTCCGACGCCATCTGGCTGTGCGGAGGGCTGATACGGATGTGGCGCGGGCGGTACGACGAGGTGGTGCGGCTCGTCGGGGTCCAGCTGGCCGACCCCGACCCGAGGCTGCGCGAGACCGCCACCTCCTTCATGGAGCGGCTCTTCGAGCTGACCGGTCCCGCGACGGACGCGCTCGCCGCGGCCGCCTCCCGGGTCGCCTCGGTCCCGCCCGCGCTGCGCGGCCACGACGGGCCGGACGCGCCGGGTGGTTCGCGCCCCGGCGCCCGGGCCGGCGCGAGCGCCTTCGTGCGCGCCGGGGGCTGCGGGGCACTGCTGGCCCTGGCCCGCTCCGGCGACGCCCGGGCGGTCCCGCTCCTCGCCAAGGCGCTCGCGGAGCCGGAGGTGCGCCGCGAACTCCTCTACGCGGTCGACGCGCTGGGCCCCGCCGCCGTACCGCTCGCGCCCGCCCTGCGCCGAAGACTCGCGCGGGTCGAGCTGGACGACCGGCTGTACGACCATGCCGCGCCGCTGCTCTTCGCCCTGACCGCGATCCGGGGCGCGCAGGCCCTGCCCGAGGTGCTGCGGGTGCTGCGGGGGGCGCCGCCCAACCGGAGGGACTGGGTGCGCGAGGCGGCGCTGAAGGCCCTGGCGGCCTTCGGCCCGGCGGCGAAGGAGGCCCTCCCGGACGTACGCGAACTGCTGGTCGGCGACTCGGCCTCGGTCGCCGCGAGCGCGGCGCTCGCCCTGTGGTCCGTGGAGGGCGACGCCGCCGCCGTGCTGCCCGCCTTGGAGGCGTGGCTGCGGCCGGGCACCCCCGCCCCGGAGTGGTGCGCGGCCGCCCGCGCGCTCGGTTCGATCGGCCCGGCGGCGGCGGACGGCGCGCCCGCCTTGCGTCACGGCCTGCGGGCCCGGGACCTGTGGGTGCGGGTGGCCGGCGCGGCGGCCCTGTGGCGGGTGACCGGGGACGTCGAGGCGACGCTGCCGGTGCTGCTCAAGGCCTGGGACGAGAACCCGCACGCGCGCGTGGACATCGCCGAATGCCTTGCGGAGATGGGACCGGCGGCGCGGGAGGCGGAGCAGGCGATCCGGGACGAACTGGCCAGGCGCCGCCGCCACAACGTGCGCGAACACGGCTCGGGCAGCCATGACATCCACCAGGACGAGAAGCTGGTGACCCTCTGCCGCGCGGCGCTCGACCGCATGGAGTGGGGCCGGCTCGGCTGACCGGCGGCGGCCGGAAGGCCAAAGGGGGCCACGGCCCGGGCCCGGGAGGCGTGCGGTACACGGTGGGGCGACCGTGGGTCGGCGGTCCGCGAGGCAACCGGTGGACAAAAAGGACTTCCCTACGAATAAGGTCTAGGGGAAGACCGACCGTCCCGAGGAGAAGCGTGAGACCGCGCGGAGTGCCGCTCGCCGCCGCCGTGGCCCTGGCCGCCGTGGCGGCGCTGTTCGGGCTCTCCGGCTGCGGCGACGAGGGCGGCCTCGAGAGCGCGGGCCCCACGCCCACCGCCGTCGGCCCGGTCCGTCTGTGGCCCGACCTGCCGCCCGCGACCGCGCCGCCCCTCGACTACGGCGAGACGGACACCGCACGCGTCCCCGGGGTCGCGGTCCCCGGTGACGACGTCCACCGCGTCGCCCCCGTGGCCGTGGTCCAGGCCGAGGTGAAGGCGCACCCCGACACGTACAGCGGGCCGGACGGCCTCTACGCGGAGACGGCCCGGCGGATCGGCCGGTGCCTGACCGAGCCTGCGGCCTGCCCGGTCATGAAGCCCTACTACCACGACCTGACCGGCAACGGCCGGGACGAACTGATCGTCGGCATCCGCATGCCCGACCAGCAGGTCGGCGTGCGCGTCTACCTCGCCGAGAACGGCGGCCTCACCCGGGTCATGTCCACCGTCGACCAGGTGATCAGCGTGGACCTGGCGGGCCGGGACCTGATCATGCGGGTCAGCTCGGCCGGCATCCCGGGGTACGAGTACCGCACCGCGTGGACGTGGGACGAGCAGCAGCACGCGATGCTCGCCACCCGCGACGAGATCATCCGGGTCAAGCCGCACACCCCGTCCCCCGCGCCCACCCCCGGCCCCCGCCTCGTCGACCCCACTCCCGGCGCCTCGCCCTCCACCGGCACACCCCCGGGCACCACACCCGCCCCCGTCCCGCCCCCCGTCCCCGCCCGGCCGCCCACCACCGCCCCCGAGGCGGGCCGCCCATGAGCCCCCGCCCGCGCCTGCCCGCCTGGACCGCCACCCTGACCTGGAAGGCCGCCGTCTTCATCGCGGTCATGTGCTGCGCGCTCGCCGCGCTGCTCGGCATCCTCGTCCACGTGTCGGTGGCCGGGCGGACCGTGGACGACTCCCGCGACCGGGCGCTCGCCCGGCTCACCACGGCCGCCCGCGCCTACGAGGCGGGCGAGCCGCTCCCCCGGTTCGCCGGGATCGACCCCGAGGGCCTGCCCGCCCCCCTGCGCGCGCTGGCCCTCAAGGGGGAGAGCGGCACCATGGTCGACTCGTACCGTGGCCGCCCGACGATGTGGGCGGCCGGCCCGGCCGACGGCCGCGCCCTCGCCGTACGCACGGACTACGCGGCGAGCGCGGAGACGATCAGCGGGCTCGACCGGTCGATCGTCGGGTCCTCGGTCCTGGCCATCGGGGCGACGCTGCTCGTCGGCGTGTTCGCGGTCACCCGGATCACCCGGCGGCTGCA
This sequence comes from Streptomyces sp. NPDC053755, assembly GCF_040677675.1. Taxonomy (NCBI): domain Bacteria; kingdom Bacillati; phylum Actinomycetota; class Actinomycetes; order Kitasatosporales; family Streptomycetaceae; genus Streptomyces; species Streptomyces sp. NPDC053755. Next base: position 9,448 of record NZ_JBFASK010000040.1, on the reverse strand, counting down.
CCTGACCGCCCGGGTGGCCCGGCGGATCAGCGCGGGCGACCTCGACGCGCGCGTCGACGACCCCCGTACGCACGACCCCTCCCGCCCCCAGGACGAGGTCGCCACGGTCTCCGGGGCGCTGGACACCATGGCCTCCTCCCTCCAGCGCAAGCTGCAGAGCGAGCAGCGCTTCACCGCCGACGTCGCGCACGAGCTGCGCACCCCGCTGACCGGGCTGTCCGCCGCGGCCGAACTGCTGCCGGAAGGACGCCCCTCGGAGCTCGTACGGGACCGGGTGAAGGCGATGCGCGGGCTGACCGAGGACCTGCTGGAGATCTCCCGGCTCGACGCCCGCAACGAGACCGTGGACCTGGCGGTGCACGAACTGGGCCCGCTCGCCCAGCGGGTGGTGCGCGCCTCGGGGACGGACACCGAGGTGCGGATCGTCCGCGACACACCGGTCGAGACCGACCGGCGGCGCCTGGAGCGGGTGCTCGGGAATCTCGTCGCCAACGCCCACAGGCACGGGGCCCCGCCCGTCGTCGTGGCCGTGGACGGCCCGGTCGTCACGGTCCGGGACCACGGCGGCGGCTTTCCGCCGTACCTCCTCGACCTCGGGCCGCAGCGCTTCCGCACCGAGGGGCGGGGCAAGGGGCACGGCCTGGGCCTGACCATCGCGGCGGGACAGGCCGAGGTGATCGGGGCGCGCCTGGAGTTCGCGGCCGCGCCGGACGGCGGGGCGCTCGCCCGGCTGACCCTGCCGGAGTACGTCCCGGGCGAGGACGGGGCGGACGAGACGGGCACGGTAGGCGGCCCGGCGGGGACGCACCCTACGCCGCCGCCCGGCTGACGCCGCCCGAGTACGTCCCGGGCGAGGACGAAGGCGAGGGGGTGCGCGGCGCGGGCGGGGTGGCGGCGCCACCGGAGTGACGGCGGCACACCGTCACACATAAGGGATATAAGGCATACAGCTTGCTACGTTGCCGACCATGACCGCTACGACGGCGGACGCTCCCCCGTCCGGGCCGCGCGTCCCGAAGCGCCGCGGCGTGGAGCTCTCCCTCCTCGTCTGCGCCGTCCTGATCTCCGTCTACGGCTACGCCGGGGTCGGCCTCGCGGGCAGCGGCGCGGTGCCGCCGGACGCCGCCCGCTACGGCGCCGGCCTCGGCCTGCTCGCGCTCGTCGCCCACCTCGCCGTCCGCTTCCGCGCGCCCTACGCAGACCCGTTGTTCCTGCCCATCGCGGTCCTCCTCAACGGCCTGGGCCTGGTGCTGATCTACCGGCTCGACCTGGAGACGCCCTACGACCGGGCCGCGCCGACCCAGCTCATCTGGTCGACGCTCGGGGTGGCGCTGTTCATCGCCGTCGTCGTCCTGCTGCGCGACCACCGGGTGCTCCAGCGGTACGCGTACGTGTCCATGGCCACCGCGCTCGCCCTGATGGTCCTGCCGATCTTCTTCCCGGCGGTGAACGGCGCCAGGATCTGGATCAGGATCGGCGGACTCTCCTTCCAGCCCGCCGAGTTCGCCAAGATCCTGCTGGCCGTCTTCTTCGCCGCGTACCTCGCCGCCAACCGCAACGCGCTGGCGTACACCGGACGCAGGATCTGGAGGCTCCAGCTGCCCACCGGCCGGGTGCTCGGTCCGATCGTCGCGATCTGGGTGCTGAGCGTGGGCGTGCTGATCCTGGAGCGGGACCTGGGCACCTCGCTGCTCTTCTTCGGACTGTTCGTGATCACGCTCTACGTGGCGACCGGCCGGACCGGCTGGATCGCCGTGGGGCTGCTCCTCGCGGCGGTCGGCGCGTTCGCCGTCGGCTCGCTGGAACCGCACGTGCACAGCCGGGTCGAGGACTGGCTGAACCCCTTCGCCTCCATCGAGGCGGGTGACGGACCGAGCCAGCTCGCCCAGTCCCTCTTCGCGTTCGCGGCCGGGGGCATGCTCGGGACGGGCCTCGGAAGCGGCCACTCCGTACTGATCGGTTTCGCCGCCAAGTCCGACTTCATCCTGGCGACGGCGGGCGAGGAGCTCGGCCTCGTCGGCCTGACCGCGCTCTTCCTGCTGTACGCCCTGCTCGTCGCGCGCGGCTACCGCGCCGGGCTCGCCCTGCGCGACCCCTTCGGACGGCTGCTCGCCACGGGCCTCGCCTCGATCCTGGCGCTCCAGGTCTTCGTCATCGCCGGCGGGGTGATGGGCCTGATCCCGCTGACGGGCATGGCGATGCCCTTCCTGGCGCAGGGCGGCTCGTCCGTGGTCACCAACTGGGTCATCGTGGCCCTGCTGATCCGCGTCAGCGACTCGGCGCGCGCCCCGCGGCCCGAGGTGCCGGAGGCCGGGATCGTCGCCCCGGTGGTGGAGGAGGCCCGGTGATCCCGTACATCCGGCGCGCGGCCGCGCTCTGTCTCGTCCTCCTGGTGGCGCTGCTCGTCAACGCGGCCCGGGTGATGGTCTTCCAGGCCGAGTCGCTGGACGGGAACCCCGCCAACCGCCGCCCGGCGATCGCCCACTGGGGCCAGCCGCGTGGCGCCATCACGGTCGAGGGGCGCCCGGTGACCGGCTCGCGGGACAGCGGCGAGCAACTGCGCTACGAGCGCACCTACACCCAGGGGCCGTTGTACGCGCCGGTGACCGGCCACGCCTCGCAGACGTACGGCTCCACCCTGCTGGAGCGCGCCGAGGACTCCGTCCTCTCGGGCGCGGACCCGTTGCTGGCGCCGCTGCCGTTCTGGAACGACCTCAGCGGGAGGCGGCGGCCCGGCGGGACCGCGGTGACGACGACCCGGGCGTCGATGCAGGAGGCGGCGTACCGGGGGCTCGCGGGCAAGCGGGGGGCGGTCGCGGCGATCGAGCCGTCGAGCGGCCGGATCCTGGCGCTGGTCAGCTCGCCCTCGTACGACCCGGGCGAGCTGTCGGGGACGGGGCCGGCCGTGAAGGAGGCGTGGGCGCGGCTGACCACCTCGCCGAACCAGCCGATGCTGAACCGGGCGATCCGGCAGACCTACCCGCCCGGCTCCACCTTCAAGATCGTGACGGCGGCGGCGGCCCTGGACACGGGCGCGGTGACGGACGTGGACGCGCCGACGGACACCCCGGACCCGTTCGTCCTGCCGGGCACGCGGCACGTGCTGCCGAACGAGGCGAAGGGGTGCGCGAACGCCTCGCTGGCGTACGCGATCCAGTGGTCGTGCAACACGGTGATGGCCGGCCTGGGCGTGAAGGTGGGCCTGGAGGGGATGGCCGCCGCGGCCCGGGACTTCGGCTTCGACGACACGAGGCTGACGATCCCCACCTGGGTGGCGAAGTCGAACTTCGACACGGCGATGAGCGACGACCAGCTGGCGCTGTCCTCGATCGGGCAGTTCGACACGACGGCGACGCCGCTGCAGATGGCGATGGTCGCGGCGGCGGTCGCCAACAACGGCGAGATCGCCCACCCCCACCTGGTGGAACGCACGACGACCGCGGGCGGCCGGACGGTCGCCACGACGGGCCGCCGCACCTACCGCCAGGCGATGCGCCCCTCGACGGCGACCCGGCTCCAGCGCCTGATGGTCAAGGCGGTCACGGAGGGCACGGGCACCCCCGCCGCGATCCCGGGCGCCACGGTCGGCGGCAAGACGGGCACGGCCCAACACGGCCTGGGCAACATCGGCACCCCCTACGCCTGGTTCATCGCCTGGGCCCAGGCCCCCGACTCGGCCCAGCCGGCGGTCGCGGTCGCGGTGGTGATCGAGGACGCGGAGGCCCGGAGGACGGAGATCAGCGGGGGCGGGAGCGCGGCGCCGATCGCACGGGCGGTGATGGAGGAGGGGCTGCGGCTGGAGGCAGAGGGGCGGGGGCGGTGAGGCGCGAAAGGGCTTCACCGCCTCGGACCACGAGAAGGGGTGAAGCCCCGGCCGTCACGGCCGGGGCTTCACCCCTTCGATGCGTGGCGGAAACGCCAGGCGTCAGATCTCTTCCTGTTGCAGGTCCCAGGGCAGGCGGTCGCCGGCAGCGGCCTGCACTGCACGAAGCCTCTCCAGGTCCTCCTCGATCAGCATGAGCGACTCGAAGGCGTAGGCGGCACCGGCGAGCGACTCGCCCTGCATCACCTCCGCGTAGAGGACCCATAGGCCCTCGCGTGCTGCGGCGACGCAATCAGCCGCCTCCGGGGCTCCGGAATCCACGGCCGGGCCGAGGATACGCAGCAACGACCCGAGCGTCTCACGCCTCGCGGGTTCGGACAGCGGACCGAGCAGGGCGGCGAATGCCACCGAGACGAAGGCGGACGACGCCGACACGAGGCTCTCGCCCGGTGTCATCACATGGTCCTGCACCGCGGGAAGGAACGCCTCGCCATTGTCATGTTCCTCGCCGAGGCCGACCAGATCCCTGATCATGCCCGGGAGGTGCGCAGCCCTCTCACCGCAACCACAGTCCATCTGCTCCCAATCGAGCTTCTGGATTTCGATCTCGAAGAGATTCATCGCCACTGCCTCTAGTCTCCCCACGGGCCGCCGGGTTCGCCCTGAATCCCGGGTACGAAATTGTCGCGGCTGGGATAGTCCGCCTGACATCTTACGCACACCTTCTTCAGCATGGCCGTCCATTTGCGGTCGCTGTCCCGCGCCATCTGATACGCATTGGTGAAGATGACCTCGTCGATGTTTCCTCCCAAGGCAATCAACGCATTGCCTTCGGCGCAGTATCCGCCGCCGGAGGAAGCGAGCACGGTATCGCCGGTACGAGTGTTGATGGCACCGACGAACGTGCGGGTCCGCGTCGCCGCGCTGGAGGCAAGCGCCGCGTAGGTCGGGACGCGCTCTGCGACTTCCGCGAGGCGTTGGTCCAGGTCCCAGTTCGCCGGCGCGCGGTCGATGTCGACGTTCGGCGCCCTGCCATTGGATTCACCACGCGTGCTGGGCACCTTGCCGGAACCGCCACCACCGCTGGATCCACCATTGGACCGGGACGATCCGCCGGAGCTGCCACCGGCACCACCGGACTTGCCACCACCTGCCGAGCTCTTGCCGCCTCCGGAGCTCTTGCCGCCAGACCCGGAGTGGGAGGACGACTTGGGCGCGGACTTGGCCTGGGCCTGCTTCTGGGTGGGATTACCCGTCTTCCGTTTTGCGGCAGCCGCCGCGTCGGCCTTTCTCTTGGCCTCTTCGGCTGCCTTCTTCTTGGCTCTCTGGGCGGCCTCCTTCTTGGCCTTCTCGATGGCTGCCTTCTTGGCCTTCAGTGCGGCTGCCTCGGCTGCCTTGGCCGCCTTGAGCACCGCCTCCGCGGCGCGCTTGGCCGCCTTGAACGCCTGGATGGCGTCGATAGTGCGGTTGATCGCCTTCAGAACCGACGGGATCTTGCCGAGCTTCGTCCATGGAATGGCGTCCAGGATGATGCTGCCACACGACCACATGTCACCGCCGAAGCAGGCCATGGCGTCGTTGATGCCGATGAAGTCCTTCAGCGTCTCCCAGGCGATCGAGAGGATCACCGAGGTCAGGGACTTGCCCATAGTCGCCTGCGCCTGCGCGACCTGCGCCGCGGACAGACCCGCGCCCGCGAGGGCCGCGGCCCGCTCGGAGGCGGTCAGGCTGATAGCCAGACCCGTGGGATCGGAGTACGTGACCGGGTTGTTCTGCGCGTACGCGTACCCGTTGGCCTGCAGCGGGTCGTTGATGTCGAGCGCAGGGTCGACGGACAGGAAACGTCCGACCACCGGGTCGTACAAACGGGCGCCCAGCGGCTGGAAGCCGGAGGCGTCGTCGCGGGTCTTGCCCAGGAAGCCCTTGTGGTTCTGGAGGTTGGCACCGGTGGTGCCGCGCTCGTTGCCGAAGGGGTCCTGCTTGCGGATGCGCACCGACTGACCGCCGTTGAGGGCGACCTCCGTGTACGCGCTGCCCTGGTGGTCCGTGGTCTGGGCGACCAGGGTCTCCCCGCCGGTGCCGTAGGCGTAGCGCATGACCGCACCGCCGGGAACCGGGTAGGTGCGCTGGGTGTTGACCAGAACGCCGCCCTGCTGGACGGTCACCTCGGCCTCGCCCAGGTGGAGCGTGGCCTGCTTGCCCTTGATGGTGAGCAGACGAGAACCGTCGGGGCCGTAGACGTGACGGGTGTCGTTCTGCGGCAACCACTGCTGGGCCGCGGAAGCGGCGTCGCAGGTGGCGAGCACGATCGGCGTCGCGTTCACGTTCGCCGCGCCCTGCACCGCGAGGCACAGACCGGAGGCGGCATGGGTCAGTTGACCGGCGGTATTGCGCTTCAGTTCCTGCGCGGCCGAGCCGTTGCACACCTGGACCTGGACCGCCGACCCGGCCGTGTTGGCGGCGGGCTGGAGGCACCAGGAGCCGTTCACCGAGAGCGAGCCCCGGTTGGGGTCGGCCTGCGGCGCCGTCGCCGTGCCCGGGGTGGGCGTGAACTTGAGGTTCTGCGCCATCGAGGCGTTGCAGGCGTAGAGCTGGATCGGCTGGCCGGTCGCGCCCAGACCCGACTTCAGGTCCAGGCACTTCTGGCCGAGACCCACGTACGGGGTCTTGCCGCCGGTGCCCGCACCGGTGATGCGGTCGACCTGACCGTCATAGGTCCAGGTCAGGTCCTGCTTGTCGCCGTTCTCGACCGAGGTGATCGTCTTGGTTTCACCGGTGAGCTCGTACAGCCGGGTGACCTCGGCGGTCACGTCGGCGCCGGCCGGCGTCTTGTACTTCTTCGTCACCTTGGTCAGCGTGTGCGGCTGGTCCTTGGCGGCGTTCTTGCCGTACGCGTACGTGGTGACCGCGTTCTTGGTGGTGTCGCCCGTGAGGTCGTTCTCGGTCAGCTTGGTGCGGTCGCCGAGCAGGTCGTACTCGTACTCCTGCCAGTAGCCGGAGCTGTCCGCACCGGCAGCGACCCGGAGCGTGCCGTCCGCGTTCTTGTTGAGCGTGCCGTCCGCGTTCCTCGGGTTGACGCAGCTCGTCTGGTCCTTGGAGGTCCAGGCGGACTTCAGCTGCCCGATCGGGTCGTAGGCGAAGCACTGGCGCTCCGCGATCCCGGTGGACTTCTCCTGGATCGAGGTGACGTTGCCGGAGGGGTCGTAGCCGTAGGCCCGGTTCGAGACCAGGTTGCCGGCGACGATGCTCCTGTCGGCCGTGGTGTCGCCGGCGCCGCCCTTCTCGCGGTAGACGGACTGCTCGGCCAGCTCACCGCTGGACTCGTCGTAGGAGTTCTGCGTCCAGACCCGGTACGGCTGCGCACCGAGGGTGGAGCGCAGGACCTGGCCGTACGGAGAGTAGACCGTCTCCGAGCCGTACCAGTCCTTGCCGGAGATGGAGAGGGGCTTGCCGTCCTTGTTGTAGCGGACGACCAGCTTCTCGGCGCCGAGCTTGCCCACCTCGGGAAGGGTGGTCTCGTCCAGCATGCCGCGGTCGTTGTACGTGTAGTCGTACCGGTAGTCCTTCTTCAGACCCCACGTGTCGACCATGGACTGCGGCAGGGACAGCGTGGTCGCGGTCGGCTGGTACTCCTTGGTGTAGCCGTTGATCGCCTGCGTGTACGCCTCGCCGTCGGTGTAGCGGGTGGCGGTGGCGGGCATGCCCTTGCCGCCGGCAACCGTGTCGTACGTGAACGAGGCCAGCAGCTTGCCGGTGGCGTTGTTCTCCCGGAGTTCCTTCGGCCGCGACAACTCGTCGTAGCCGTTCCAGATCGTGATGCCACGGGCATTGGTGGTCGTCTCAACCCGGCCGAAGCTGTCGAAGGCGGTCCGGGTCGTCCCCGAGTCCGGGTCGGTCGCCGTCTCCACCTGGGCGTTGTGGTTGTACGTCCAGGACCACGGGTGGGTCGGGTCCGCCGAAGCGGTCGCCTTCATGACCTGGCCGCGCGCGTCGTACTCGTAGCGCGTCGACGTGAACCCGCCGGGGGCCGCCGGGTTGAAGGTGTCCGTTCGCAGCGTGCGGCCGGTCGCGTCCGTCCAGACACGGTAGGACGAATCACCCTGCGGGTTGATGACCTTCGACCAGTCCTCGCCGTACTCGTATCGGACGGCCCGCTCCGGGACCTCCTGCGAGATGGCCTCGGTCGTGCCCGGGAGCTTGACCTTGAGGACCGGCATCTCCTCCAGCACGCGGCCGAGGCCGTCGTACTTGTAGCGGGTGATGTTCGGAACCGCGGTGTCCGCCAGAGGGGTGAACAGCTCGCCGTTTGGGTCGTCCTGGTTCAGGTAGGCGTTGTTGGTCTGGTAGATCTCACCGGCGTCGTTGTAGAGAGTGTCGGTGATCAGACGGCCGCCGCCTTCCGCCTGCTCCTGCGACTGCCGCTCGCGGCCCAGACCGTCGTAGAGCGTGACGGACTTCTCGATCCGGTCCTCGTAACCACGCGCGTACGTGGTGACGTACGGAGGCCTGCGGATCTCGCGCTCAGCGTCTTGCGGATCCACTTCCGGCTTGGGGATGGTGTACTCGGCCCGGAAGTCGGGCACCGCACCCGCGGCGGGGGTCCGGCCCGGAGCCCACGCTTCGGCCAGCCGGCCCAGCGGGTCGTACACGGCCTCGCTGACGTGGTTGTTGGCGTCGGTCGTCTTGACGGTGACCGAGCGGCCCGGCTCCAGCTCGTTGACCTGGGTGTGGCCGAGCACATTGGTCGACGTGACCTTGAAGACCTGACCGGTGGCCGGCCCGATGGCCTCGTACTTGATCGTCGAGGACTTGGGCGTCGGCTGGGTCAGCTGGTCCGCCGGGGTCTCCTTGACCACCCGACCAACGGCGTCGAACTCCTTGGTCCCCGTGCTCTGGAAGCCGCTGCCGGCACCGTTGAGCGTCCATGCCTGAGTGGCCAGACCGCGGGTCGAGGCCCCGAGCGCGGTCCCGTACGACGTGCCGTCGTAGGCCGTACGGTTGGCCCCCGTCAGCGAGCCGAGGTCGGACCAGTTGGCGTTCGCGCAGGTCGTCGGCGAGACCATGACCTGCTTGGACAGGCCGATCAGGTTCGCATCGGTTTGGTGCAGGTAATCCAGCTTGGTGCAGGACTCGTCACCGTTCTTGCCGGTGTCGCCGAGTGACTCCACGAGCGTCGGAAGCCCGTAGGTCGGTTCGTACGTCGTCGTCGACTTCACCGAGCGCAGCGTGCGCGGGTCGTCCGTGTTCAGGCCCGACGACTTGGTGTACGCGATCTCCTCGGGCTCCGTGACCCGCCACGCCTTCAGCGGCTTGAGCCCGTCGCCGAGGTCGCGGCTCGCCAGCTCCGTCGCCTCCGGGATCGTGACGCTGCGGGTCAGCCAGTTGGTGTCCGCGTCGGTGGCGTTGGTGTAGGAGAGCTCTTCGGCGATGCGGCCGGCGAACGCCTCACGGTCGTAGACGGTGGAGCCGTCGGACGCCTTGATCACGTTGCCGTGGACGTCCTTGACCGGGACGGTGTCGCCCATGCCGCGGAAGAAGCGGCTCACGGCCTTGGTCCGCGGGGCGTCGACGCCGGGGGTGTTCTCGCCCGTGGAGCCCTCGCCGCTGTCCACGTCCGACGGCTTG
>NZ_JBFASK010000039.1:0-52929 GCF_040677675.1 Streptomyces sp. NPDC053755 | reverse complement strand
AACTCGCGACCCTCACCTTGGCAAGGTGATGCTCTACCAACTGAGCCACGTCCGCTTGTCGTTTCCGGTCCGCTTGCGCGTCCCGGCGACGTGTTGAACTCTAGCGGATTCCCGGGCCAGCACAAAAACGCGTTTCCGCAGCGTGCTGAGCTGCCCGCTTCTCCGCGGCCCGGCCCGGGCGCCCAGGAGCGTTCGCCCGACGTTCACTCCCCGTGTCCCCCGGGTGGCTCGCAGCCCCCGCGTGCCACCTCCGCCCCCCACCCCCTCGGCGGGCCCCGTCATCGCTCCGCCGCCCGCCTAGACTCGCACCCGTGCACGACCTTGCTCCTCTGGCCCGCTTCGGCGGCCTCGTCGCGACCGACCTGCGGGATGTCACCAGTGACCCCGAGGCCCTGGACTCCGCCGGCTTCTGGGCCGTCTCCGCGGACTTCGAGGGCCGTCTGACCTGCGCCCGCTTCGGCGACGTGCGGACGGAGCCCGTCCCCGCCCCGGTGCCGGGAGCCTGGCGCGGCCCCGCCGCCGCTGACTGGACGTCCTCGCTCGACCGCGCCGCGTACACCGAGGGCGTGCGCCGGGTCCGGGCGCACATCGCGCGTGGCGAGGTCTACCAGGCGAACCTCTGTCGGGTGCTGTCCGCGCCCTTGCCCGAGCCGGACGCCGCCGACGTCGACGCCCTCACGGCCCTCCTCGCGCGCGGTAACCCGGCTCCGTACGCCGGAACGATTCGCCTGCCCGCCCACGGCGTCGAGATCGCGACCGCGTCCCCCGAGCTCTACCTGCGCCGTGACGGCGGCACCGTCGAGTCGGGGCCCATCAAGGGCACCGGGCGGACCGCGGAGGACCTCCTGGAGAAGGACCACGCGGAGAACGTGATGATCGTGGACCTCGTGCGGAACGACCTCGGCCGCGTCTGCGCCACCGGATCCGTCACCGTGCCCGAACTCTGCGTGGTCGAGCCTCATCCCGGCCTGGTGCACCTCGTCTCCACGGTCCGCGGCGAGCTCGACGCGAAGGCCGGCTGGCGCGAGCTGCTCGACGCCACCTTCCCGCCCGGCTCCGTCACCGGGGCCCCCAAGTCCAGCGCGCTGCGGATCATCGAGGCCCTGGAGACCTCCCCCCGGGGCCCCTACTGCGGCGGCATCGGCTGGGTCGACGCCGACCGCCGCACCGCGGAACTCGCCGTGGGGATACGGACCTTCTGGATCGACCGCGCCGAGGGCCTGCTCCGTTTCGGCACCGGGGCGGGCATCACCTGGGGCTCCGACCCCGAGCGCGAATGGGCGGAGACGGAATTGAAGGCGTCCCGCCTGCTGGCGGTAGCGTCGGGTACGTACGAGGCGAGCGGAAAGGCCATCTCTCGATGAAACTGTGGGTCAACGGCGGGCTGTACGACGCGGACCAAGCCCGGGTGTCCGTCCTGGACCACGGGCTGACCGTCGGCGACGGCGTCTTCGAAACGGTCAAGGCCGAGCGCGGCGGGACCTTCGCCCTCACCGAGCACCTCGAACGCCTCACCCGCTCGGCGCGCGGGCTCGGTCTGCCCGACCCCGACCTCGACGAGGTCCGCCGCGCCTGCGCCGCCGTCCTGGAGGCCAACCCGATGGAGCTCGGCCGGCTCCGCATCACGTACACCGGCGGCATCTCCCCGCTCGGCTCCGAGCGCGGTGAGGCGGGCGCCGGGCTCGTGGTGGCGCTCGGCGAGACGAAGCGCCGCGCCGACTCCACCGCCGTCGTCACCGTCCCCTGGACGCGGAACGAACGCGGCGCGCTCACCGGTCTGAAGACCACCTCCTACGCCGAGAACGTCGTCGCCCTCGCCCGGGCGCACGAACACGGCGCGTCCGAGGCGCTGTTCGCCAACACCGTCGGGCAGCTCTGCGAGGGCACCGGCTCCAACGTCTTCGTGGTGCTCGACGGCCACATCCACACCCCGCCCGTGTCCTCCGGCTGCCTGGCCGGCATCACCCGCGCCCTCGCGGTGGAGTGGACCGGCGCCAGGGAGACGGACCTGCCGTTCGACGTCCTGGACAGCGCCGAGGAGATCTTCCTGACGTCGACCCTGCGCGACGTCCAGGCGGTCCACCGGGTCGACGGCCGCACGTGTCCCGGGGCGCCCGGACCGGTGACCGCCAAGGCGATGCGGATCTTCGACGAGCGGGCGGCCGCCGAACGGGACCCCCGCTTGGCGTGACACCGCCGGGTAAATCCGGATGACGGCGGCCCGGCGGGTGGGTAGAACACCACTGATGACCACCACCCTGCGGCCGGCCGGGCCGCTTCAGCAGACCTCCGGCGGCGGGCGTTCGCGCCCGTTCGACGTGTGCGTGAACAGCCGTCGCGTCGGCTCGCTCCATCTCTCCACCGCGCCCGGCTTCGGCGCCGCGTGCGGGGTGATCGAGGACCTGCGGATCGACGAGCGGGACCGCCGCCGCGGCCGGGGCACGGTCGCCGCCCTCGCCGCGGAGGAGGTGCTGCGCGGCTGGGGCTGCCGCGAGGTCCAGATCTCCGTCCCCGCCGCCGCCGAGGCGGCGCTGCGGATGGCCACGGCCCTGGGCTACGTCGAACGCAGCCGCAACATGGACAAGGACCTGCCCCGGGAGCCGCCCGTCCTCCCACCGGACGTCGGGATCCGCCGCATGACAGAGCAGGAGTACGCGTCCTGGGCCGTGAAGGCCGAGGAGGAGTTCGCGCGGAGCTGGATGGACCGGGGTGTGCCGGAGGACCAGGCGCGGGCCAAGGCCGAGGCCAGCCACCGCGAGCTCCTGCCCCGGGGTCTGGCCAGCCCCGGCACCGAGATCCACGTGGCGGTGCGCGACGGGCAGACCGTCGGGTGGATCTGGACCGGACGGCGCGAGCTGAGCCCCGGCCGGAACGGGGCGTACGTCTACGACATCGAGGTGGCCGAGGGTTCGCGCGGCCGCGGCTACGGCCGCGCCCTCATGCTGCTCGCCGAACGGGTCGCGCTCGACGCGGGCCAGAGCCTGCTGGGTCTCCACGTCTTCTCCGGCAACGCCCCGGCTCTTCGCCTCTACGCCTCGCTCGGCTACCGGACCACCCACGTCAACAGCTACAAGCAGGTCCTGTAGAGCCCCCGGGAGCCGGCCGGCTCAGCCGGCGTCGGCGAGGAGACGGTCGGCGATCTCCTCGACACGCTCGCGCAGGCCGTCCTGGCTCTTGCCGCCGTCGAGACGCTGCCCGTCGATGACGTAGGTGGGGGTGCCGGTGACCTTGATGGCCTTGCCCTCCGCCTCGTCGGCGTCGACGGCGAGCAGATGCCGGCCGTCGATCAGGGCGGTGTCGAACTCCTCGGCGTCCAGACCGAGTTCCCTGGCCACCTCGATCAGCACGGACTCGCCCTGTCGGCCGAGTTCCACGGTCCTGGCGAGGAGCGCCTCGGCGTACGGCCAGCCCTGGCCCTGCTCGGCCGCCTCCTCGGCGGCCTGGGCGGCGGCGTACGCGTGCTTGTGCTTCTCCAGCGGGAAGTGACGCAGCCGTACGTCCACGCGGTCGCCGTACTTCTCGCGCAACGCGCGCACGTCGTCGAGGGCCTGGAAGCAGTCGGGGCACTGGAGGTCGAACCAGGCCTCCAGCACGACGGGGGCGGAGGCGGGCGCGGTGGTGGGGTCGCTCATGGGAGCAGTCTTCCAGCCCCCGGTGGCGTGGCCCAACCGGGACCTGGGGAGGAGATCGTCAGGGTGCGACCCGGAGATCTCCCTGAGGTCGGTCCCGGTACGTGGCCTGGATGGGCCCCGGCGGTGCAGGATGGAAGGGACGTATCGCCCGGCGCCAGGAGGACCGCATGCTTGCCGAGACCATCTGCTCCGCGGTGTCCGTGGCGGGCCTGGGCATCGCCGCCGTCACGGCGTACCGCAGGCGCTTCCTCACCGCGGCCAGGATCGCCGCCTACGCCCTGGTGCCGGTGGGCCTGGTGATGACGGGGGCGGTGGAGTGGCTCGCCGCGACGGCCTTCAGCCCCACGGCCTGGGCCGGCTTCGGGGTCCTCGGGGTGGCCTGGCTGCTGTTCACGACCACGCGCGCCGTCGAGCGGCGCAGGGGCGCCGGCCGCCAGGAGGCGACCGCCGGCAAGCGGGCCGGGACCGCGGCGCCCGCCGCGTCAGCGCCCTCGCTCGGCGGCGGTCAGCGCGGCGCGAGGCCGGAGCCGCGGCCCACCCCGACCGGGGACGACTTCAGCGACATCGAGGCGATCCTGAAGAAGCACGGAATCTGACGGGTGGCGGCGTCCACGGGATGGGGTGAACTGCCCCGCGCGTGAGGCGTGTTGCGAGCGGTCCGGGCGGGTGGCTGCGCCATGATCGCATCCGAGATGCTCGATACCTCGCGGGATCACGCCCCCGCCGCCACCGAAGAGCCGCGCGGTTGTCTGTTCGCGCTTTCCCAGCCGCCACTGATGATCTTTCTCGCGGTGATCGGCTGTCTGCTGCTGATGGCCGCCGTGCACGATCTGTTCCTGCTGTGAGCGGGTGCCGTCGGGTTCCCGCCGCGTGGTGGTGCCGCCCGGCGGATCAGCCGGCGGCTTCCTTGCGGCGCGCCCGGTACGCCGCCACGTGGAGCCGGTTACCGCAGGTGCGGCTGTCGCAGTAGCGGCGGGAGCGGTTGCGGGACAGGTCGACGAAGGCCCGCCCGCAGTCCGGTGCCTCGCAGCGCCGCAGCCGCTCCTGCTCGCCCGCGACGACGATGAACGCCAGTGCCATGCCGCAGTCGGCGCCGAGGTGGTCGGAGACCGAGGCTCCGGGGGCGAAGTAGTGGACGTGCCAGTCGTAGCCGTCGTGGTCGGTGAGCTGCGGAGTCGTGCCCGCGGCCGCGACGAGCTGGTTGATGAGCGTGGCCGCGATCCGGGCGTCCGGTGCGGCGAAGACGGCCGCGAACCTGCCGCGCAGCTCGCGGACCGCCTTGAGGTCGTGTGCGCCCAGATCGCCCACGTCGCTGATGTCGTGGGCCCGCACGAAGGCGTGCAGCGCCTGGAGGTCCTCGAGCTCGTCGACGCGGTCGCCCTGTGGAGCGGTGTTCATCAGGTCGACGACGGTGTCGAGGGCAATCCGGGTGTCGTGGGGGATCAGCACGATTCGCTCCCTGGCCTGCTGCGGGCGGGCGCCCGCGGAATTGCGCTGACTCTAGCGGCTCGGCCGCGACGGGCCGGGAGCGGTCCGAAAGCGGGCCGGAACGGGGCCGAAAGCAGGCGCCGGCCGGCTCGCGGGACGGAAAGCGGCCGCGCCGTCCCGCAGGAGGGCGCCTCGCGCGGTCCGGCCCGCCCGTTCACGCGGGTGCCCCGCGCCGTCCGTACGGTTCGGGCGGCCGGCCGGACGGCGCGGCCGGAAAACGGGCATCGGCGCCCCCGCCGCGCCGGCTGCGCGGTGAGGACGCCGATGTTCGCCGTGGGGCTTTCCGCCCGGCGCCGTCTCCCCGAGTCGGACGGCGCCGTGCGGCTCTCGGGCTGGCTCAGCTGTCGGCCAGGATGTGGGAGAGCTCGGTGTCGAGGTCGAAGTGACGGTGCTCGGTGCCCGGGGGCACGGCGGCGTCGGTCCTCTTCAGGAACGACTCCAAGGCCCTCGCCGGGGCCTCGAGCAGGGCTTCGCCCTCTGGGGAACTCAGTGCGATGCAGACGACGCCCTGACCGTGACTGCGGGACGGCCAGACTCTGACGTCGCCGGTGCCGGTGGGCCGGTGCAGCCCCTCGGCGAGAAGGTCGCGGGCGAAGACCCACTCGACCGTCTCCTCGGCTCCGGTGTGGAAGGTGGCGTGCACGGCATACGGATCGGCCGTGTCATACCGCAGGCCCGCGGGTACAGGCAGTGAGGACTCGCTCGACACAACGAGGCGCAGGTGCAGCTCGCAGCTGACCGTGGTGTTCATAAGCGCCAGGGCCTTTCGCTCAGTGTGCGCTCGGGGATTCGCACGTCGGCGAAATCGACATGCCACCTACGGTGCCGTTGTAAACCCCTCTGTCTGTTTTGTGATCGTTCAGGTAGCTCGTATGGGGGAGTGTGACTTCGGGTAATACCGCCATACCGGTGACGGCGCCGAATCCGGTAGGTTGGGACCCATGAATGCGGAGAGTGACGAGCGCACCGGGGAGTCCGCGACCGACGGCGACTCCGAGCTGGGATCCCGGGCGCCCGAGTTCATCAAGGCCCGCCGGACCCTCCATCTGAGCTGGCAGGTCGGCGTCTTCATCGTGGGTCTCGCCGTCGTCGTCGCCGGCGTCGTGATGCTGCCCCTGCCGGGCCCCGGCTGGCTGGTGATCTTCGGCGGCATGGCGATCTGGGCGACCGAGTTCGTCTGGGCCCAGCTCGTGCTCCGCTGGACGAAGCGGAAGGTGACCGAGGCGGCCCAGCGCGCCCTCGATCCCAAGGTCCGCAGGCGCAACATCATCCTCACGACCGTCGGTCTGGTGATCATCGCCGTACTCGTCGGAATCTACCTCTGGAAGTTCGGCTTCGTCATGCCGTGGAAGATCGACCAGTGAGCCGCGGGGCATGCCGAAGGCGGTCGAGGGGACCCGCTGACATGCGGTAATGTTTGCGGTGCGCCCGGGCGATTAGCTCAGTGGGAGAGCGCTTCGTTCACACCGAAGAGGTCACTGGTTCGAACCCAGTATCGCCCACCACCCGGACCGAAGGCCCGGAGACCGACAGGTCTCCGGGCCTTCGGCGTTCTCCTCGCGGCTACCGCATCCTGCCCAGCCGCTCACGCAGCCGCCGGGCGTCCCGCAGACGCTGCTCGTAGGTCGCGCCCACCGCCAGGAGCAGCAGACCGGCCAGGGCCGGCGGCAGCCAGCGAGGCAGCGCGCCCACGGCCTGTACCACGTACGGAGCCAGCTCGTGCAGCCCGTCCAGGGCCAGGGCGCAGCCGCCGAGGACCAGCAGCGCCTGAAGCCGGAACCGGGCCCCCAGGAGCGTCACCGCCAGCGCGGCCACCCCGAGGAGCAGCGGCCGCACCCAGTCGGGATCCGTCCAGGCCGCGAAGAGGCTCGGTACCAGCGTCGCCGCGAGGCCCGGACCGTACGCCGTCCAGGACGACGCCCCCGGATCGCGTCGGCGGTGCAGCGCCCCGACCGCCAGCGCGGGCACGGTGACCGGGAGCGTGTACGCCTCGGGCGTCGCCACGTCCGAGGCGGCGAGCCGCACCCAGGTCGCCAGCAGGAACAGACCGGCCGCCGACCACCCGGCCACCCGCCGCCGCTCCGGGCGCACCGCCGTCGCCGCCGCGATCACCCCGCCCAGGGCGAGAACGAGTGCCAGGACGGCCGGCCGGGAGACGGCGAGCCCGACCGCGAGCAGCCCCGCCACGGCACCCGTGATCTCCACGGGCACCGCGACCGGCCGCCGGCCGAGCCTGGCGCCGACGGCAGCCGTGGCCGCCGGGACGAGCAGCAGGAGCAGGGCCGTGCGGTGGCCGGGGAACTCCGCGGCCGCCGCCGCGGCCAGGACGAGCCCGGTCAGCGACCCCACCGCGGCACACGCGGCGACGGCCCGCCGGGCGCCCGCGCCGAGGATCCCCGCGGCCGTGAACAGGCCGAGGAGCACGCCCAGCGCCGCGAAGGTCGCCCCCCGCGTGTCCAGGGCCGCGGCGACACCGCTCACCGCCGAGACCATGCCGCAGGCGAGCGCGCTCCAGCCGAGCACCTCGCGCGGCGGGAGGGGGACGCGGGGCACCGCGGCCGTCGGCCCCGGACCCCAGGACGCCCACGGACCCCAGGCGGGGGCCTGCGCGCCGCCGGCCGGTCCGGAGGACGGAGGAACGGCGCCACCGGCCCGCGCGGCCGGCCCGCCGCCCGCAGCCGCCTCGCCGCCGGCCGTCCCGACGGGAGCCTGCCCGGCCGGCGAAGGAGACTCGGTCGACCGCTCGGCCGAGGGCACCCGCAGCCCCCGGGCCGCCGGCTCCGGGCGCACCGCGAGGAACAGCGCCGCCGCCACCGTCCCCAGCCGCAGCGTCAGCCCCACGCCGTACGGCGGCTCCAGCGACAGCGTCAGGGCCGTCAGCACCGCCCACCCCAGGAACAGGGCGCCACAGCGGGCCCACAGGCGCGGCACCGCCGCCAGGGCCGCCGCCGCGATCAGCAGCACCAGCGGGGCCGTGGCCGGGTACGACGCGAGGGCCGGCTCCGCGTGCGCGCCCGACCACACCGCCGTCGTGCGCCCCGTGGGCGCCAGGAGCGCCGCCGCCACCGGAGGCACCGCCCACACCACACCCAGCGCGAGGACCCCGCCCCCGGCGCCCGCCAGACCGAGCCGCACCCCGCGCGGCGCCGTCGACCGCAGCACCGCCGCGAGCGCCACCGCGCACAGCACGTACCCCGGCACCTGCCAGTCGCCCGGCAGCGCGGCGCGCAGCACACCGCCGGCCGCCGTGATCACGGAAAGGCCCGCCACCACCGAGGCGGCCGTCGCCACCCGAGGCATCCGCCACGCGAGGATCAGCGCGGGCACGGCGCCGCCCAGCAGCAGTGCGCCCGCCGGAAGGGCCGAGGTGAACGACAGCCAGCCCCCGGCCAGCAGTGCCCAGCCGCCCAGTACACCGCCGCCGACACCTGCCGTGACCCGCACCGCCGCGGGCTTCGCCCACAGCACCAGCGCCAGATCCGCGGCCGCCGTCACGAGCGCCGCCCAGGCCGTCGGGAGGAGGCCCCCGCCCGCCGCCTGCACGCCGAGGAGCAGGGGGAGTTGACCGGCCACCACGGCCGCGGGCAGCGGAATCCGCAGCCGGCCGAGCGCCGAGCCGTACGCCGTCCACGCCCCCGCGAGCACGGCCGACGCCACCGCCGCGTACCCCGCGCCGTCCGTGTCCGCCAGCGCCACCCGGTGCAGCGCGTACGCGTCGAGCACCGTCAGGGCCAGCGCGAGCGCCGCCACCGCCTCGGCCGTGGAGCCCAGACCGCGGCGCAGCAGCGTCACCGGCGCGCCGAGCGCGGCGGACGTCACCGCGAACAGCACCGCCGCGCGGCCGCCGATCCCCATCGAGCCCCAGCTCACCAGGGTGAAGGCGACGGCGGCGATCGTCAGCAGGGCCCCGCCGAGGGTCAGGAGGACGTTCTGCGCGCTGCGCGGCGTGGAGTCCGGACGCGGGGGAGCGGGCCAGGGGGCCGTCGCCGCGGGCCGGGCCACGGGCGCGTGCAGCATCTGCAGCAGCCACGCCCGGCGGGCCAGCAACAGGGCCCTCCGGGCGTCGATTTCGGCCAGCTCGCGGTCGACGAGCCGCAGCTCTTCCGCGGGCGGCAGGGGAGTGTTCATACCGGGAGTGTGGCGCGGGGCACACTCCCGGGCCATGCGCGCGCGTACTCAGATCCCGGCCTGAGTACGTCCACACTGGGGGCATGGACCGGTACCACTATCGCTTCCGCAGCGTCTGGCGCCTGGCGGCCCCGCCCGACGCGGTCTACGACGTCCTCGAACGCGGCGAGGAGTATCCCCGGTGGTGGCCCCAGGTCCGCGAGGTGGTCCCCCTCGACGACGTCACCGGCACCGCCCGCTTCCGCTCCGTCCTGCCGTACGACCTCGTCGTCACCGTCCGGGCCCGGCGCAACGACCCGGTCGCCGGTGTCCTGGAGGCCGGGCTCAGCGGCGATCTGGAGGGCTGGTTCCGCTGGACCCTCACCGCCGACCCCGCCGGAACCCGCGCGCTCTACGAACAGGAGGTCGAGGTGCGCGACCCGCTGATGCGCCGCTTCGCCGTCCCCGCGCGGCCCCTCTTCCGTGCCAACCACGCCCTGATGATGCGGGGCGGCCGGCGCGGGCTCGCCGCCCGCCTGCGGCCGGTTTGAAGGAAACCCGCCGGGACCTGTATGGTTCAACCCGTTCCCGGGCGATTAGCTCAGCGGGAGAGCACTTCGTTCACACCGAAGGGGTCACTGGTTCGATCCCAGTATCGCCCACCGGGTCAGGCCGGTCCGTCACACGACGGACCGGCCTTCCGCATCTCCGGGCCCGGGCTCACGCCGCCGTCCGCATCTCCGGACGCAGGGGCCACGTCGGATCCACCACCTCCGGTGTCCCGTTGCGCGCGAACCACGCCTGCAGCCCGCGCGCCTGCGCGGCGTGCCAGACCGCCTGCAGGGTGTGCAGCTCCGCCGGTGACAGCCGTTCCAGCCGGGACGCGAAGCGCCGCCCCACCGCCCGTACGACATCCATCGCCGCCGTCGCGTCGGCCGCGGCGTCGTGCGCGCCCTCCAGCTCGACGTCGTACTGCGCGCAGAGGTCCGTCAGCGTCCTGCGGCCCTTGCGGTAGCGGTCCAGATGACGGTCGAGGACCCGCGGATCCAGCACGCACAGCGGCGTGTTCTGCAGATAGCGGCCCAGCGACGAGGCCCGGTGGCGGCGCAGCTCGCGGTCCAGGATCGTCAGATCGAAGGGAGCGTTCATCACCACCAGCGGACGGCCCGCCGCGCACTGCTCGGCCAGCGCCCGTCCCAGCTCCTCCATCACCGGCGCGGGCCACCGCCCGTTCCGCTGGAGGTGATCGTCCGTCAGGCCATGGACCGCCGTGGCCGCTTCGGGCACCGGCACCCCGGGGTTGACCAGCCAGCGCGTCACCCGGGGGCGGCCGCCCGTCATGTCCTGGACGACGAGGGCGGCGGAGACTATCCGGTCCTCCTCGACGTCGACTCCCGTGGTTTCCGTGTCGAATGCGGCCAGGGGCCCCTCGAACCAGTGCGTCATCCCCGAACTCCTCGCACGTGTGCGGCAGATGGCGATCCCCCTGCCCGAATCGGTGATACCCGGGCTGTTTGCGCCGTACGCGGGCCGGTGACAACACAGATGACGGGGAAGGGAATCGACATGGCGCTCGCCCAGCCCGAATCGGGTGGGCTGCCGCCCCAGCGGGCAGCACCACTGCGCGGCTCACTCGCCACCACCGCCTGCATGGAGACACTTCAGGTGGGCTATCTGCACGCGGTCGCGGCGGCGGCGGGCTGCTCGCTGTCGCAGCCGTTTCCGGACAACGGAATCGACTGGCACGTGAGTCACAGCGCTCCCGGCCACACGGTCGACGACGAAGTCACCATCAAGGTGCAGCTCAAGTGCACCTATCAGATACCGCCGAGCCCGCCCGGAGGCACGTTCTCGTTCACGCTCGACAACGCCCACCTGGTGAAGCTCGCGCGGACACCCGTGTCGGTGCACAAGATCCTGGTCGTGATGCTCGTACCGCGCTCCCAGGAGGACTGGCTGCGGGCCGGGCACGACCGCCTCGACCTACGGCACTGCTGCTACTGGATCAACCTGGCCGGCCACCCGGTCACGGGACAGCGCCGCACCACCGTCCGCGTACCGACGGCGCGGATCTTCGACGACCGGGCCCTGTGCGAGATCATGACCCGCGTCGGCGTGGGAGGGAGACCTTGATGCACCGGCCGATCGACGAACCGGAGGGAGGGGCCGGCCACGGCACCGTCCCCCCGCCCTTCCGCCCCCATCCCACGCCCGGCGAGCTTCCCGGCGGCCCGTGGGCCGACGCGGACGGGCCGCCGGACGCCGGGCAGGTGGACCCGCGGGTCCTCGGCGCGCTCCTGGCCCGGCACGGCTGGCGCCGCCGCGGCGGCGCCACGGGCCGCTACAGCCGCTGGACCCCGCCCGGGAGCGGCGCCGGCATCGGCGCCACGAGCCTCCTGGTCCCGGAGAGCCGCGCCTTCCCCGACTGCGAGGACCTCCTCGAGGACGCCCTGACCGCGCTCGCGCGCAGCGCCGCGCCGTCGGCCCGTGAGGTCCTGGTGGGGCTCACCGTCCCCAGTGACGAGATCCGCTGGTGGCGCGACGTGCCGCCGGGGCCCGCCGGCACGGTGCCGTGGAGCGTCCAGGAGCAGCTCGGCTCGGCCGCCCGCCAGCTGCTGCTGGCCGGGGCCCTCGCCGTCCGGGCGCGGGCCGGGTACTACGGCGCCCGCCACCGCCGCCAGGCCCAGTCCTCCCTGCGGGCCGTGGTGGTCGGGGCCGCCCAGGGCGGCCGGGGCCTGACCGCGTTCGTCCCCGTCGACCCGGGCCGGGCCGTCGCCGTACGCCTCTACCACGCGCTCCACGCCGCCAGGGAGGCCGTCGACTACCAGCGGGCCACCGGCGGCATGGAGGCCTTCGACACCGCCGTCGAGGCCGGCGTGAGCCGCGAACTGACCGAGGCCCTCGTCACCCTCGTGCGCGGCTCCGAGGGCGCGCGGATCGCCCTCGAATGGGCCCCGGCCGCCGGGGCGCCGACGGGCTGCGCCGCCCGGCCCGAGCCGGTCGAGTTCTCACCGGGCGACCTGCCCGCCCTGCGCGAGGCCGGCGTCCGCTACCTCACCGACGAGCCGTCCGTACCGGTGCGCATCACCGGAGCCGTCGTCCGCATGCGCCGCTCGGGCCCCCGCGGCGAGGGGACCGTACGCCTGCGGGTCCTGGCCGGCGCGGAGGTGCCGCACGTGCGGGTGACCCTGGACGAGGAGTCGTACCGCACGGCCGGCCACGCCCACCTGGTGGGACTGCCGATCCGGGTCGTGGGACGCCTGGAGCGCAGGGGCGGCTTCCGCAGGATGACGGACGCCTCCGGGGTCGTCCCGGTGCAGGTGGACGAGGCGGAACGGGACCGGCTGATGAAGTCGCTGCACGAGAACCTCGACTTCTTCGAGGAGGCGTGGGGCGGGGAGTGAGCACCGGGGCACACCCCCGGGCCCGGGGGTAATCGTTTCGCGGGCGGGCACCACGGCTCGGTACGATCGACGGCGACGCGGCACCTCGTCTCTGCCGCGCACCGCCGGCGCCGGCACTTCGTATCTGCCCGCGCCCCGATGTATGGAGCACCATGTCTGATGTCCGTGTGACCGTCCAGTCCGCCTCAGGAGCCGAGGATCGGGCGGTGAGCGCGGGCACCACCGCCGGCGCCCTGTTCGCCGAGGACCGGTCGGTGATCGCCGCCCGGGTCGCCGGCGAGCTGAAGGACCTCTCCTACGAGGTCAGGGACGGCGATGTCGTCGAGTCCGTCGAGATCTCCTCCCCGGACGGTCTCGACATCCTGCGCCACTCCACCGCGCACGTGATGGCGCAGGCCGTGCAGGAACTCTTCCCCGAGGCCAAGCTGGGCATCGGCCCGCCGGTCCGTGACGGCTTCTACTACGACTTCGACGTCGAGCGGCCCTTCACCCCCGAGGACCTCAAGGCCGTCGAGAAGAAGATGCAGGAGATCCAGAAGAGGGGCCAGCGCTTCTCCCGCCGTGTGGTGACCGACGAGGCCGCCCGCGAGGAGCTCGCCGACGAGCCGTACAAGCTGGAGCTCATCGGCATCAAGGGGTCCGCCTCGTCCGACGACGGCGCGAACGTCGAGGTGGGCGGCGGCGAGCTGACCATCTACGACAACCTCGACGCCAAGACCGGCGAGCTGTGCTGGAAGGACCTCTGCCGCGGTCCCCACCTGCCCACCACCCGGAACATCCCGGCGTTCAAGCTCATGCGCAACGCCGCCGCCTACTGGCGCGGCAGCGAGAAGAACCCGATGCTCCAGCGGATCTACGGCACCGCCTGGCCCTCGAAGGAGGAGCTGAAGGCGCACCTCGACTTCCTCGCCGAGGCCGAGAAGCGCGACCACCGCAAGCTCGGCAACGAGCTCGACCTCTTCTCCATCCCGGACGAGATCGGCTCCGGCCTCGCCGTCTTCCACCCCAAGGGCGGCATCATCCGCCGGACTATGGAGGACTACTCGCGCCGCCGGCACGAGGAGGAGGGATACGAGTTCGTCTACTCCCCGCACGCCACCAAGGGCGCCCTCTTCGAGAAGAGCGGCCACCTGGACTGGTACGCGGAGGGCATGTACCCCCCCATGCAGCTCGACGGTGGTACCGACTACTACCTCAAGCCCATGAACTGCCCGATGCACAACCTGATCTTCGACGCGCGGGGACGTTCCTACCGTGAACTGCCCCTCCGCCTCTTCGAGTTCGGCACCGTGTACCGGTACGAGAAGTCGGGCGTCGTGCACGGTCTGACCCGTGCCCGCGGCTTCACCCAGGACGACGCGCACATCTACTGCACCCGTGAGCAGATGGCCGAGGAGCTCGACCGCACCCTCACCTTCGTGCTCAACCTGCTGCGCGACTACGGCCTGACCGACTTCTACCTGGAGCTGTCCACCAAGGACCCGGAGAAGTTCGTCGGCTCCGACGAGGTCTGGGAGGAGGCCACCGCGGTCCTCCAGCAGGTGGCCGAGAAGCAGGGCCTCCCGCTGACCCCCGACCCGGGCGGCGCCGCCTTCTACGGCCCGAAGATCTCCGTGCAGGCGCGCGACGCCATCGGCCGCACCTGGCAGATGTCCACCGTGCAGCTCGACTTCAATCTGCCGGAGCGCTTCGACCTGGAGTACACCGGCCCGGACGGCACCAAGCAGCGCCCGGTCATGATCCACCGTGCGCTCTTCGGCTCGATCGAGCGCTTCTTCGCGGTGCTCCTCGAGCACTACGCGGGCGCGATGCCCCCGTGGCTGGCGCCGGTGCAGGCGGTCGGCATCCCGATCGGCGACGCGCACGTCGACTACCTGCAGGAGTTCGCCGCCGAGGCGAAGCGGAAGGGCCTGCGGGTCGAGGTGGACGCCTCCTCGGACCGCATGCAGAAGAAGATCAGGAACCAGCAGAAGCAGAAGGTTCCGTTCATGATCATCGTCGGGGACGAGGACATGGCGGCCGGCACCGTCTCCTTCCGTTACCGCGACGGCTCGCAGGAGAACGGCATCCCGCGCGACGAGGCCATCGCCAAGATCGCCAAGGTCGTCGAGGAGCGGGTCCAGGTCTGACGCCCGGCCGGGCGCCGGGGCCGACACCAGCCCCGGCGCCCGGACGGCATCTCGGGCCGGAATCCGGCCGTCGCCCGCGTCCGGCAGGGGCGGGAGGCCCCCGGGGGACGCTCCCGGGGGCCTTGCCGCGCTCACCGGATCCTCGCCCCGCCGACTTCTTCCGAACGGGCGAAGCAATATGCTGCACAGCATGACGATTGAGCCGGAGCAGCAGATCGGAGTGGGGACGCAGGACGCGTTCCAGCGCCTGTGGACGCCCCACCGGATGGCGTACATCCAGGGAGAGAACAAGCCGACCGGGCCGGGGGCCGGGGACGGCTGTCCCTTCTGCTCGATTCCGGCCATGTCGGACGAGGACGGGCTCGTGATCGCGCGGGGCGAGCAGGTGTACGCCGTGCTCAACCTCTATCCGTACAACGGCGGCCACCTGATGGTCGTGCCCTACCGGCACGTCGCCGACTACACGGAGCTGGACGCCGCGGAGACCGCCGAACTCGGCGAGTTCACCAAGCGCGCGATGATCGCGCTGCGGTCCGCGTCCGGTGCGCACGGCTTCAACATCGGCATGAACCAGGGCTCGGTCGCGGGCGCCGGAATCGCCGCCCATCTGCACCAGCACGTGGTGCCCCGCTGGGGTGGCGACACCAACTTCATGCCGGTCGTGGGGCACACGAAGGTGCTTCCGCAGCTCCTCGCCGACACCCGCAAGATGCTCGCCGATGCCTGGCCGGCCTCCTCCCGGTAGGCCGGCCGCGGCTCGCGGTCCTCACGCGTCGTAGACGTCCGCCTTCTTCGGGCCCGGCTCCTGGACGGTGCCGCTCAGGATCAGCGAGCGGTTGGTGAAGCGCTCCGTGTCCACCCCGTGGTCGTCCAGCACCCTGATGGTCGCGGCGTGGACCGCGCGCATCACCGGGGTCGCGGCGCGGATGGCGTCGTCGGCCATGAAGCGGTGGCGCCAGGGCTGCGCCGCCCAGGCGTGCCGCAGACCGAACGGCTCCGGCAGGACGAGCTTGCCACCGAGGAAGTCCAGGACCGGCGGGAACCACGTCAGCGGCGCCCGGACCGCGAGGCGCACCACCTCGTCGGTCTCGATGAGCGGCAGCTGGATCTCCCGGGTCTCCCAGAACCGGACGGTCTTGGAGACCTCCTTCGTCTTCGCCTTGGGCTTGGTGGTGAAGAGCGAGTGGACGGGCCCCAGCGCATGGCCGGTGACCTCGACCCGCAGCGTGTGCAGCAACGACGTGACCGTGATCATCATCGTGAGGACGAGCTGACCGTCCCAGAGGGTGAACTGCACGCCGAGGTAGTGCCGGTTCCCGCTGCCGAACTGCTGGTCGTTGCAGATGCGCTGTATCTCGTGCGGTTTGACCTGGAAGTGCACGATGTTGTCGCCCTCGGGGCGGGCGACCTCGTCGGCGCCCTCGCCGACGGGCGACACGATCCAGTGCTTGACGGTCGGCTTGGGGAAACCGGTCTTGAGGGAGCCCCGTTCCATCAGCGACAGCTCGTCATGGATCTTGCGTACGACGTCCCAGGCGCGGAAGTCGTGGATCTCCCGGCCGTCCTTGGGCACCAGCTCCTCGGCGAGGGTCCAGCTGCCCCAGCGGGTCCCCATGCCCAGTATTCCCTTGGGGCCGGCGTAGAAGACGACGTTGGAGTGCTGCTCGGCGGTCAGCTTCTCCAGGTTCTGGCGGAGGTCCTCGGCCGCCTTCTCGCTCGGGTCGCCGGGCACCGCCTCCGGGATCCGGGCCCCGATGCCACCGCCGCTGAGCAGGCCGTCCCAGCGGGCCCGCAGGTCCCTGGCGGTCGACTCGCAGATCCGCTTGGCGAGGAACCAGCCGATGACCGGGGCCACGATCATGGCCCGGAGGTAGATCGACAGGACGCCGCCGAACGGCAGCTTGAACAGGACCAGCGCGGCCAGCAGACCGGCGCCCAGCAGCAGGGCCGTCCCCACGGCACCGGTCCGCCGGTTCTCCGTGCCGGAGACCATGCGGCGCAGCTGGATCACCCCGAGCCAGAGCAGCAGGCCGGGCAGGAAGACGATGCCGAAGAGGAAGGTGACCAGGGTCAGCCTGGTGTCGCGCTGCTTACGGATGCGGGTGGCGGCCAGACAGTGCTCGACCACCGGCTGGGGCTCGGTGCCGAAGGACTGGACGAGCGCCTTGCGGGCGCCGCCGAGCATCCGCACCTGCACCGCGCGCGAGAACGCCTCGCCGAGGTCCGGCCGGAAGAGCTTGTTCCACTTGCCCTCGGTCACCTTGGACTGGTGCCACTCGTTGTTGGCCTTGAGGATCTCCTCGACCGGACCGTCGCGATACGCGGCGGAGGCGAGGGCATGCGTCGCCGCCGTCTGTCCGTCCGAGCCCTGGAGGGGGATCTGCGCCCCGGGTCCGAAACTGCCGATCGTCACTGCCGCCCCCATCGCCGCGTGCCCGCGTGGTCCACCGCGTGTTCCTCTGCGGCCTGTTCCCAACTACCGCGCCCCGCACACCTTCTGAGCTGGGCACCACAGCGTAACCGGGTACCGGCGGATGCGTCACGGAACCGGGCACGGACGGCCGGATGCCGTCGACCGGAAGGGAGTTCCGCGGGCGGCACCGGCGGTCGGACGACGGCCGAGGGCGACAAGCGTCCGCCCGGACGACGGGCGGGCCGGCGGCCGCTCCGCCCCGGCCCGCCGCCGAGCGGCGTCCGGGCCGGGGCCGCACGGCCCGGCGCCGCCCGAAACACCGGCCCGCCTGCACACCGGGCTCCACGCCGGCCCGTCCGCCGGCCTCCCTTTCCCACCGTCGGCCCGGGCCTGACCGGCCGCCGGCTCGGGGGCAGGCGCGGTCGACTACGCCTCGGCGCCCGCCTGTTCGCGGAGCTTGTGCGCCACCGGCGGCGGCATCGCCTCATGACGGGCGTACGAACGGTCGAAGCGGCCGGTGCCGTGCGAGACGGACCGCAGGTCGACGGCGTACCGGCCCATCTCGATCTCCGGGACCTCGGCGCGCACCACCGTGCGCCCCTGCCCCGCCTGCTCCGTACCGACGACCCGGCCGCGTCGCCCCGACAGATCGCTCATCACCGGACCCACGTACTCGTCGGGGACGAGGACCTGGACCTCCGCGACCGGCTCCAGAAGCTGGATGCTCGCCTCGGCGGCCGCCTCCCGCAGCGCCAGCGCACCCGCCGTCTGGAAGGCGGCGTCCGAGGAGTCGACCGAGTGGGCCTTGCCGTCGCGCAGGGTGACCCGCACGTCGACCAGCGGGTACCCGGCCGCCACGCCCCGCGCCGCCTGGGCCCGCACGCCCTTCTCCACGGATGGGATGAACTGCCGCGGCACGGCGCCGCCCACCACCTTGTCGACGAACTCGATGCCGCTGCCCGGGGGCAGGGGCTCGACGTCGATCTCGCAGATGGCGTATTGGCCGTGGCCGCCGGACTGCTTGACGTGCCGGCCACGCCCGGCCGAAGGGCCGCCGAAGGTCTCCCGGAGCGAGACCTTGTGCGGGACGGCGTCGACCTGGACCCCGTAGCGATTGCGCAGCCGTTCGAGCGCGACCTCGCGATGGGCCTCGCCGAGGCACCACAGCACCACCTGGTGGGTGTCCTGGTTCTGTTCCAGGCGCATGGTCGGGTCCTCGGCCACGAGCCGCGCCAGGCCCTGGGAGAGCTTGTCCTCGTCGGCCTTGCTGTGCGCCTCGATCGCGAGCGGGAGGAGCGGGTCGGGCATCGTCCACGGCTCCATCAGGAGCGGGTCCTCCTTGGCCGAGAGGGTGTCCCCGGTCTCCGCCCGGCCGAGCTTGGCGACACAGGCCAGGTCGCCCGCCACACAGGCGTCGAGCGGCCGCTGCTGCTTGCCGAAGGGGGAGGTCAGCGCGCCGATCCGCTCGTCGACGTCGTGGTCCTCGTGTCCCCGGTCGGTCAGACCGTGCCCCGAGACGTGGACGGTCCGGTCGGGCCGCAGGGTGCCGGAGAAGACCCGCACCAGCGAGATCCGGCCGACGTAGGGGTCGGAGGCGGTCTTGACCACCTCGGCGAGGAGCGGGCCGTCCGGGTCGCAGGTCATCCGCGGCCGGGGCTCGCCGTCGGGGGTGGTGACGGCGGGGACCTCACGCTCCAGAGGGGTGGGGAAGCCGCTGGTGATCAGCTCCAGGAGCTCGACGGTGCCCAGCCCCT
Source organism: Streptomyces sp. NPDC053755 (assembly GCF_040677675.1). Taxonomy (NCBI): domain Bacteria; kingdom Bacillati; phylum Actinomycetota; class Actinomycetes; order Kitasatosporales; family Streptomycetaceae; genus Streptomyces; species Streptomyces sp. NPDC053755. The sequence goes on along the minus strand of NZ_JBFASK010000039.1, from coordinate 34,002 downwards.
GCTTCGCGCCGGCGGCGGCGGGCGCGGCGGCGAGCACCGGGTGGAAGGTGCCCCGGGCGACGGCCTTCTCCAGGTCGTCGGTCAGGGTGGTGAGGTCGATCTCCTCGCCGCCGAGATAGCGGTCCATGAGGGACTCGTCCTCGCTCTCCGCGATGATCCCCTCGATGAGGCGGGCCCGTGCCTCGGCGATGAGCGGCCGCCGGTCCTCGTCGGGCGGGATCTCGCGCCGCTCGCCGCCTGCGTAGTCGAAGATCTTCTCCGACAGCAGCCCGATCAGGCCGGTGGCCGGGGCGTGGCCGTCGGGGGCTTCGGCACCGTGGACCGGCAGATAGAGCGGGAGCACCGCGTCGGGGTCGTCGCCGCCGAAGATCCGCCCGCAGACCTCTGTCAGCTCGGCGAAGCCGGTGCGGGCCGTGTCCAGGTGCGTGACCACGATGGCGCGGGGCATGCCGACGGCCGCGCACTCCTCCCAGACCATGCGGGTCGAGCTCGCCACGGCGTCGGCCTCCTGGGCCGCCGAGACGACGAAGAGGGCCGCGTCCGCCGCGCGCAGACCGGCCCTCAGCTCTCCGACGAAGTCGGCGTATCCGGGGGTGTCGAGAAGGTTGATCTTGCACCCGCCCCATTCCACCGGGACGAGGGAGAGCTGTACGGAGCGTTGCTGGCGGTGCTCGATCTCGTCGTGGTCGGAGAGCGTCCCGCCGTCCTCGACGCGTCCGGCCCGGTTGACCGCTCCGGCGGTCAGCGCGAGGGCCTCGACGAGGGTGGTCTTTCCCGATCCGCTGTGGCCGACCAGCACCACGTTCCGTACGGCCGAGGGCCGGTCGGCCGTCGGCGCCCTGCCGGCGGCCCCGGAGTGTGCGTTCGCCTTGTCGCCCATGGTGTTCCTCCCGATCGCTTGCACGGTGAGGCGGGCGCGGGCGTGGGGAGGGGGCGCGGCGGACGGTGCTTCGCGTGCAGCTCCGGCGACGCCCGCGGGTTGTCCTTCGAGCTTTGCACCGACGTCACGATGCGTCCATACGTCGTACGTGACGCGGCGGACCGGGTGCCCGACGGTACGGCGCCACGGTCCTGGCTACGATGGGCGAGCCGGTGGTCGTTGGGGCCGCGCGGCCCACCGAACGTCGGGAAGGCCATGCTGAACAAGTACGCGCGTGCATTCTTCACGCGTGTCCTCACACCGTTCGCCGCGTTTCTGCTCCGCCGGGGCGTCAGCCCCGACGCGGTCACACTCATCGGCACGGCCGGTGTGATGGCGGGTGCACTGGTCTTCTTCCCCCGGGGAGAGTTCTTCTGGGGCACGATCGTCATCACCCTCTTCGTCTTCTCCGACCTCGTCGACGGCAACATGGCCCGGCAGGCCGGCATCTCCAGCCGCTGGGGGGCGTTCCTCGACTCCACGCTCGACCGGGTCGCCGACGGCGCCATCTTCGGCGGCTTCGCGCTCTGGTACGCGGGTACCGGCGACGACGACGTGCTGTGCGCGGTCGCCATCTTCTGCCTGGCCAGCGGTCAGGTCGTGTCGTACACCAAGGCCCGAGGAGAATCGATCGGCCTGCCGGTCGCGGTCAACGGCCTCATCGAGCGGGCCGAGCGCCTGGTGATCTCGCTGGTCGCGGCCGGCCTGGCCGGACTGCACGCGTTCGGCGTGCCCGGCGTCGACGTCCTGCTGCCGATCGCGCTGTGGATCGTGGCCGTCGGCTCGGCGGTGACGCTGGGGCAGCGGGTCGTGACCGTACGGCGGGAGTCGGCGGAGGCGGACGCCCGCGGTGACGCGGGCGCCGGCCGGGGGAGCGAGGCGACGTCGTGAGCGGTGCCACGGACCTGCGGGACCGGCTGACCGACGGGCTGTACGGGCTCGGCTGGGCGACGGTCAGGAAGCTGCCCGAGCCGGTCGCGGTCGGGCTCGGCCGGCGGATCGCCGACATCGCCTGGAAGCGGCGGGGCCCGAGCGTGCTGCGGCTGGAGTCCAACCTCGCGCGCGTGGTGCCCGACGCCACGCCGGAGCGGCTCGCCGCGCTGTCGAAGGCCGGCATGCGTTCCTACATGCGGTACTGGATGGAGTCCTTCCGGCTGCCGGCCTGGAGCAAGGAGCGGGTCGGAAGCGGCGTCGACATCGAGGACGTCCACCATCTGAAGGACGGGCTCGCCTCCGGGCGCGGTGTCATCGTCGCCCTGCCGCACCTGGCCAACTGGGACCTGGCGGGCGTGTGGGTGACCCGGCACCTCGGGGTGCCGTTCACCACGGTCGCCGAACGGCTCAAGCCGGAGACGCTGTACGACCGCTTCGTGGCCTACCGCGAGTCCCTGGGCATGGAGGTCCTGCCCCACACGGGCGGCGCCGCCTTCGGCATACTGGCGCGCCGCCTGCGGGCCGGCGGTCTGATCTGCCTGGTCGCCGACCGCGATCTGTCGGCGTCCGGTACGGAGGTCTCGTTCTTCGGCGAGACGGCACGGATGCCGGCCGGTCCGGCGATGCTGGCGCAGCAGACCGGCGCCCTGCTGATGCCCGTGACGCTCTGGTACGACGACTCGGCGGTCATGAAGGGGCGGGTGCACGCGCCCGTCGCCGTGCCCGAGACAGGCACGCGGGCCGAGAAGACGTCCGTGATGACACAGGCGCTGGCCGACGCCTTCGCCACCGGCATCGCCGACCACCCGGAGGACTGGCACATGCTGCAACGACTGTGGCTCGCGGATCTCGACGAGCGTGCCGAAGAGCCCGGCGGCGACCGTGCCGACGGCCGGGGCTCCGACGAGCGGGGCTCCGGCGACCACCGGGGCGACGGCCCGCGCGGGGAGCGGAGCGCGTGAGGATCGGCATCGTCTGCCCGTACTCGTGGGACGTGCCGGGCGGCGTCCAGTTCCACATCCGCGACCTGGCCGAGCATCTGATCCGCCTCGGGAACGAGGTGTCGGTGCTCGCTCCCGCCGACGACGAGACACCGCTCCCGCCGTACGTCGTCTCGGCCGGCCGGGCCGTTCCCGTGCCGTACAACGGCTCCGTGGCGCGGCTCAACTTCGGCTTCCTGTCGGCCGCGCGCGTGCGCCGCTGGCTGCACGAGGGCACCTTCGACGTCATCCACATCCACGAGCCGGCCTCCCCGTCGCTGGGGCTGCTGACCTGCTGGGCGGCTCAGGGGCCGATCGTGGCCACCTTCCACACCTCCAACCCGCGCTCGCGGGCGATGATCGCCGCGTATCCGATCCTCCAGCCGGCGCTGGAGAAGATCAGCGCGCGGATCGCGGTGAGCGAGTACGCGCGGCGGACCCTCGTCGAGCACCTGGGCGGCGACGCGGTCGTCATCCCCAACGGCGTCGACGTCGACTTCTTCGCGCGCGCCGAGCCGAAGAAGGAGTGGCAGGGCGAGACGCTCGGCTTCATCGGGCGGATCGACGAGCCCCGCAAGGGGCTGCCCGTGCTGATGCGGGCCCTGCCGAGGATCCTCACGGAGCGGCCCGGAGCACGGCTCGTCGTGGCGGGGCGCGGCGACGAGGAGGAGGCCGTGGCCGGTCTCCCGGCGGAGATGCGCGCGCGGGTCGAGTTCCTCGGCATGGTCAGCGACGAGGACAAGGCACGCCTGCTGCGCAGTGTCGACCTGTACGTCGCGCCCAACACCGGCGGCGAGAGCTTCGGGATCATCCTGGTCGAGGCGATGTCGGCCGGCGCGCCGGTCCTCGCCTCCGACCTCGACGCGTTCGCGCAGGTCCTCGACCAGGGCGGGGCCGGCGAACTGTTCGCCAACGAGGACGCGGACGCGCTGGCGGACGCGGCGGTCCGGCTGCTCGGGGACGAGGAGCGGCGCAAGGAACTCAGGGCCCGGGGGAGCGCGCACGTACGGCGCTTCGACTGGTCGACGGTGGGCGCGGACATCCTGGCCGTGTACGAGACGGTGACGGACGGCGCGGCGTCGGTGGCCGCGGACGAGCGCACCGGCCTGCGGGCCCGCTTCGGCCTGGCGGCCCGGGACTGATCCGCCGGGGTTCTCCCGGCACGGCCCGTCCGTGCCGGGGCGTTCCCTCGGGCCGGGTTCGGGGCGGTTCCCGTGGGCCGGGTTCCGGGCGGTCTCTCCCGGCCGTGTCCGGCGTCCCGGCCGGCCCTTGCGGTACCAAGGGCCGGCGGAGCCCGGTCTCCCGTGACCACGCCCTCGGGAGGGGAGGCCCGCCGCCCCGGTAGCCTGTGCGCCCGTGACCGTAACCCTGATCTGGACCGTCGTCGCGCTCATCGCGATCGGCCTGTACCTCAGCTGGACCGCCGGGCGGCTCGACCGGCTGCACTCCCGGCTCGACGCCGCCCGCGCCGCCCTCGACGCCCAGCTGCTGCGGCGCGCCTCGGTCACCCAGGAACTGGCCACCTCCGGGGTGCTCGACCCGGCCGCCTCGATCGTGCTCTACGAAGCGGCCCACGCCGCCCGCCAGGCCGAGGAGGACCACCGCGAGGTCGCCGAGAGCGAGCTGAGCCAGGCGTTGCGGGCCGTCTTCGGCGAGCCCGAGCAGGTCGAGGTCGTACGGGAGGCCCCGGGCGGCGAGGAGGCCGCCGGCGAACTCGCGGCGGCCGTGCGCAGGGTCCCGATGGCCCGCAGGTTCCACAACGACTCCGTGCGCGCCGCCCGTGCGCTGCGCCGTCACCGTACGGTCCGCTGGTTCCGTCTCGCGGGCCACGCCCCCTTCCCGCTGGCCTTCGAAATGGACGACGAGCCGCCCGTGGCCCTTGCCGATCGCCCGACCTGACCCCCCTCGCCTGGGAATGCAACGAAAACGATCCACGGGCTCCACATTGGCCCTTGCTGTGGACCGCAGGTGGCCTGTTTCCTCGTCTTGTCTCCACACCGCTTTCTCGAGTGAGGTCCCTGTGTCCACCACGCTTCCCAACAGCAACCCGTCCGCTGAGTCGTCGGCGATTGGCACCTCCCGCGTCAAGCGCGGCATGGCCGAGCAGCTCAAGGGCGGTGTGATCATGGACGTGGTCAACGCCGAGCAGGCGAAGATCGCCGAGGACGCCGGTGCCGTGGCCGTCATGGCCCTGGAGCGGGTCCCCGCGGACATCCGCAAGGACGGCGGCGTGGCCCGCATGTCCGACCCGAACATGATCGAAGAGATCATCGGCGCCGTGTCCATCCCGGTCATGGCCAAGTCCCGCATCGGCCACTTCGTCGAGGCGCAGGTCCTGCAGTCCCTCGGCGTCGACTACATCGACGAGTCCGAGGTGCTCACCCCGGCCGACGAGGTCAACCACTCCGACAAGTGGGCCTTCACCACGCCGTTCGTCTGTGGCGCCACCAACCTGGGCGAGGCCCTGCGCCGCATCGCGGAGGGCGCGGCCATGATCCGCTCCAAGGGCGAGGCCGGTACCGGCAACGTCGTCGAGGCGGTCCGCCACCTCCGCCAGATCAAGAACGAGATCGCCCGCCTGCGCGGCTACGACAACAACGAGCTGTTCGCCGCCGCCAAGGACCTGCGCGCCCCGTACGAGCTGGTCAAGGAGGTCGCCGAGCTCGGCAAGCTGCCGGTCGTGCTGTTCTCCGCCGGTGGTGTCGCCACCCCCGCCGACGCCGCGCTGATGCGCCAGCTCGGCGCCGAGGGCGTCTTCGTCGGCTCCGGCATCTTCAAGTCCGGCGACCCGGCCAAGCGCGCCGCCGCCATCGTGAAGGCCACCACCTTCTACGACGACCCGAAGATCATCGCGGACGCCTCCCGCAACCTGGGCGAGGCCATGGTCGGCATCAACTGCGACACCCTCCCCGAGTCCGAGCGCTACGCCAACCGCGGCTGGTAAGACCCCATGAACACTCCTGTGATCGGTGTCCTGGCTCTCCAGGGCGACGTACGGGAGCACCTGATCGCCCTGGCCGCGGCTGACGCCGTGGCCAGGCCGGTCCGGCGCCCCGAAGAGCTCGCCGAGGTCGACGGCCTGGTCATCCCCGGCGGCGAGTCCACCACCATCTCCAAGCTGGCCGAGCTGTTCGGCCTGACGGCCCCCCTGCGCGAGCGCATCGCCGCCGGCCTGCCGGTCTACGGCACCTGCGCCGGGCTCATCATGCTCGCCGACAAGATCCTCGACCCGCGCTCGGGCCAGGAGACCTTCGGCGGTATCGACATGATCGTCCGCCGCAACGCGTTCGGGCGGCAGAACGAGTCCTTCGAGGCCGGCGTCGAGGTCCGCGGCATCGAGGACGGTCCCGTCGAGGGCGTCTTCATCCGCGCCCCCTGGGTCGAGTCCGTCGGCGCGCAGGTGGAGGTCCTCGCCGAGCACGACGGTCACATCGTCGCCGTGCGCCAGGGGCGGGCCCTCGCGACCTCGTTCCACCCGGAGCTCACCGGGGACCACCGCATCCACGCCCTGTTCGTCGACATGGTGCGCGCGGCGCGGTGACACGATCCCGGTAGGATCTCTGGGGTTCGTTCAGTAATGGGTTACGCGAAGGAGACAGGCAGATGTCCGGCCACTCTAAATGGGCTACGACGAAGCACAAGAAGGCCGTGATCGACGCCAAGCGCGGCAAGCTCTTCGCGAAGCTGATCAAGAACATCGAGGTCGCCGCGCGTACCGGCGGTGCCGACATCGACGGCAACCCGACGCTCTTCGACGCCATCCAGAAGGCGAAGAAGAGCTCCGTCCCGAACAAGAACATCGACTCCGCGGTCAAGCGCGGCGGCGGCCTCGAGGCCGGCGGCGTGGACTACGAGACGATCATGTACGAGGGTTACGGCCCGAACGGCGTCGCGGTGCTCATCGAGTGCCTCACCGACAACCGCAACCGCGCCGCCTCCGACGTCCGCGTCGCCATGACCCGCAACGGCGGCTCGATGGCGGACCCGGGCTCGGTCTCGTACCTGTTCAACCGCAAGGGCGTCATCGTCCTCCCCAAGGGTGAGCTGAGCGAGGACGACGTCCTCGGCGCGGTGCTCGACGCGGGCGCCGAGGAGGTCAACGACCTCGGCGACAGCTTCGAGGTGATCAGCGAGGCCACCGACATGGTCGCCGTGCGCACCGCCCTGCAGGAGGCCGGCATCGACTACGACTCCGCCGACTCCAACTTCGTCCCGACCATGCAGGTCGAACTCGACGAAGAGGGCGCGCGCAAGATCTTCAAGCTGATCGACGCGCTCGAGGACAGCGACGACGTGCAGAACGTCTTCGCCAACTTCGACGTCAGCGACGAGGTCATGGAGAAGGTCGACGCCTGACGGCGGGCCGTCTTCGGCGGGCCGACGGGGACACACTCCCGTCGGCCCGCCGCTGTTCGCGGGGCGTTGTCAGTGCGAGCCGATAGCCTGCGCGAACCGGGGAACCCCCGGACGTAGTCTGAGGCGGAACGACAGTGCGGGGAGGGACTGAGGTGCGCGTTCTCGGGGTGGACCCGGGCCTGACCCGGTGCGGCGTCGGCGTCGTCGAAGGTGTCGCGGGCCGGCCCCTCACCATGCTCGGCGTGGGCGTGGTGCGGACGGCCGCCGACGCGGACATCGGCGTACGGCTGGTCGGCATCGAGCGTGGCATAGAGGAGTGGCTCGACCGCTTCTCACCCGAACTGGTCGCCGTGGAGCGGGTGTTCAGCCAGCACAACGTCCGCACGGTCATGGGGACCGCCCAGGCCAGCGCCGTCGCCATGCTCTGCGCCTCCCGTCGCGGGATCCCCGTCGCCCTGCACACTCCCAGCGAGGTCAAGGCCGCCGTCACCGGCAGCGGGCGGGCCGACAAGGCCCAGGTCGGGGCCATGGTGACCCGCCTCCTGCGGCTCGCGGCCCCGCCCAAGCCGGCCGATGCGGCCGACGCGCTCGCCCTGGCCATCTGCCACATCTGGCGGGCCCCCGCGCAGAACCGCCTCCAGCAGGCCGTGGCCCTGCACGCCGCCGCTCACTCCACCGCATCGCCCTCCGCTCCGCGCACCGCGAAAGGCCGTACCCGATGATCGCCTTCGTCAGCGGCCCCGTCGCCGCGCTCGCCCCCACCACCGCGGTCATCGAGGTCGGCGGTGTGGGCATGGCCGTCCAGTGCACCCCGAGCACCCTCGCCGAGCTGAGGATCGGTCAGGAAGCCCGTCTGGCCACGTCGTTGGTGGTGCGGGAGGACTCGCTCACCCTGTACGGCTTCGCCGACGACGACGAGCGGCAGGTCTTCGAGGTCCTCCAGACCGCCAGCGGCGTCGGCCCGCGCCTGGCCCAGGCCATGCTCGGCGTGCACAGCCCCGACGCGCTGCGGCTGGCCGTCTCCACCGGAGACGAGAAGGCGCTCACCGCCGTCCCCGGCATCGGCAAGAAGGGCGCCCAGAAGCTCCTCCTCGAACTGAAGGACAAGCTGGGCCGGCCGCTCGGCACCGGCGGCCTCGTCGGCGCCCAGCGCGCCGCCGCCTCCGGACCGGCCCCGTGGACGGAGCAGCTGTCGGCCGCGCTCATCGGCCTGGGCTATGCCAGCCGCGAGGCGGAGGACGCCGTCGCCGCGGTCACCCCGCAGGCCGAGGCCGCCCTCGCCGAATCCGGCTCCGCCCCCGTCCCGCAGCTGCTGCGCGCCGCGCTCCAGACGCTCAACCGCGCCCGCTAGCACCGCCGGACCGCGGCACCGCCCCCGTACGCCCCCGCACCCGCACCGCACCGAGAAGACCGAGAAGGCAGACACGTGAACTGGGACGACGACACGGCACCGGCCGCCGAGGAGCGGATCGTCGACGCCGCCGCCGAGGGCGACGACCAGGCCGTCGAGGCGGCCCTGCGCCCCAAGGACCTCGCCGAGTTCGTCGGCCAGGAGAAGGTCCGCCAGCAGCTCGACCTGGTGCTGAAGGCGGCCCGTCAGCGCGGCGCGACCGCCGACCACGTCCTGCTCTCCGGGGCCCCCGGCCTCGGGAAGACCACCCTCTCGATGATCATCGCCGCGGAGATGAACGCGCCGATCCGCATCACCTCCGGCCCCGCCATCCAGCACGCCGGCGACCTCGCCGCGATCCTCTCCTCCCTCCAGGAGGGGGAGATCCTCTTCCTCGACGAGATCCACCGCATGTCCCGGCCCGCCGAGGAGATGCTCTACATGGCGATGGAGGACTTCCGCGTCGACGTGATCGTCGGCAAGGGCCCCGGCGCCACCGCCATCCCGCTCGAACTGCCCCCCTTCACCCTGGTCGGGGCGACCACCCGGGCCGGACTCCTCCCGCCGCCGCTGCGGGACCGCTTCGGCTTCACCGGGCACATGGAGTTCTACGAACCGGCCGAGCTGGAGCGCGTGATCCACCGCTCCGCCGGCCTCCTCGACGTCGAGATCGACACCGCGGGCGCCGCCGAGATCGCCGGCCGCTGCCGGGGCACGCCCCGCATCGCCAACCGCCTCCTGCGCCGCGTCCGCGACTACGCCCAGGTCAGGGCGGACGGCGTGATCACCCGCGACATCGCGGCGGCCGCCCTCGGCGTCTACGAAGTGGACAGCCGCGGCCTCGACCGGCTCGACCGGGCCGTCCTGCAGGCCCTGCTGAAGCTCTTCGGCGGCGGACCGGTCGGCCTGTCCACCCTCGCCGTCGCGGTCGGCGAGGAGCGCGAGACCGTCGAGGAGGTCGCCGAGCCCTTCCTCGTACGCGAGGGGTTGCTGGCCCGCACGCCCCGTGGCCGGGTCGCCACCCCCGCGGCATGGACGCATCTCGGACTGGTCCCGCCGCAGGCAGCGGCCCCGGGAGCGGCCGGAAGCGGACAACAGGGGCTCTTCGGGGCGTGACGGCGCGGAGACTCGCCGGTCGAGGAACCGCGGTGCGATGCTGGACGTTGTTCCATCGATGCGGACTCGCCTAGACTCCGCCGATGCCGACCTTTCTGGTCGGCACGCCCACCCCCGAAGATCAGGCCGCGGTTTCTCCGCGTCCGTGCGAAGGAAACCCGTCCCGTGAGTATCGTGACCCTCCTCCCCTTCATCGTCCTCATCGGGGCCATGTTCCTGATGACCCGCTCTGCCAAGAAGAAGCAGCAGGCGGCGGCGGAGATGCGTAACCAGATGCAGCCCGGCACCGGCGTACGGACGATCGGGGGGATGTACGCCACCGTCAAGGAGGTCGGTGACGAGACCGTCCTCCTCGAGGTCGCGCCCGGCGTGCACGCCGTCTACGCCAAGAACGCGATCGGTGCGGTCCTCGCCGACGAGGAGTACAACCGGATCGTCCACGGTGACGAGCCGGAGGCCGACGCCACTGTCGTGCCCGACGACGCCTCCTCGCTGACCGAGTCCGCCGAGGACGCCGAGCACGACGCCGTGGAGGTCTCGGGGGAGGCCAAGACCGACCTGACCAAGAAGGCGGACGAGGCCGAGGCCGACGCCGAGGTCAAGAAGGACGCCAAGGCCGACGGCGAGGCGGACGGGAAGTAGTCGCGACCGGGGACCGAGAGGACGCCCACCGGCGTCCGCGGTCCCCGGCACGGTTGCACGTCTGCGGGGGCAGGTCCCCACACACACTTCGTGGCCGTACGCGCACACCCGGCGCGGAACGGTTGGACAGGGAGAAACGACAAGGTGGCAGCACCGAAGAAGGGCCGAAGGCCGGCGGGGGGACAGGGGAGGCCGGGGCGTGCCCTGGCACTGATCCTGATCGCCATGGTCGCGCTCACGGGCGGAATGTTCTGGTCGGGTCACACCACGCCGCGTCTGGGCATCGACCTGGCGGGCGGAACCTCGATCACGCTCAAGGCGGAGGCCGAGCCCGGCAAGGAAGACGCCGTCAACGAGACCAACATGAACACCGCGGTCGGCATCATCGAGCGTCGTGTCAACGGTCTGGGTGTCTCCGAGGCCGAGGTCCAGACCCAGGGCCGCGAGAACATCATCGTCAACATCCCCAAGGGTGTCGACGAGAAGGACGCGCGTGAGCAGGTCGGTACCACCGCCCAGCTCTACTTCCGGCCGGTCCTGACCTACGCGCCCTCCGAGCAGCCGGCGCCGAACCCCAGCCCGTCGACCACCGCTCCCAAGCCCACGGCCTCCGGGTCGGCGGCGGACAAGGGCAAGGACGAGGGCAAGAAGGACGAGAAGACGGCCACCCCGTCGTCGAGTGCCTCCACCCAGGGCCGCGCGGTCTCCGAGGCCCTCAAGGCCCCGAGCCCGACCCCGACGCCGAGCGGCTCCGCCTCCGGCAAGCCCGACCCGGCCGCGACCCCGCAGCCGTCGCAGACGCCGGACGCCGCGACCTCCGCGCTCGAGAAGAAGTTCACCGCGCTGAACTGCCTCGACGCCAAGCAGCGCAGCGCCGCCAACAAGAACGCCAAGCCCGCCGACACCATCGTCGCCTGTGGCAAGAACTCCATCGGGCAGTGGGAGAAGTACATCCTCGGCCCCGCCGAGGTGGACGGCAAGGACGTCGACGAGGCCCAGGGCGTCTTCGACCAGCAGCGCGGCATGTGGATCGTCAACATGGAGTTCACGGACAGTGGCTCCAAGAAGTTCCAGAAGATCACCAGCAAGCTGTCCACGCAGCAGGAGCCGCAGAACCAGTTCGCGATCGTCCTGGACGGCGAGGTCGTCTCCGCCCCGTCGGTGCGCACCGCGCTGAGCGCCAACGCCGAGATCTCCGGTAGCTTCACCCAGAAGTCCGCGCAGGACCTGGGCAACATCCTGTCGTACGGCGCGCTCCCGCTCTCCTTCGACACCCAGAGCGTCACGACCGTGACCGCCGCGCTCGGTGGCGAGCAGCTGGAGGCCGGCCTGATCGCCGGTGCGATCGGCCTGGCCCTGGTCGTCATCTACCTCGTGGTCTACTACCGCGGCCTGTCGCTCATCGCCCTGCTCAGCCTTCTCGCCTCGGCGATCCTGACGTACGTGATCATGGCGCTGCTCGGCCCGGCCATCGGCTTCGCGCTGAACCTGCCGGCCGTCTGTGGCGCGATCGTGGCCATCGGTATCACCGCGGACTCGTTCATCGTCTACTTCGAACGCATCCGTGACGAGATCCGCGAGGGCCGCTCGCTGCGCCCGGCCGTGGAGCGTGCCTGGCCCCGTGCCCGTCGCACGATCCTGGTCTCCGACTTCGTGTCGTTCCTCGCCGCCGCCGTGCTGTTCCTCGTGACGGTCGGCAAGGTCCAGGGCTTCGCGTTCACGCTCGGCCTGACCACCCTGCTCGACGTGGTCGTGGTGTTCCTCTTCACCAAGCCGGTCATGACGCTCCTCGCGCGCACGAAGTTCTTCGGCGAGGGCCACGCATGGTCCGGCCTGGACCCGAAGCGGCTCGGCGCCAAGCCTCCGCTGCGACGTTCCCGCCGTGTCTCCGCCCCCACCGACCCGAAGGAGGCGTGAGATGTCGAAGCTCGGCACTCTCGGCGCCCGGCTCCACCGAGGTGAGGTCGGCTACGACTTCATCGGCAACCGCAAGATCTGGTACGGCCTGTCCATCCTCATCACCATCACGGCCATCGTCGGCCTGGCGGTGCGGGGCCTGAACATGGGCATCGAGTTCCAGGGCGGTGCGGTCTTCACCACCCCGAAGGCGTCCGCCTCGGTCTCGCAGGTCCAGGAGTACGCGGAAGAGGCCTCCGGCCACGACGCGATCGTCCAGGAGCTCGGCAACGGCTCCATGCGTATCCAGGTCGGCGGCCTCGACACCGCGCAGTCCGACAAGGTCCGCACGGAGCTGGCCCAGGACATGGGCGTCGCCGAGGAGAAGATCGCGGCCGAGCTGGTCGGACCCAGCTGGGGCGAACAGATCGCCACCAAGGCGTGGACCGGACTCGCGGTCTTCATGATCCTGGTGGTGATCTATCTGGCCATCGCCTTCGAGTGGCGCATGGCCGTCGCCGCGCTGATCGCGCTGATCCACGACATCACGATCACGGTCGGCATCTACTCCCTCGTGGGCTTCGAGGTCACGGTCGGTACGGTGATCGGTCTGCTGACCATCCTCGGTTACTCGCTCTACGACACCGTGGTGGTCTTCGACTCCCTCAAGGAGGGCACGAAGGGGATCACCAAGCAGACGCGGTGGACCTACAGCGAGATCGCCAACCGCTCGATCAACGGCACCCTCGTCCGTTCGATCAACACCACCGTCGTCGCGCTGCTGCCGGTCGCCGGCCTGCTCTTCATCGGTGGCGGCGTCCTCGGCGCCGGCATGCTGAACGACATCTCCCTGTCGCTCTTCGTCGGCCTCGCCGCCGGTGCGTACTCCTCGATCTTCATCGCCACGCCGCTCGTCGCCGACCTCAAGGAGCGCGAGCCGTCGATCAAGGCGCTGAAGAAGCGGATCCTCGCCAAGCGGGCCGCCGCGGCCGCGAAGGGCGAGTCCCTGGACGCGGACGACGCCACCGACGAGGGCCACGGCCACGACGGCTTCGAGGACGTGGCGGAGACCGCCGTCGTCGGACAGCGCTCGCGCCGCGGACGCCCGACGGAGCGCCGCGGATGACCGCCCAGGCCCCGGACACCGCCGGTCTGCTGCTCAGCCGGATCAGGGACGTCCCCGACTACCCGAAGCCGGGTGTGCTGTTCAAGGACATCACCCCGCTGCTCGCGGACCCGGAGGCGTTCACCGCCCTGACCGACACCCTCGCCACGCTGTGCGCCACGCACGGTGCGACGAAGGTCGTCGGTCTGGAGGCGCGCGGCTTCATCCTCGCCGCGCCGGTCGCGGTCCGCGCGGGCCTGGGCTTCATCCCGGTCCGCAAGGCCGGCAAGCTGCCCGGCGCCACGCTGAAGCAGGCGTACGAGCTGGAGTACGGCACCGCCGAGATCGAGGTGCACGCCGAGGACCTCCTGCCCGGGGACCGGGTCATGGTCATCGACGACGTCCTCGCCACCGGTGGAACCGCCGAGGCCGCGCTGGAGCTCATCCGGCGGGCCGGGGCCGAGGCCGCGGGTGTCGCGGTCCTCATGGAGCTCGGCTTCCTCGCCGGGCGTGCCCGGCTGGAGCCCGCCCTGCGCGGCGCTCCACTGGAGGCGCTGATCACGGTCTGACGCCGTGGACGTGTGTACGGAGCGGGGCGCTCCGGGGGAATCCCCGGAGCGCCCCGCCTGTTCTCCCGGTATGTCCCGGAAAGGGGCCCCCACCGGGGATGCCGGCGCCCGCACCCGCCCCACGCGTGAGCACCGCGGCCCCCGGCTCGATACCATGGGCTTTCCGGGCCTGTCCGGGGGACCCGGTACCGCACGAGGAGCGCTCTTGCCAGACGAGGCCCAGCCACTCTCCGCAGCGCAGCCCGACCAGCAGGCCGACAAGGCCGCGGCGGGCCCCGCCACGCCCCAGCCCGAGCCCGCGGAGAGCAGCCCCTCGCCCGTGGCCCCGGCACCGGCCCCCGCATCGGCTTCGCCGTCCGCGTCCCGGCCCGTGCCCCCCGCTCCGGCCCGCTCCGGCGGCTCGTCCAACCGCGTGCGCGCCCGCCTCGCCCGCCTGGGCGTCCAGCGCTCCTCCCCGTACAACCCGGTCCTGGAACCGCTGCTGCGGATCGTCCGCTCCAACGACCCCAAGATCGAGACGGCCACGCTCCGCCAGGTCGAGCGGGCCTACCAGGTCGCCGAGCGCTGGCACCGCGGACAGAAGCGCAAGAGCGGCGACCCGTACATCACCCACCCGCTCGCCGTCACCACCATCCTCGCCGAGCTGGGCATGGACCCGGCGACGCTGATGGCCGGCCTGCTGCACGACACCGTCGAGGACACCGAGTACGGCCTGGACACGCTGCGCCGGGACTTCGGCGACCAGGTCGCCCTGCTCGTCGACGGCGTCACCAAGCTGGACAAGGTCAAGTTCGGCGAGGCCGCGCAGGCCGAGACCGTCCGCAAGATGGTCGTCGCCATGGCCAAGGACCCGCGCGTCCTGGTCATCAAGCTCGCCGACCGGCTGCACAACATGCGCACCATGCGCTATCTCAAGCGGGAGAAGCAGGAGAAGAAGGCCCGCGAGACCCTCGAGATCTACGCGCCCCTGGCCCACCGCCTGGGCATGAACACCATCAAGTGGGAACTCGAGGACCTCGCCTTCGCGATCCTCTACCCCAAGATGTACGACGAGATCGTCCGCCTCGTCGCCGAGCGCGCCCCCAAGCGCGACGAGTACCTCGCGATAGTGACCGACGAGGTCCAGTCGGATCTGCGCGCCGCCCGCATCAAGGCCACCGTCACCGGCCGGCCCAAGCACTACTACAGCGTCTACCAGAAGATGATCGTCCGCGGCCGTGACTTCGCGGAGATCTACGACCTGGTCGGCATCCGTGTCCTCGTCGACACCGTCCGTGACTGCTACGCCGCCCTCGGCACCGTCCACGCGCGCTGGAACCCGGTCCCCGGCCGGTTCAAGGACTACATCGCGATGCCGAAGTTCAACATGTACCAGTCGCTCCACACCACGGTCATCGGGCCCAACGGCAAGCCCGTCGAGCTGCAGATCCGTACGTTCGACATGCACCGCCGGGCCGAGTACGGCATCGCCGCGCACTGGAAGTACAAGCAGGAGGCCGTCGCCGGCGCCTCCAAGGTGCGCGCCGACGTGCCGAAGAAGACCGGCAAGGACGACCACCTCAACGACATGGCGTGGCTGCGCCAGCTGCTGGACTGGCAGAAGGAGACCGAGGACCCCAGCGAGTTCCTGGAGTCCCTGCGCTTCGACCTCTCCCGCAACGAGGTCTTCGTCTTCACCCCCAAGGGCGACGTCATAGCACTGCCCGCCGGGGCGACCCCCGTCGACTTCTCCTACGCCGTGCACACCGAGGTCGGCCACCGCACGATAGGCGCGCGGGTCAACGGGCGGCTCGTGCCCCTCGAATCGACGCTGGACAACGGCGACCTGGTCGAGGTCTTCACCTCCAAGGCGGCGGGCGCGGGACCCTCCCGCGACTGGCTCGGCTTCGTCAAGTCGCCCCGGGCCCGCAACAAGATCCGCGCCTGGTTCTCCAAGGAGCGCCGGGACGAGGCGATCGAGCAGGGCAAGGACGCCATCGCACGGGCCATGCGCAAGCAGAACCTGCCGATCCAGCGCATCCTGACCGGCGACTCGCTCGTCACCCTCGCCCACGAGATGCGCTACAGCGACATCTCCTCCCTGTACGCGGCGATCGGCGAAGGCCATGTCACCGCGCAGTCCATCGTGCAGAAGCTCGTCCAGGCCCTCGGCGGCGAGGAGGCCGCCAACGAGGACCTCGTCGAGACCGCCCCGCCCTCGCGCGGCCGGGCCAAGCGCCGCTCCAGCGCCGACCCCGGTGTCGTGGTCAAGGGCGTCGACGACGTCTGGGTGAAACTGGCCCGCTGCTGCACGCCCGTCCCCGGCGACCCGATCATCGGCTTCGTCACCCGGGGAAGCGGGGTGTCGGTGCACCGCAGCGACTGCCTCAACGTCGACTCGCTCTCCCGCGAGCCGGAGCGCATCCTCGAGGTCGAGTGGGCGCCCACCCAGTCCTCGGTCTTCCTGGTCGCCATCCAGGTGGAGGCCCTGGACCGCTCCCGGCTCCTGTCGGACGTCACGCGCGTCCTGTCGGACCAGCACGTCAACATCCTCTCGGCGGCCGTCCAGACCTCCCGCGACCGGGTGGCCACCTCGCGCTTCACCTTCGAGATGGGCGACCCCAAGCACCTCGGACACGTCCTGAAGGCCGTACGGGGCGTGGAGGGCGTCTACGACGTGTACCGGGTCACCTCGGCCCGCAGGCCCTGACACGACCCCTCCGGCGCAAGGGAAAGGGCCCCGCCACCCGTGAGGGTGCCGGGGCCCTTTCGCGTGTCCGCACGAGGAGCCGGCTCAGCCGCCGAACTCGTGCAGACCCTTCAGAGCCTGGTCGAGCAGGGCCTGGCGGCCCTCCAGCTCACGCGCCAGCTTGTCGGCCTTGGCGTCGTTGCCCGACGCGCGGGCCGCGTCGATCTGCTTCTGCAGCTTGTCGACCGCGTCCTGCAGCTGACCGGTGAGACCCGCGGCACGCGCGCGTGCCTCCGGGTTCGTCCGGCGCCACTCCGACTCCTCGGCCTCGCCGATGGCCCGCTCCACCGCGTGCATCCGGCCCTCGACCTTCGGCCGGGCGTCGCGCGGCACGTGGCCGATGGCCTCCCACCGCTCGTTGAGGGAGCGGAAGGCGGCGCGGGCCGCCTTCAGGTCCGTCACCGGCACCAGCTTCTCGGCCTCGGCGGCGAGCTCCTCCTTCAGCTTGAGGTTCTCGGTCTGCTCCGCGTCCCGCTCGGCGAAGACCTCGCCGCGCGCCGCGAAGAACACGTCCTGGGCACCGCGGAAGCGGTTCCACAGGTCGTCCTCGTGCTCGCGCTGGGCGCGGCCCGCCGCCTTCCACTCCGTCATCAGCTCGCGGTACCGCGCGGCCGTCCCACCCCAGTCGGTGGAGTTCGACAGCGACTCGGCCTCCGCGACCAGCTTCTCCTTGGCCTTGCGGGCCTCCTCGCGCTGCGCGTCCAGCGAGGCGAAGTGCGCCTTGCGGCGCTTGGAGAACGCCGAGCGGGCGTGCGAGAAACGGTGCCACAGCTCGTCGTCGGACTTCCGGTCGAGCCTCGGCAGGCCCTTCCAGGTGTCCACGAGCGCCCGCAGCCGCTCACCGGCCGAACGCCACTGCTCGCTCTGCGCCAGCTCCTCGGCCTCCTTGACCAGAGCCTCCTTGGCGCCGCGCGCCTCGTCGGTCTGCTTGGCCTTCTGGACCTTGCGCTCCTCGCGGCGCGACTCCACCGTCTCGACCAGCTTGTCGAGTCGCGTGGTCAGTGCGGCGAGGTCGCCCACGACGTGATGCTCGTCCACCTGCTTGCGGATGTGATCGATCGCGGCCGTCGCGTCCTTGGCCGAGAGGTCGGTCGTCCTCACCCGCTTCTCGAGGAGGCCGATCTCGACAACCAAGCCCTCGTACTTGCGCTCGAAGTAGGCCAGTGCCTCCTCGGGAGTACCGGCCTGCCACGATCCGACGACCTTCTCGCCCTCGGCAGTACGCACGTACACGGTGCCCGTCTCGTCGACGCGGCCCCACGGGTCGCTGCTCACAGCGCCTCCTCCACATGATGCCGACGAGGGGGTTGTGCCCCCTGGGCATCGTCCACAGTTTCCGGGGGCGGGCAGCGCCCGCCCTGCACAACGCCAATCTAGGCGACCGGTCGCCCGGCTGTCCGCACTCAGCGCGACCGAAATTGAACGGTCACGCCTCGGCTCGCGCCTCCTGCTCTTCCCGCGTCACTCCTTGGTGACGGTGGCCTTCGCGATGGTGACGGCCTTCTTGGGAGCACCGTCCTTGGCACCGCCCTCGACGCCGCCCTTCGCGACCTCCTCGACGGCCTTCAGACCGGCCGCGTCCATCGTGCCGAAGGGGGTGTAGGTCGGGGGCAGCTTCGTGTCCTTGTAGACCAGGAAGAACTGGCTGCCGCCGGAGCCCGGCTGGCCGGTGTTGGCCATGGCGACGGTTCCGGCCGGGAACGTCACCGAGCCGTCCGCGCCGGCCTTGCCCAGCGCGGTCAGGTTCTCGTCCGGGATGTTGTAGCCCGGGCCGCCCGTGCCGTCGCCCTTCGGGTCGCCGCACTGGAGGACGAAGATGCCCTCGGTGGTGAGGCGGTGGCACTTCGTGCCGTCGAAGTACTTCTTGTCCGCGAGGTGCTTGAAGGAGTTCACCGTCCGCGGGGTCTTCGCCGCGTCCATCGTGATGCGGACGTTGCCCCGGTCGGTGTTCAGGGCCATCGTGTACGTGCCCTTCTTGTCGATGGCCATGGCCGGCTCCGGAGCCTTCGACTCGCTCTGCGCGGGCGTGGGGGTGTCGCCCGGAGCCGCGGCGTCGCTGCCCTTCTTGTCCCCGTCGCTCAGCGCGACCGAGGCGTACACCGCGCCGCCGGCGGCCAGCACCACGGCGAGGGCGGCCGCGATGACGGTGTTGCGGCGCCGCGCCTTCTGCTGCGCCAGGCGCCGCTGCTGCTGGCGCACGTACTTCTCCCGGGCGAGCTGCCGCCGCCGCTGATCGCTGCTGACCACCGGGTCTGCTCCTTGTAGGTCGTCTGTTCCAGTGCTGGCCGGATGTGCCCGTACCGTATACGGGTTGGCTGTGGAATACGCAGCGCCGGTAGGCTCTGATCTGCCACTTCCACCCGTCGCATCCCTGTGCCGGACGACAATTAAGGACGATCGTGCTGATTGCCGGGTTCCCCGCCGGGGCCTGGGGGACCAACTGCTACCTGGTCGCCCCCGCCGCAGGCGAGGAGTGCGTCATCATCGACCCCGGCCACCAGGCCGCCCAGGGAGTCGAGGAGACGCTCAAGAAGCATCGGCTCAAGCCCGTCGCGGTGGTCCTCACCCATGGCCACATCGACCACGTCGCCTCCGTCGTCCCCGTCTGCGGCGCCCATGACGTACCCGCGTGGATCCACCCGGCCGACCGGTACATGATGAGCGACCCGGAGAAGGCCCTCGGCCGCTCCATCGGGATGCCCCTCATGGGCGAGCTGACCGTGGGTGAGCCGGACGACGTGCACGAACTCGCCGACGGCGCGAAGCTGGACCTCGCCGGACTCGAGTTCTCCGTCGCGCACGCCCCCGGTCATACCAAGGGGTCGGTGACCTTCCGGATGCCCCCGGCCGCGGACATCCCGTCCGTGTTCTTCTCCGGGGATCTGCTCTTCGCCGGCTCCATCGGACGCACCGACCTGCCCGGCGGTGACATGGACGAGATGCTCGAATCGCTGGCCCGCGTGTGCCTGCCGCTCGACAACTCGACCGTGGTGCTGTCGGGACACGGTCCCCAGACGACCATCGGCCAGGAGCGCGCCACCAACCCGTACCTGCGGGACATGGCCACCGGCCGCGCGGAACGCGGCGGCGCGCAGGCTCCCCGACGAGGAATGTGACGAGATCCACGTGAGCACCTTCAAGGCCCCCAAGGGCACCTTCGACCTCATCCCGCCGTACTCCGCCACGTACCTGGCCGTCCGTGACGCCATCTCCGGCCCGCTGCGGAAGTCCGGCTACGGCTATGTGGAGACCCCCGGATTCGAGGACGTCGACCTCTTCGCCCGCGGTGTCGGCGAGTCCACCGACATCGTGACCAAGGAGATGTACACCCTCACCACGAAGGGCGGAGCCAACCTCGCGCTGCGCCCCGAGGGCACCGCCTCCGTGCTCCGCGCGGCCCTCGAGGCCAACATGCACAAGGCCGGCGGTCTGCCGGTCAAGCTCTGGTACTCCGGCTCGTACTACCGCTACGAACGCCCGCAGAAGGGCCGCTACCGCCACTTCTCGCAGGTCGGCGCCGAGGCCATCGGAGCCGAGGACCCCGCGCTCGACGCCGAGCTGATCATCCTCGCCGACCAGGCGTACCGCTCGCTGGGGCTGCGGAACTTCCGCATCCTGCTGAACTCGCTCGGCGACAAGGAGTGCCGCCCCGTCTACCGCGAGGCGCTCCAGGGCTTCCTGCGCGGCCTCGACCTCGACGAGGAGACCCGCCGCCGCATCGAGATCAACCCGCTGCGCGTCCTCGACGACAAGCGGGCCGACGTCCAGAGGCAGCTCGTCGGCGCGCCCTCGCTCGCCGACCACCTCTGTGACGCCTGCAAGGCGTACCACTCCGAGGTGCGCGAGCTGCTCACGGCCGCCGGCGTGGTCTTCGAGGACGACGAGAAGCTCGTCCGCGGCCTCGACTACTACACGCGGACGACCTTCGAGTTCGTCCACGACGGCCTCGGCTCGCAGTCCGCGGTGGGCGGCGGCGGCCGCTACGACGGCCTCTCCGAGATGATCGGCGGCCCCGCGCTCCCGTCGGTGGGCTGGGCCCTCGGCGTGGACCGCACCGTCCTGGCCCTGGAGGCCGAGGGCATCGAGCTGGACATCCCGCCGGCCACCAGCGTCTTCGCCGTCCCGCTGGGCGAGGAGGCGCGCCGCGTTCTGTTCGGTGTCGTCACCGAGCTGCGCAAGGCGGGCGTCGCCACGGACTTCGGCTACGGCGCGAAGGGCCTGAAGAGCCACATGAAGAACGCCAACCGGTCCGGTGCCCGGTACGCGCTCGTGGCCGGCGAGCGGGACCTCGCCGAGGGCGTCGTGCAGCTCAAGGACATGGAGTCCGGCGAGCAGGAGCCGGTCGCCCTGGACAAGGTGATCGCGCACCTCCAGGCGAAGCTGGCCTGATCCGCGGACGTGTACGACGAGGGGCCCGGGCCGCCGGAGAGCGGCCCGGGCCCTCTCGCGTGCGGGCGGTCCGTTCGTTCTTATGTCCACCGAACGGCGTGCGCGGGCCCGCGTGCGGCAGAATGACCTTGCCCAGAGGCCAGCGAGCGACGGAAACGGCGATATGACGACAGCAGCGGTGGAGCGCGACGGCGGCACGATCGGCGCGAGCCGCGCCTTCGCCTGGATGCTGGTGATCACGGGCGCGGCCGGGGTGCTCGCCGCCTGGGTCATCACGATCGACAAGTTCAAGCTGCTCGAGGACCCGAACTTCACCCCGGGGTGCAGCCTCAACCCGATCGTCTCCTGCGGCAACATCATGAAGAGCGAGCAGGCGTCGGTCTTCGGCTTCCCCAACCCCCTGCTGGGCCTGGTCACCTACGCCATGGTCGTCGCGATCGGCCTCGCCCTCCTGGCCGGCGCCCGCTACCGCCGCTGGTACTGGCTGGGCCTGAACGCCGGCACCCTGTTCGGCGTCGGGTTCTGCACCTGGCTGATGTACCAGTCGCTGTACGAGATCAACAGCCTCTGCCTGTGGTGCTGCCTCGCCTGGGTCGCCACCATCGTCATGTTCTGGTACGTGACCTCGCACAACGTCCGCCACGGCGTCATCCCGGCCCCGGGCGCCCTGCGGACCTTCTTCGACGAGTTCACCTGGGTCCTGCCCGTCCTGCACATCGGGATCATCGGCATGCTGATCCTGACCCGCTGGTGGGACTTCTGGACCGGCTGAGACCGGCGGGCGGCGACCGTCCCGGCGGCGTTGTCGGTGGCGTGACCTAGGCTTCATGACGTGGAGCCCGACCTCTTTACCGCAGCCGCCGAAGAACGCCAGGAGAAGGACCCGTCCAGCAGCCCCCTGGCCGTCCGGATGCGTCCGCGCGTCCTCGACGAGGTCCTCGGCCAGCAGCATCTGCTGAAGCCGGGGTCCCCGCTGCGCCGGCTCGTGGGCGAGGGCGGAGGAGGCCCCGCGGGCGCCTCCTCGGTCATCCTCTGGGGCCCTCCCGGCATCGGCAAGACCACCCTCGCGTACGTCGTCTCCAAGGCGACCAACAAGCGCTTCGTGGAGCTGTCCGCCATCACCGCGGGCGTCAAGGAGGTCCGGGCGGTCATCGAGGGGGCCCGCCGCGCGGCCGGGGGCTACGGCAAGGAGACGGTGCTCTTCCTCGACGAGATCCACCGCTTCTCCAAGGCCCAGCAGGACTCTCTGCTCCCCGCCGTGGAGAACCGCTGGGTGACGCTGATCGCGGCGACGACGGAGAACCCGTACTTCTCGATCATCTCCCCCCTGCTCTCCCGCTCGCTGCTCCTCACCCTCGAATCGCTCACCGACGACGACCTTCGCGCTCTGCTGCGCCGGGCCCTGACCGAGGACCGGGGACTCGGCGGCGCGGTCACGCTGCCCGAGGACGCCGAGGCGCACCTGCTGCGGATCGCCGGAGGCGACGCACGCCGGGCGCTGACGGCCCTGGAGGCGGCGGCCGGCGCGGCCCTCGCCAAGGGCGAGCCGGAGATCACCCTTCAGACGGTCGAGGAGACCGTCGACCGCGCCGCGGTGACGTACGACCGGGACGGCGACCAGCACTACGACGTGGCGAGCGCGCTGATCAAGTCGATCCGGGGCTCCGACGTGGACGCGGCCCTGCACTATCTGGCGCGCATGATCGAGGCCGGGGAGGACCCCCGGTTCATCGCGCGGCGCCTGATGATCTCGGCCAGCGAGGACATCGGGCTCGCCGATCCGACCGCCCTTCCGACGGCCGTGGCGGCCGCCCAGGCCGTCGCCATGATCGGTTTCCCCGAGGCCGCGCTGACCCTGTCGCACGCCACGATCGCCCTCGCCCTGGCCCCGAAGTCGAACGCCGCGACCCTCGCGATCTCCGCGGCCCAGGCGGACGTGCGCAACGGCCTGGCGGGAGCGGTCCCCGCCCATCTGCGCGACGGCCACTACAAGGGCGCGGCCAAGCTGGGCCACGCCCAGGGATACGTCTATCCGCACGACGTCCCCGGCGGGATCGCGGCCCAGCAGTACGCCCCGGACGCGGTACACGGCAAGCGCTACTACGAACCGACGAGGTACGGCGCCGAGGCGCGGTACGCGGACGTGGTGGAGAAGGTGCGCGAGCGGCTGCGCGGCGACGGCTGACGTCCCGCCCCGGGCGCGTGCACGGGGCCCCGGCCGACCCGGTACACTCGTGCGGAGTGCTGCGTCCCGTGTCCGGCTTCGGCCGGCGCCACCAGAACGGGACAGGCAGCCGGAGGCCCGCCTCTCGCGAGCCTCCAGGAGTGTCGCGCACCTTCGAAGGTGTCGCGGGCAACCCATCACCTCCCCGGATTCCCGGGACCAGGCGATGGGCCGTTCGTGTGCTGCACGTAGTGCCCAGACCAGGGAGCGGCTGCCCGGTCGGTCCTCACGGACCGCGCGGGTTTCCCCGGCTGCGGATGCGACCTCCTCTAACCCTGGTGAAGCCGTATTCGTACAGATAGAGAGGTTGGTTCATGCCGAACCAGTCCCGTCCCAAGGTCAAGAAGTCGCGTGCCCTCGGCATCGCGCTGACCCCCAAGGCCGTCAAGTACTTCGAGGCCCGCCCCTACCCGCCGGGCGAGCACGGCCGTGGCCGCAAGCAGAACTCGGACTACAAGGTCCGTCTGCTCGAGAAGCAGCGTCTGCGCGCCCAGTACGACATCAGCGAGCGCCAGATGGCGCGCGCCTACGACCGTGCCAAGAAGGCCGAGGGCAAGACGGGCGAGGCGCTGGTCGTCGAGCTCGAGCGTCGCCTCGACGCCCTGGTCCTGCGTTCGGGCATCGCCCGCACCATCTACCAGGCCCGCCAGATGGTCGTGCACGGTCACATCCAGGTCAACGGCACCAAGGTCGACAAGCCGTCGTTCCGCGTCCGTCCCGACGACGTCGTGATGGTCCGCGAGCGCTCCCGTGAGAAGCCCCTGTTCCAGGTGGCCCGCGAGGGTGGCTTCGCCGCCGACGGTGAGACCCCGCGCTACCTGCAGGTCAACCTGAAGGCCCTGGCCTTCCGCCTCGACCGTGACCCGAACCGCAAGGAAATCCCGGTCATCTGCGACGAGCAGCTGGTCGTCGAGTACTACGCCCGCTGATCCAGCGGTCGTCGTACCGCGCACTCCGCGGTTCTCAGCCCGCCGCTTCCCCGCCCTTCCGGGTGGGGGAGTCGGCGGGCTTCCGCATTCCCGGAAGGCTCCGGCGCTGTGGACGGGCGGACTTTCCCGCGGTGGCCGGCCCCGAGCCCCGATGCCGGCGCTCGGCGAGGGCCCGCGCCACCGTCGCCTCGAGCGACAGCTCCCGGCCCTCCCGCACGGACGCCCCGTAGCGCTCCGCGCCCAGCAGTTCGCCGGCCTGCCGCTCGCACAGCGCCCGCGGCCCGCCGAACGCTCCCGACCCGAACAGCCGCAGTCCCACCGAGTCCCACACCGGCAGGGTCGCCCCCTGCAGCACTGCCGCCTCCTCGGGATCGCCCTCGCTCGCCGTCACCAGTGCCAGCAGTTCGAGGGCGAGGACCAGCCCCACCAGGTCGTGGAAGGCGTGGTTGATGGTGACGCACTCGGCGAGCAGCTCCCGCGCCTCGCCGTGGGCCCCCCGGGTCCAGGCCGCGTACGCCAGCACATAGAGCGCGTACGCCCGGGTCCAGCGCTCCCCGCGCTCCTCGCAGATCTCCCTGACCTCGGTGCACAACGCGACCCCGCCCTCCAGATCCCCCTGGAAGACCCGGGCCATCGCCAGCTCGACCTGTGCCATCAGCACACTGCTGTTCAGCTCGCCCAGCGTCCGGTACGCCTCCAGAGCCCGGCCGATCAGTTCCTCGGCACGGACCATGTCGTCCGAGAGGAGCGCCAGACAGCCCATCCGGTGGGTGGCGTACGCCTCCGCCAGCGCGTCGCCCGTACGCCGGGCCCGCTCACCGCACTCGTGCAGCGCCGCCACCGCCGCCGTGCTGTCACCTTGCAGGATCGCCACGTATCCGAGCACCCACAGCGCCTTCAGCCCGGCGCCGGGCGGCTCGGAGCGCTCCGGGCCGAGCGCGAGCGCCCGGTCCAGCCAGTGCCGGCCCTCCGACAGGCGTCCGCACCCGACCCAGCAGAACCAGAGGGTTCCCGCCAGGTGCCGGGCCAGATGCGCCTCGCCCGGCAGCTCCAGGCACAGTTCGAGGGCCGCCCGCAGATTGGGCAGCGCAGCCTCCGTGCAGGCTGCCACCTCGGCCTGCCGCGGACTGAACCACTCCAGCTCGCACCAGGTGGCGAGCCCCATGTACCAGTCGCGATGCCGTCGCCGCATGCGCTCGGTGTCGTCGAGGGCCGCCAGCCACTCCGCCCCGTACGCGGCGACCGTGTCCAGCATCCGGTAGCGCGGGCCCGCAGGGCCGTCCTCCCGGGTGAGCAGCGACTGGGCGAGGAGACCGCCCAGTGCGTCCATGACCCGTTCCGGGGCGAGTTCGGGCCCGCCGCAGACGTACTCCACCGCCTCCAGGTCGAAGGGCCCGGCGAAGACCGACAGCCGTGCCCACAGCAGCCGCTCCTCGGGGGTGCACAGTTCGTGGCTCCAGCCGATCGCCGTGCGCAGTGTCCGGTGGCGCGGCAGTGAGCCGCGCGTCCCGTCCGTGAGCAGGCGGAAACGGTCGTCGAGCCGGTGCAGCACCTGCTCCACCGTGAGCAGCGGGAGCCTGGCGGCCGCCAGCTCCAGGGCCAGCGGAATCCCGTCGAGCCGTCGGCACAGCCGCCGCACGGCGGAGGCGTCGTCCGGCCCGACCCGGCCCGGCCCCGCGCCGGCCGAGGCCGCGGCCCGCTCCTCGAACAGCGCCACCGCGTCGACGTCGTCCATCGGCGCCAGGGTGAGGACAGCCTCCCCGTCGACCCGCAGCGGACGGCGGCCCGCCGCGAGGACGGTGAGGCCGGGACAGCGCAGCAGCAACTCCCTCACCAGCTGGGCGCATTCCTCGACGAGGTGCTCGAAACCGTCGAGGACCAGAAGCAGCCGGCGGTCCGCCAGATGCTCGATCAGGACCTCGCGCGGCGCGCGGAGGGTGTGGTCGGTCAGGCCCAGCGCCTCGACGAGGGAGTGGGCCACCAGGTCCGGGTCGCGCAGCGCCGCGAGCTCGGCGAGCCACACCCCGTCGGCGTAGCGTTTCTGCACGCGCGACGCGGTCCGCAGAGCCAGCCTGGTCTTGCCGACGCCCCCCACACCGACGACGCAGACCAGTCGGAACTCCTGCAGGAGCCGGGCCAGTTCGTCCCGCTCGTCGGTCCGTCCGACGAACCGGTTCAACTCCGCCGGGAGATTGCTCCTTCGCATGGGACACGGAGCGTACCCATCCGGGCGCACTCCGTACAATCGGATCGACCCGATCCGCGCCCGGGGGCCGGGAATCCGGTACGGGGAAAGACCGCGGGCGCGATAGGGTCGGAGAACGACTTTTCGCAAGGGCCCAACGACAGCAGAGAGCGGTGCGGAGTGACCGGTGGAGAGGTTGCCGGGATTCTGGTGGCCGTGTTCTGGGCGATCCTCGTCTCCTTCCTCGCCGTGGTGCTGGTGAGACTGGCGCAGACGCTCAAGGCCACCACCAAGCTCGTGGCGGACGTGACCGAACAGGCCGTCCCGCTGCTCGCCGACGCCTCGGCGACCGTCCGGTCGGCGCAGACGCAGCTCGACCGGGTCGACGCGATCGCCTCGGACGTCCAGGAGGTCACCTCCAACGCCTCGGCGCTCTCCACGACCGTCGCCTCCACCTTCGGCGGCCCGCTGGTCAAGGTCGCGGCCTTCGGCTACGGCGTGCGCAGGGCACTGGGCCGCGGCCGGGACGACGCGCCCCCGGCGCCGGAGGGCCGCTCGCGCCGCACCGTGATCGTCGGCCGCACCGTGCCGTCCGCGAGGCGCCGGAAGCAGAAAGGCTGAGCCGCGATGTTCCGCCGTACGTTCTGGTTCACCGCCGGCGCCGCAGCCGGCGTGTGGGCCACCACCAAGGTCAACCGGAAGCTCAAGCAGCTCACCCCCGAGAGTCTCGCCGCGCAGGCCGCGAACAAGGCGATCGAGACCGGGCACCGGCTCAAGGACTTCGCCCTCGACGTCAGGGCGGGCATGGTCCAGCGGGAGGCCGAGCTGGGCGAGGCGCTCGGCATCGAGGCGCCGGCGGACCACGAACTCCCCGGGCCGCGCCGCAGGGCCGCGCTCGATCCCACCGCGCCGTCGGCGCGCCCGAGCACGCACACGTATCCCCACCCCACGATCCCGTACAACCGGAATGAGGACCACTGATGGAGTCGGCTGAAATCCGCCGCCGCTGGCTGAGCTTCTTCGAGGAGCGCGGGCACACCGTCGTCCCTTCGGCGTCGCTCATCGCGGACGACCCGACTCTGCTGCTCGTCCCCGCCGGCATGGTGCCCTTCAAGCCCTACTTCCTGGGCGAGGTCAAGCCGCCGTTCACGCGCGCCTCCAGCGTGCAGAAGTGCGTGCGGACGCCGGACATCGAAGAGGTCGGCAAGACCACCCGCCACGGCACGTTCTTCCAGATGTGCGGCAACTTCTCCTTCGGCGACTACTTCAAGGAAGGCGCCATCAAGCTGGCCTGGGAGCTGCTGACCACCTCGGTGGAGCACGGCGGCTACGGCCTCGACCCGGAGAAGCTCTGGATCACCGTCTACCAGGAGGACGACGAGGCCGAGCAGATCTGGCGCGACGTCGTCGGCGTCCCGGCCGAGCGCATCCAGCGCCTCGGCAAGAAGGACAACTACTGGTCGATGGGCGTCCCCGGCCCCTGCGGCCCGTGTTCCGAGATCAACTACGACCGCGGTCCGGACTTCGGTGTCGAGGGCGGCCCGGCCGTCAACGACGAGCGGTACGTGGAGATCTGGAACCTGGTCTTCATGCAGTACGAGCGCGGCGAGGGCACCTCCAAGGAGGACTTCGAGATCCTCGGCGACCTTCCCTCGAAGAACATCGACACCGGCCTCGGTCTCGAGCGCCTGGCGATGATCCTCCAGGGCGTGCAGAACATGTACGAGACCGACACCCTCAAGGTCGTCATCGACAAGGCCACACAGCTCACCGGCGTCGCCTACGGCAAGACCCACGACAGCGACGTCTCGCTGCGCGTGGTGGCCGACCACATGCGGACGTCCGTGATGCTGATCGGTGACGGCGTCACCCCGGGCAACGAGGGCCGCGGCTACGTCCTGCGCCGCATCATGCGCCGCGCCGTCCGCAACATGCGTCTGCTGGGCGCGACCGGACCGGTCGTGCGTGACCTCGTCGACGTCGTGATCGACACGATGGGCGAGCAGTACCCGGAGCTGGTCACCGACCGCAAGCGCATCGAGACCGTCGCCCTCGCCGAGGAGGCCGCGTTCCTCAAGGCTCTCAAGGGCGGCACCAACATCCTCGACACCGCCGTCACCGAGACGAAGGCCGCCGGCGGCACCGTCCTCGCCGGCGACAAGGCGTTCCTGCTCCACGACACCTGGGGCTTCCCGATCGACCTGACCCTGGAGATGGCCGCCGAGCAGGGCCTCTCCGTGGACGAGGCCGGGTTCCGCCGCCTGATGCAGGAGCAGCGCGAGCGCGCCAAGGCCGACGCCAAGGCCAAGAAGACCGGTCACGCCGACGTCACCGCCTACCGCGAGATCGCCGACACCAACGGCACCACCGAGTTCACCGGCTACACCAACACCGAGGGCGAGACCACGGTCGTCGGTCTGCTGGTCAACGGAGTGCCGTCGCCCGCCGCCACGGAGGGCGACGACGTCGAGGTCGTCCTCGACCGCACGCCGTTCTACGCCGAGGGCGGCGGCCAGCTCGCCGACCAGGGCCGCATCCGGCTGCACAGCGGTGCCGTCATCGAGGTCCGCGACGTCCAGCAGCCGGTCCCGGGCGTCTCCGTGCACAAGGGCTCGGTGCAGGTCGGCGAGGTGACGGTCGGATCCACGGCCTACGCCACCATCGACATCCGGCGCCGCCGGGCCATCGCCCGCGCCCACAGCGCCACCCACCTCACGCACCAGGCGCTGCGCGACGCCCTCGGTCCGACGGCCGCCCAGGCCGGTTCGGAGAACTCCCCGGGCCGCTTCCGCTTCGACTTCGGCTCGCCGAACGCCGTACCCGGCACCGTCCTGACGGACGTCGAGCAGAAGATCAACGAGGTCCTCGCCCGGGAACTCGACGTCCACGCCGAGGTCATGTCCATCGACGAGGCCAAGCGGCAGGGTGCCATCGCCGAGTTCGGGGAGAAGTACGGCGAGCGGGTCCGCGTGGTGACCATCGGCGACTTCTCCAAGGAGCTCTGCGGCGGTACGCACGTCCACAACACCGCCCAGCTGGGTCTGGTGAAGCTGCTCGGCGAGTCGTCGATCGGCAGCGGCGTGCGCCGTGTCGAGGCCCTCGTCGGCGTCGACGCGTACAACTTCCTGGCCAAGGAGCACACGGTCGTCGCCCAGCTGCAGGAGCTGGTCAAGGGCCGCTCGGAGGAGCTGCCGGAGAAGATCTCCGCCATGCTCGGCAAGCTGAAGGACGCCGAGAAGGAGATCGAGAAGTTCCGCGCGGAGAAGGTCCTGCAGGCCGCCGCCGGTCTCGTCTCCGGTGCCAAGGACGTCCGGGGCGTCGCCCTGGTCACCGGGCAGGTCCCCGACGGAACCTCCGCCGACGACCTGCGCCGGCTGGTGCTCGACGTCCGCGGCCGCATCCCCGGCGACCGCCCGGCGGTCGTGGCCCTGTTCACCACGGCCAACGGACGCCCGCTGACGGTCATCGCCACCAACGAGGCGGCCCGCGAGCGCGGCCTCAAGGCCGGCGAGCTGGTCCGTACGGCCGCCAAGACCCTCGGTGGCGGCGGCGGCGGCAAGCCGGACGTCGCCCAGGGCGGCGGCCAGAACCCGCAGGCCATCGGCGACGCCATCGACGCCGTCGAGCGCATGGTCGGGGAAACCGCCTGATGCGACGCGGCCGTCGTCTCGCGATCGACGTCGGGGACGCCCGGATCGGGGTCGCCTCGTGCGACCCCGACGGGGTCCTCGCCACGCCGGTGGAGACCGTGCCGGGACGTGACGTCCCGGCCGCCCACCGGCGGCTGCGCCTCATCGTCGAGGAGTACGAACCCATCGAGATCGTGGTCGGCCTGCCTCGCTCCCTCTCCGGGGGCGAGGGGCCGGCCGCTGCCAAGGTCCGCCGCTTCGCCCAGGAGCTGGCGCGGGGGATCGCTCCCGTGCCGGTGCGCCTGGTCGACGAGCGGATGACCACCGTGAGCGCGACGCAGGGGCTGCGGGCCTCGGGTGTGAACGCGAAGAAGGGGCGGTCCGTCATCGATCAGGCCGCCGCTGTGATCATCCTTCAGAACGCTCTCGAGTCCGAACGGGTATCAGGTAATCCGCCCGGCGAGGGCGTCGAAGTGGTCATCTGATCGCGATACGGTAACGTTCCGCGCGATGCGGCGGTGTTCGAACAGCTGCCGCACTACGAGGGGCGGACCGTCCGGGCGCCTCGCGGCTGTTTTGGGGATCGATGACTGAGTATGGCCGGAGCCCCGGCTCCGAACCGTGGCACCCCACGGACCCGCTGTACGGGGACCAGGGGTGGGAAGGCCAGCAGCAGTACCCGCAGCAGGCGCAGTACGGCCACCAGGACGCTTACGGGCAGGGCCAGGGTGTCCAGGGCGGAGGCCAGGACGGCCGGTACTACGACCCCCAGTACCAGCAGCCGTA
The DNA here is from genome assembly GCF_040677675.1 of Streptomyces sp. NPDC053755. Lineage (NCBI taxonomy): Bacteria > Bacillati > Actinomycetota > Actinomycetes > Kitasatosporales > Streptomycetaceae > Streptomyces > Streptomyces sp. NPDC053755. The sequence goes on along the minus strand of NZ_JBFASK010000039.1, from coordinate 3,226 downwards.
CCAGCAGGAGCAGCCGCAGCATCCCCAGGCGCCCCAGCAGTACGACGATCGGCAGTACGTCGATCAGACCTACGGCGGTCAGTCGCAGGGGTACGACACGCCCGGGTATCCCGCACAGCAGTACGACACGAACTGGGAGACCGGTCAGGCGGCCATGCCGTACGGCGGCACTCCCGCCGACCCGTACGGCGGTCAGGACCCCGACCTCTACCGCACCCCCGAGGCGTACCCGCCGCCGCAGCCCCCGAGCCGGCGGCAGGGTCCCCCGGAGCCGGTCACGGACTGGGACGCGGAGGCCCAGGAGGAGGAGAAGCACCCCTTCTTCACCGGTGACGACGACCCCGAGGACGACGAGGAGGCGGCCGGCGGCCGCCCCTCCCGAGGCGGTCGCGACCGGCGCGGCAAGGGCGGAAAGAGCGACAAGGGCCGCAAGGGCAGGAACGGCGTCGCCTGCCTGGTCGTCGCCCTCGTCCTCGCGGGCGGTGTCGGCGGTGTCGGCTACTTCGGCTACCAGTTCTGGCAGGGCCAGTTCGGCGCCGCACCCGACTACGCCGGCACGGGCAGCGGCTCGGTCCAGATCGAGATCCCCCGGGGCTCCGGCGGCTACGACATCGGCAACATCCTCAAGAAGGCCGGTGTCGTCAAGAGCGTCGACGCCTTCGTCTCGGCGCAGCAGAAGAACCCCAAGGGTCTGTCGATCCAGGCCGGCGTCTACACGCTGAAGAAGGAGATGTCGGCGGAGAGCGCCGTCTCCCTGCTGCTCAGTCCGGCGAGCCAGGCGAACTTCGTCATCCCCGAGGGCAGGCGCAACACCTGGGTCTACGACCAGATCGACAAGCGCCTCGACCTCGCGGCCGGCACGACCAAGGACATCGCCAAGGCCAAGGCGGACGACCTCGGACTGCCCGACTGGGCGAAGAACCACAAGGACGTCAAGGACCCGCTGGAAGGCTTCCTCTTCCCCGCGAGCTACCCGGTCGCCAAGGGCAACAAGCCCGAGGACGTCCTGCGCAAGATGGTGGCCCGCGCCAACCAGGAGTACGGGAAGCTCGACCTGGAAACCAAGTCCAGGGCGCTCGGGCTCAAGGGCCCGTGGGAACTCGTCACGGTCGCGAGCCTGGTCCAGGCCGAGGGCAAGACGCACGACGACTTCACCAAGATGGCGGAGGTCATCTACAACCGGCTCAGCCCGGAGAACAAGGAGACCTACCAGCTCCTCCAGTTCGACTCGTCGTACAACTACCTGATGGGCCAGAGCAAGATCAAGATCGGCCGCGACGAGATCAACAGCAACCCGGACCCGTACAACACGTACAAGCAGAAGGGTCTGACGCCCGGGCCCATCGGCAACCCGGGAGCCGAGGCGCTGGTGGCCGCCCTGAATCCGACGAAGGACGGCTGGATGTACTTCGTCGCGACCGACGGCATGAGCAAGACCGAGTTCGCCAAGACGCTCGCCGAGCACGACCGGCTCGTCGAGAAGTTCAACGCCTCCGGGAGTGACTGATGTCCGCGACGCGACGGGCGGCCGTCCTCGGCTCGCCGATCGCCCACTCGCTCTCTCCGGTGCTCCACCGGGCGGCGTACGCCGCGCTGGGGCTCGGCGACTGGTCGTACGACCGCTTCGAGGTGGACGAGGCCGGGCTCCCCGGCTTCGTCGCCGGCCTGGACGCGTCGTGGGCGGGTCTGTCGCTGACCATGCCGCTGAAGCGGGCGATCATCCCGCTGCTCGACGGGATCAGTGACACGGCGGCCTCGGTCGAGGCCGTGAACACCGTCGTCCTCACCGAGGACGGCCGCCGCGTCGGCGACAACACCGACATCCCCGGCATGATCGCGGCCCTGCGGGAGCGGGGCGTCGAGAAGGTCGAGTCCGCGGCGGTCCTCGGTGCGGGCGCCACCGCCTCCTCGGCCCTGGCCGCCCTGGCCGGGATCTGCGGCGGTCCGGTCACGGCATACGTCCGCAGCGAGGCGCGCGCGGACGAGATGCGCGGCTGGGGCGAGCGGCTCGGCGTCGACGTCCGCACCGCGGCCTGGGACGACGCCGCCCAGGCGTTCTCCGCGCCGCTGGTCGTCGCGACCACCCCGGCCGGCACCACCGACGCCCTGGCCGCGGCCGTCCCCGCCGGGGCCGGCACGCTCTTCGACGTCTTGTACGACCCGTGGCCGACCGCCCTCGCCGCGGCCTGGTCGGAGCGGGGCGGCAAGGTGGTCGGCGGCCTCGACCTCCTGGTCCACCAGGCCGTCCTCCAGGTCGAGCAGATGACGGGCGTCCCGTCGGCGCCCCTTGCCGCGATGCGGGCCGCGGGTGAACAGGCGCTCGCCGCCCGGTAGATTCCGGGCCGGTCCGTCCGGCCGCACGGCGCCGTCCCGCCGTCGGGGGTGGCGGGAAAGCGTCTTCGCCGATGAGACGGGCGTCCGATAGCTGGACCGGAGGCCGGTGAGGCCGTCGGGACGTGAAAGGATCGGGTACGGCGGGCCAGGCCGCGCACCCGGTCGCGCCGTCGCAGTGCCAGGCGCGAGTATGAGGAGCATCGTTGAGCAGGTTGCGTTGGCTGACCGCTGGGGAATCCCACGGACCCGCGCTGGTCGCGACGTTGGAGGGCCTTCCCGCCGGCGTCCCGGTCACCACGGAGCTGGTGGCGGACCACCTCGCGCGGCGGCGCCTCGGCTATGGGCGCGGCGCCCGGATGAAGTTCGAGCGGGACGAGATCACCTTTCTCGGCGGGGTCCGCCACGGGCTCTCCCTCGGCTCCCCGGTCGCGGTGATGGTGGGGAACACCGAGTGGCCGAAGTGGGAGAAGGTGATGTCGGCCGACCCGGTCGATCCGGCGGAGCTGAAGGAGACGGGCCGGAACGCGCCGCTGACCCGGCCGCGGCCCGGTCACGCGGACCTGGCCGGCATGCAGAAGTACGGCTTCGACGAGGCCCGGCCGATCCTGGAGCGGGCCAGCGCCCGGGAGACCGCGGCCCGTGTCGCCCTCGGCGCCGTCGCCCGCTCCTTCCTCAAGGAGACCGCGGGCATCGAGATCGTCTCGCACGTGGTGGAGCTGGCCGGGGCGAAGGCTCCGTACGGTGTCTACCCGGAGCCGGGGGATGTCGGGAGGCTGGACGCCGATCCGGTGCGCTGTCTGGACGCGGACGCGTCGAAGGCGATGGTCGCGGAGATCGACCAGGCACACAAGGACGGCGACACCCTCGGCGGGGTCGTCGAGGTTTTGGCGTA
>NZ_JBFASK010000038.1:25681-59629 GCF_040677675.1 Streptomyces sp. NPDC053755 | reverse complement strand
CCGGCAAGGAAGTCGCCTCCATCCCGACGCCGTTCGCGTGGGACTCCAGCGGCCGTGACCCCGAGCTGTCGGGTGCCCAGGCCACGCCCCGTACCGCCGCCGGCACCCCGGCGGACGTGCTCAAGCTCTCCGGTCTGACCGGCATCGAGCCCGGCGCCCAGTCCGCGCAGCTCCCCGTCGCACTGGAGGGTGACGAGACGGGCACCGCCCGCCTCTCGCTGAACGTGGCGCAGACGGGCCTGTTCACCAAGCCGGGCGTAAAGTTCCCCGTCTTCGTCGACCCGACGATGAACGCCGGGTACGAGGCATGGACGACGGCCTACCGGAAGTACCCCAACAGCAGCTTCTGGAACGGCACCAACTTCTCCTCCGGCACCTCCGACGCCCGCGTGGGCTACGAGAGCGACACCGGCGGCCTGGGCCGTTCGTTCTGGCGGATGGATTTCGACCCGAAGATCAAGGGTGCCACGGTCACCCGGGCCTCCTACAAGGTGCTGAACAACCACTCCTGGTCCTGTACGGACCGTGAGTTCAAGTTCTACCTGACCGGCGGAATCTCCACCGGCACCACCTGGAACGCCCAGCCCTCCTGGACGACCCACCTGCAGTCGAAGTCCTTCGCCCACGGCTGGTCCACCTCCTGCCCCGACGAGTACGAGGCCTGGGACAACACCAACGTGAAGGCGGCCGCGCAGAAGGCCGCCACGGCCGGCTGGTCGAACATCACCTTCGGCATGCGCGCCACCAGCGAGTCGGACACGCAGACCTGGCGCAAGTTCCGCGCCACCTCCGCCACCTTCGAGGTCGACTACAACCGTCCGCCGAGCGAGCCCACCGCCGGCACCACGTCTCCCGGTGGCGCCTGCACCCCGGGCCCCGGCTCCGGTGTGGTGATCGGCCGCACCAACATCACCCTGTCGGCCAACGCCAAGGACGCCGACGGCAACCTGTCGAAGCTGCGCTTCCGCTTCTGGCCCACCGGCGGGACGGTCCCGGCCCCCGTCGACGTCACCCCGAACTCCTCCGGGACCGCCACGCGGATCATCTCCGCCACGGACCCGATGCTGAAGGACATCACGGCCAACACGACATACTCGTGGGACGTCCACGCCATCGACCAGGTCGGTGCCGTGTCCACGTACTTCCCGCCGAACACCACCGAGCCGTGCCGTATCACCGTGGACCCGACCGCGCCGCCGCAGCCGGACATCACCAGCACGGTGTTCACCGAGGCCACGAGCGACGGTGCGACCTGGGCCAAGGTCAAGTTCGGCACCCCCGGTGACTTCACCTTCACCGCCACCGGCGCGACCAAGTTCAAGTACGCCTTCGAGGGCGAGGCTCTCATCGAGACGCCGGCCCCGGTGAACGGCAAGGTCACGCTGACCGGGATCCAGCCGCGGCACGCCGGCCCCAACTGGCTGAACGTGTACGCCTACGACGTCTCGGGCAACCAGAGCATCCGCGGCGACTACGCCTTCTACCTGCCGCCGCGCGACCGGGCCGACGGCCCGATGGACACGGGCGGCGACGACATCGCCGACCTGCTCGTCCTCCACCCGGACGGCAAGCTGCGCAACTGCGTCGGCGCCCCCGTCGACCCGGCCGCCGCCGGCACCGGTGGTGAGCTGTACAGCTGCCTGACCGCCTCGTACGTGACCAAGGACTCGGCGGTCGACCCGCCGAACCACTGGATCGACGCGGCCGGCACCGCTTCACTGATCACGCACTACAACGACGCCTACCCGGGCGACGGCTCGACCGACCTGTTCGCGGTCACCCCGGACAAGAAGTTCTGGCTCTACCCCGGCGACGGCTACGGCAGCTTCAACGTCGACGACCGGATCAAGGTCCGTCTGCCGTCCAACGCCCCGGCTCCGTCCACCTGGACGCAGATCAAGGCGATCGGCGACATCACCGGCGACAAGCTGCCCGACCTGGCCGTGCGGGCCGGGACGGCGTTCTGGGTGCTGTCCGGCTACACCGGCGCCACCTTCCAGACCGCGACGCTGATGGAGGGCTCCGCCTGGGCCCGCCGCGACATCGTCAACATCGCGGACATGAACAAGGACAGCACGCCCGACCTGCTGTGGCGCAACCTCGACAACGGCAACATGTACGCCCGCCACGGCAAGCCCGGTGCGGTCGCCGGCAGCGTCGACCTCGAGTCGATCAAGGTGGCGGCGAACTCGGCCAACGGCGATGTCGCCTTCGGCACGGGCTGGACCGAAGCCAACGTCACCTCGGCGATCGGCATCCCCGACGTCAACAACGACGGCGTGCCCGACATCTGGGCCCGCTTCGGTGACACGGGCAACATGAAGCTGTACTACCCCTCCACCACCAACACCAACGCGCCTGTCAGGACGGTCCTGGCCGTCGACTGGCGTGGCGTCCGGGCCCTCGGCTGATCCCGAACCCGTCCGCCTGACACCGGGCCCCGGTCACCTGCCTCGCGGCAGGCGGCCGGGGCCCGGCCCGTTCACGCAAGCGGACGGCCGTCAGCCGCCGATCGGCTTGCGCATCTCGGCGCGGACCTCGGCCGTGGTCTCGGCGATCTCGGCCAGGTCGACGTCCTTCGGGTCGGCGACGGCCGACTCCGCGGTGACGACGGCGACGAAGGAGGCGGTGTTGTCGTCGCCCCAGGCGCACATGGGGAGGGTCGCGGTCCCCGTGGCGTCCTTCGAGGTGGTGACCTGGCAGGTGACGGTCAGGCCGTCGTGGCCGGCGGGGGTGAAGTCCTTCGGGGGGACGGCCAGGGTGGACTGCTTGTCGACGGCGCCCTTGAGGATGGCGGCGCGCGTGCCCTCGGGGTCCTTGAGGCGGCCGTGGAAGCCGGAGACGACGAGGACGGCGTTCTCCTTGCCGCCGTACTGGGCGATGGCGGCCTTCGCGTCCTTGACGGTGGGGTCGTAGGTGTCCTCGACCTCCTTGCCCTCGGTCCTTGAGGCGTCGCTGACGAGCTTGTACTCGCCGTCCAGCAGGGTCTTGGGAACGACGAGCCGGTGCGTCGCCTCGGGGAACGAACCGGTGACCCCGGTGCCGTCGAGCAGGGACACCCCGGCATAGCCGAGACCCGCGACCACGACGACGGCCCCGAGGGCGATGCCGACGACCATTCCGGTCCGCTTCTTACGCGGCCCCTGCCCCGGCGCCCCGAAGGGCGGCTGCCCCCACCCCGCCGGCCCCTGGTACTGAGGGGGCACTCCCTGATGCGGACCGCCCTGCGGGGGGTAGCCCTGCGGCGGCCCGTACGCTCCCGGCTGCTGCGGGTACCCCTGGGGCGCCTGCGGGGGCGGCACCTGCCCGGCGTACGGGTGGGGGTGCTGCGGATTCTGCGACGGCGGCGGCATGCTCATGCCGGGCACGCTACGTCACGCTCCCGGACGCCCACCCGGGCAGGGGGCGGAGGCCCCCTGCCCGGCGGGCCTCCCCGTGACCGGCGGCCCTCCCCGTGACCGGCGGCCCTGGGCGCGTCAGCCCTACCCCTGAGCCGCCCCCTCCTCCACCGCCGCGCGTACCTCCTCCACCCGCGCCTTCTCCTCCGCCGCGAACCGCTCCCGGTCCAGCGCCTCCGCGTACTCCTCGTCCTGGGTCATCAGCAGGTCCAGGTTCGAGTCGCCGAGGTCGAAGACGCCCATGTCCACGTACGCCTTCTGGAGGCGTTCGCCCCACAGGCCGATGTCCTTCACGCACGGCACGATCCGGCTGAAGAGAAGCTTGCGGAACAGGCGCAGCGACTCACTGCGCTCGGAGAGGTCCTCGGCCTCCTTCCTCGGGATGCCGAAGTTCTCCAGGACCTCGACCCCGCGCAGCCGGTCCCGCATGAGGTAGCAGCCGTCGATCACGAACTCCTCGCGTTCGCGGCGTTCGGCGTCCGAGAGCTGTCGGTAGTAGTCGCGCAGGGCCATGCGGCCGAAGGCCACGTGACGGGCCTCGTCCTGCATGACGTACGCGAGGATCTGCTTCGGCAGCGGCTTGTCCGTCGTGTCGCGGATCATGCCGAAGGCGGCCAGCGCGAGTCCTTCGATCAGCACCTGCATCCCGAGGTACGGCATGTCCCAGCGCGTGTCCCGCAGGGTGTCGCCGAGCAGGCTCTGGAGGTTGTCGTCGATCGGGTAGAGCATCCCCATCTTCTCGTGGAGGAAGCGGGCGTAGATCTCCGCGTGCCGCGCCTCGTCCATCGTCTGGGTCGCCGAGTAGAACTTGGCGTCGAGGTCGGGGACGGACTCGACGATCCGGGCGGCGCAGATCATCGCGCCCTGCTCGCCGTGGAGGAACTGGCTGAACTGCCAGGAGGTGTAGTGCCGGCGCATCTCCCCCTTGTCCTTCGGCGTCATCTTCGCCCAGTGGCGGGTGCCGTGGAGCGTCATCACCTCGTCCGGCGTCCCGAGGGGGTCGTACGGGTCGACCTCCAGCTCCCAGTCGATCCGCCTGACGCTGTCCCACTGCTTGTCCTTGCCCTTCTGGTAGAGGGCGAGGAGACGGTCGCGACCGTCGTCGTACTCCCAGGTGAAGCGGGCCGAACCCGCCGCCGGTACCGGCCAGATCGGCTCCCCGGGGGCCTTCGTGTAGAGGTCGTGCGTCGACACCGACGCCTCCTTCACTCGGAACGATGAGCGGGCCGTCCTCAAGCTCACACCTTGGTAGACACGGGGTCAACAAGTGGCGCGCAAGGGATTGACGGTCTTGCTGACGAGCAGTCTCATAAGGGTGACCGCCGGTGCCCGACCGCGATCCCGTTGACCCGACCTACTGAGATCCCGTCCACCCGACCGACCGCGATCCCCTTGACCCGGCCGACTGAGATCCCGTCCACCCGACCGCGAGCACAGCGAGGTGCCCCGCCGCCATGACCGCCCTGACCGAGCAAGACCTCACCCTCCTCCGGGATGCCCTGGGCCCCCTCCGCGACCGGGAACAGGTCGCCGAGCGGCTGCTCGAGTCCTCCCTCAAGCACTCCTTCGACCCCGAGACCGAACTCGACTGGGAGGCCCCGGTCGAGGAGGGCAAGTGGTTCTGGCCGCCCGAGCTGGTGTCCCTCTACGACACCCCGCTGTGGAAGCGGATGTCCGAGGAGCAGCGGATGGACCTCGCCCGCCACGAGGCCGCGTCGCTCGCCTCGCTCGGCATCTGGTTCGAGATCATTCTGATGCAGCTGCTCGTCCGGCACATCTACGACAAGTCGGTCACCAGCAACCACGTGCGCTACGCCCTCACCGAGATAGCCGACGAATGCCGGCACTCGATGATGTTCGCCAGGATGATCCAGAAGGGTGGCGCGCCCGCCTACCCCGTGCCGCGGATCTACCACAACCTGGCCCGCGTCCTGAAGACCGTCTCCACCACCCCGGGCTCCTTCGCCGCCACGCTCCTCGGCGAGGAGATCCTCGACTGGATGCAGCGTCTGACCTTCCCCGACGAGCGCGTCCAGACGCTGGTGCGCGGGGTGACCCGCATCCACGTGGTCGAGGAGGCACGGCATGTGCGGTACGCCCGCGAGGAGCTGCGGCGGCAGATGGTGACCGCCCCGCGCTGGGAGCAGGAGTTCACCCGGCTCAGCTGCGGCGAGGCCGCCCGCGTCTTCTCCGTCTGCTTCATCAACCCGGCGGTGTACGACAACGTCGGGCTGAACCGCCGCGAGGCCGTCGCCCAGGTGAAGGCGAGCGGCCACCGTCGCGAGGTGATGCAGTCGGGGGCCAAGCGGCTGACCGACTTCCTGGACGACATCGGTGTGCTCCGGGGACCCGGACGGCGGCTGTGGAAGGCGTCCGGGCTGCTGGCGTGACCCCGTGGACCCTCAGGACGCGTGCGGGCCGGGGGCCGGGGTGGTGAGCGGGCCGCGGGCCGGGCGCGGTGGCCGGGGGCGGGACCAGGCCCCACCGGTCGGACCGGCGGCGGCCGCCTGCGGGTCGGCCCGCGGAGTTACGCTGCGTGGCATGACCAGTCCCGGCACGCCCGCGTCACCCGCGTACCGCCGGCTCAGCGTCGAGGAGCGCAGGATCCAGCTCCTCGGCGCGGCCCTGTCGCTGTTCGCGCACCGGGCGCCGGACGACGTCTCGCTCGACGACGTCGCCGAGGCGGCCGGTGTCTCGCGGCCGCTCGTCTACCGCTACTTCCCCGGCGGCAAGCAGCAGCTCTACGAGGCGGCGCTGCGTTCCGCCGCCGACGAGCTGGAACTGTGCTTCACCGAGCCGCCCGTCGGCTCGCCGACCGAGCGGCTCGTCCGGGTCCTCGACCGGTACCTGGCCTTCGTCGATCAGCACGACGCCGGATTCAGCGCCCTCCTGCGGGGCGGCAGCGTCGCCGAGACCTCCCGGACCACGGCGATCGTCGACGAGGTGAGGCGCGCCGCCGCCGAGCAGATCCTCGTCCATCTGGGCGTGGACCGGCCCGGGAACCGGCTGCGGATGATGGTCCGGACGTGGATCGCGGCCGTGGAGGCGGCCTCGCTGATCTGGCTCGACGAGGAGAAGCGGCCCCCTGCCGACGAACTGCGGGGCTGGCTGGTCGACCATCTCGTCGCGCTCCTCGCGGCGACCACCGCGACGGACGAGGAGACGGCCGCGGTGGTGAAGCGGCTGCTGGCGCAGGAGACGCCGGACGGGCCGGTGGGGAGGCTGGCCCGGCGGGTACTCCCGGTGGTCGGCGAGGCGGCCCACCTCATATGAGACTGGTGGGGTGAGAAGCGAGAACACCCCCTTTCGCGGCGGCCCCCTGGACGGCCGGGTCCTGCCCGTCCTCCTCGGCCCGACCGGACACCCCCCGAAGTGGTACGAGGTGCCGGTGCCCGCCGCCGACGGCGGTCCGCCGACCGTGTACGCGTACCGCCGCGAGCCCGCCGGGCACACCAAGCGGCTCGGCATCCAGCGCGGCTGGGTCTACGCGTACGCCCCCGGGGGCCGCGAGCGGCGCGAGCTGAAGTGGCCGTGGTCCCGGCCGGCGTCCCCGCCTGCCTCCCCGCCGCCGGACGAGTGAGCCCACCCCGCCGAAACGCCCCTTAATGCGTTAATCGCATGATTCTGTGCGTCATCATCTCCGTGGAGGTGATGACGTGTCAGGAAGGCTGCTGCGCACGATCTGCACGGGGGCGGTGCTCGCCGCCACGACGGCGCTGACGGCGGCGCCGCCCGCCGGGGCGCCGGCCGACGCGCCGGCCTCCCCGGCGGCCTCCCCGGCGGCCGCCACCGGCCCGGCCGGGCCGTCGACGGCGAGTTCGGCGGGCGGCCGGGACAACGGCGGTCCGAAAGAGGACCGGGCTCTCGCTTCCCCGAACGGACCGGGCGGGACGCCGACGCGGCCCCTGACGCGCTCCTGGGCTGGGCCCTCACGGTCGCCCGACGGCCCGCGCCCGGACGAACCCGTGATCCCTCCCGACCCGCGGGGACGACCGCCCGAAGCCCTACGGGACGACGCGCCCGACGCCGACCCCATGGACGAGCCCGCCGAGACCTCGGGCCCCGCCCCCGAGGACCCCGCCCCCGAGGACCCCGCGCCGGACGACCCCGCGCCGGACGACCCGGCCGCAGAAGGCGCCCCCGACACCGACGATGCCGCCGCCTCCCCGGAGGACGACGACGCCGCCGCGCTCCCGCCCCCCGGAGGGGACTCCGTCGCCGCCCTCCTCACCCGGCTGCAGACCCTCTACCGGCAGGCCGAGCAGGCGACCGAGAGCCACAACGCCACCGAGGAAGCCCTCAAGGCGCAGACCGCCGACACCAAGAAGGTCACCGACCGGCTCGCCGCCGCCCGCCGGGCCCTCGAACGGGGACGGGACGCGGCCGGGCGGCTCGCCCGGGAGCAGTACCAGGGGCGGGCAGCGGCCACGGCGCTCTCGTCCTACCTCCAGGTGCTCCTCGCCCCGGATCCCCAGCACGCCCTCGACCGGAAGCACATCGTGGCCCGCGCGGCCCGCGACCGCGCCACCACCGTCTCCCGGCTCGAGGACGCGGCAAGGCAGGCCGACGCGCTCGCGGCCGCGTCCCGCAAGGCCCTGGAGCGGCAGCGCACACTCGCCGCGCGGCAGCGCGAGCAGCGCGACGACGTCCGGGCCCGGCTCACCGAGGTCGAGCGGCTGCTCGCCTCCCTGTCCCCGGCGCAGCTCGCCCGGCTGACCGAGCTGGAGCGGACGCAGACCGCGGGCGCCCAACGCGAGATCGTCGACTCGGGAGTGCTGTCCGTCCGGCGCACGCCCTCGCGCGAGGGCGGCGAGGCCCTGCGCTACGCCGTCCGGCAGATCGGCAAGCCGTACGTGTGGGGCGCCGAGGGGCCGGAGTCGTACGACTGCTCGGGGCTGACCATGCGGGCGTGGGCGAGTGCCGGCCGGGAGATCCCGCGCACCAGCCAGGAGCAGTGGCGGACCTTGCCGAAGGTGCCGCTGAGCGAGCTGCGCCCCGGCGACCTGGTGGTCTACTTCCCCGAGGCGACCCATGTGGCCGTCTACATCGGCGAGGGCATGGTCGTGCACGCGCCCCGCCCGGGCGGACGGGTCAAGGTCTCCCCGATCGCCGCCAATCCGCTGCTCGGGGCGGTCCGCCCCGACCCGGGCGGGGCCGCCCTGGACGCGTTCGCGCCGCCCGAGCTCCCGGCGGGAGCAACGGACGGCGCGGACGAGGGGTTCGATCAGCCCTGAGTGAGCGAGGCGAGGTACGCGGAGGTCTTCTCCGGGTCGTAGAAGAAGTTCTCGAAGTCGGCCGGGTCGTTGAAGCCGTTGGCGAACCGGTCGGCCGCGGGCTGGAGCTGCCCGGCCGCGCCGATGAGGCCGAGGACGTGCTCCGGCGGTACCCCGAGCATGGCGTTGGTCCACTTGGTGACGTGCTGCGCGGTGTCCCAGTAGCGGTCGAACGTGCCCTGCATCCAGGCCTCGTCGAAGGGCCGGTCGCCGTTCTCGACGATCGAGGCGAGGTACGCGGCCGCGCACTTGGAGGCCGAGTTGGACCCCTGGCCGGTGATCGGGTCGTTGGCGACGACGACGTCGGCGACGCCGAGGACCAGGCCGCCGCCGGGGAGCCGGCCGATCGGGTTGCGGACGGTCGGGGCGTAGCGGCCGGCCAGGGTGGCGCCCGCGTCGGTGAGTTCGACCCTGGTGGCGCGCGCGTACTCCCAGGGCGTGAACTTCTCCATCAGCTCCAGCGTGAGCGCCAGGTGCTCGGAGGGGTCCTTGACGCCCTGGAAGACGTCGAGCGGTCCGCCCGGGATGCCTTCCCAGAAGAGGATGTCGGCGCGGCCGGAGGTCGTCAGGGTCGGCATGACGAACAGCTCGCCGACGCCCGGGACCAGGTTGCAGCGGACCGCGTCGAAGTCCGGGTGCTCGGGGCGGGGGCCGAGGCCGTGGACGTACGCGACGGCCAGGGCGCGCTGCGGCTCGCCGTACGGGGAGCGGGCGGCGTCCCGGCCGAACATGGAGACCAGCTCGCCCTTGCCGGCGGAGACCAGGACCAGGTCGTACGAGCGGGAGAAGTAGTCCAGGTCGGAGACGGCGGCGCCGTGGATGACGAGCTGGCCGCCGCGCTGGGCGAAGGTCTCCATCCAGCCGGCCATCTTCACGCGCTGGTCGACGGACTGGGCGTAGCCGTCGAGCCGGCCCACCCAGTCGATGACGCGGGAGGCGTCGGGACCGGCGACGGAGACGCCGAGGCCCTTGATCTGCGGGGCCTGCGACTCCCAGAAGTTGATCGCGAGGTCGCGCTCGTGCTGGAGCGCGGTGTCGAACATGCACTGGGTGGACATGACCCGGCCGGACCGGATCTCGTCCGCCGTGCGGTTGGACATCAGGGTGACCTCGTACCCCTGCGACTGCAGTCCGAGGGCGAGCTGGAGACCGGACTGGCCGGCGCCGACGATGAGTATCTTCCGCATGGCGGGGGTTCCTAACGAATGAGCAGCGTTGTTCGGGGGTGGCTCCTGGTCCGGACGGGAACGGCGCCTACTCCGGGGTGGATTCCAGCGCGTGCGCGACCATGGCGAGCAGGGACTCGACCACGCTGTACCGCTTGCGCGCGTCCATGATCACGACGGGCACGTGCGGGGGGACCGTCAGGGCCTCCCGGACGTCCTCGGGCTCGAAGCGCTCGGTGCCCTCGAAGTGGTTCACGGCGACGATGTACGGCAGCCCGCAGCTCTCGAAGTAGTCGAGCGCGGGGAAGCAGTCCGTCAGCCGACGGGTGTCGGCGAGCACGATCGCGCCGATCGCGCCGCGCACGAGGTCGTCCCACATGAACCAGAAGCGCTGCTGGCCCGGCGTACCGAAGACGTAGAGGACCAGGTCGCTGTCGAGGGTGATCCGGCCGAAGTCCATGGCCACGGTGGTGGTGAGCTTGTCGGGCGTCGCGGAGAGGTCGTCGGTCCCCTCGCTCGCCTGCGTCATCAGCGCCTCGGTCTGGAGCGGGGTGATCTCCGAGACCGCGCGGACGAAGGTCGTCTTGCCGACGCCGAAGCCGCCCGCGACCACGACCTTGGTCGCGATCGGGGCCCGGGTGTGGTCCAGCTGCCAGTCCTGGGCGCCGTCCTCGGCCGCCGGGAGCAGCGGATCGGGCACGGCCTCGTGGGCGGCCTCGGGCTGCGCGGGTATACCGGCGAGCGCCGGGGAGTCGGAGACGGAGGCGACGTCAGAGGCGACGGAGTCCACTCAGCACCCTTTCGAGGAGCGCGCGGTCGGGCTGGCCGGTGCCGTGACCGGTCCCGTACACACGGATCTTTCCCTGGTCGGCCAAGTCGCTGAGCAGCACTCGGACGACACCCAACGGCATCTTCAGGAGGGCCGAGATCTCCGCGACCGTACGCATCCGGCGGCAGATCTCGACGATGGCCCGCATCTCGGGCATGAGGCCGCGGGCGGCGAGGCCGCCGTCCGTCAGCACCTTGCGCCGCTGCGGCGCTTCGAGGGCCGCCACGAACGTCTCGACCAGCAGGACGTGACCGAAGCGGGTACGGCCGCCGGTGAGCGAGTACGGGCGGACGCGCGCGGGACGGCGGCCCTCCCCGCGGATCGGCAGATGATGGGCGTGGGAGGCGGACGTCACTGGGTGCTCTCCATCGATTTGCGCAGCTCGCTGCGGAGTTCGGGGGTGAGTACGTGTCCGGCGCGGCCGACGAAGAGCGCCATGTGGTACGCGACGACACTCATGTCGCAGTCGGGCGTGGCGTGGACTCCGAGCAGGGAGCCGTCGCTGATCGACATCACGAAGACGCTGCCCTCCTCCATGGCCACCATGGTCTGTTTGACCCCGCCGCCGTCCATCAGACGGGCCGCGCCGATGGTGAGGCTGCCGATGCCCGAGACGATGGTCGCCAGGTCGGCGCTGGAGCCCCGGGGGCCGGTGGTGCGGCGGCCCTCCGTGGGGGCGGCGTTCTGGGCCGGGTCCGAGGACAGCAGGAGCAGCCCGTCGGAGGACACGACGGCGACGGAGCGCACGCCGGGCACCTCCTCGACGAGGTTGCCCAGCAGCCAGTGAAGATTACGTGCTTCGCTGCTCAGTCCGAATGTTCCGGTCGCAGTCAACTGCGTGCCTCCTCGACTGTGTCCCCCGTCTTCTCCTCTGTGCGTGCTTCCGTGCGTGCTTCCGTGTGCGCCTCGGTACGTCCTTCGGTCCGTGCCTCGGTACGTTCCTCGGGACGGGCGGTCTGCACGGCCTCGATCTCCGCCTCGACGTCCCTGCGGCCCGCCTGGGCTCCCTGGTGGAACCCTCCGAGCCGGCGGCGCAGGGCCTCGGCGTCGACACCGCCCTTGCGCGGGGTGGTCGTGGTGTCGGCCTGACGGACTATCTTCGGCGTGCGCTTGGGCAGGCCCTTGTCGGTGATCCGCTGGACGTCGGCCTCCGCCGGCGCCTCGGCGTCCGCGTCGGCCTCGGGGCGCGCCTCCTCGTGGACGTCCGCGTGGTGCGGCTCGGCGGGAGCACGTTCGTGGGTGTCCGGCTCGGGCGGCGGATCGGGGAGGCGGACCTGCAGGGTCGTCTCGGCGACGGACTCCGCCCCCGCCTCGCCGTCCACCTCGCCGTCCGCCTCGTCCCCGGCCTCCGCCTCGACGGCGGGGGCGGGCTCGGGCTCGGGTACGGACTCCTGCGTGCCCGCCGGCTCCTGGGTCCCCGGCTCCGGTGTCTCGTCCGCCACCGCCTCGGGCTCCGCCGTGACCGCGGGTCCCGCCGCCGCGATGGCGTGTTCGGCCGCCTCGACGAGCGGGTCGCGGGTGCGGGACGGCAGCGCGTTGGAGTTGGCCTCGGCGACCGAGCCCGGCAGGTTCAGGGTGGGCGCCCCGCCCGCCACCGGAACGGCCGGCGGGACGGCGACCGGCGGAGCCGTCGGCAGCAGCGCCTGCGGCAGGACGACGACGGCCGCGATGCCGCCCTGCTTCTGCTCGCGCAGCTCCACCCGTACGCCGTGGCGGGCGGCGAGCAGGGCGGCGACGCGGATGCCGAGCCCCTCCCCGTCGATGTCCGCCGGGTCGGCCTCGGCGAGGCGCGCGTTGAGTTCCGCGAGCCGCGAGTCGGTCATGCCGATGCCTTCGTCCTGGACGGAGAGCATCACCTCGCCGGACTCGAGCAGCCAGCCGGACAGCTGGACCTGGGAGTCGGGCGGCGAGAAGGCGGTCGCGTTCTCCAGCAGCTCGGCGATCAGGTGGCTCAGGTCGTCCGCGGCGAAGCCGGCGACCTGGGCGTGCGGCGGGAGGGACTGGATGGTGACCCGCTCGTAGCGCTCGATCTCGCTGACGGCGGCGCGCAGCACGTCGACGAGCGGGACCGGTCCCGGGTGGCCGTGCACGTGCTCGTGGCCGGCGAGGACCAGCAGGTTCTCACTGTGGCGGCGCATGACGGTCGCCATGTGGTCGAGCTTGAAGAGGGTGGCGAGGCGCTCCGGGTCCTGCTCGCGCTCCTCCAGCTTCTCGATGACGCCGAGCTGGCGCTCCACCAGGCCCAGGCTGCGCAGGGAGAGGTTGACGAAGGTGTGGTGGACGCTGTTCCGCAGCCGCTCGAGTTCGGCGGTGAGGAGGGCGGTCTGTCCCTGGAGGTCGGCGCGCTGGGCGGCGAGTTCGGCGGCGATGGCGTCGCGGGCACCCGCCAGGTCGGCGCCCTCGCTGTCGAGCCGCTCGGTGCGCGCGGCGAGGGCGGCCAGCTTGCCCTGCAGCGTGTTGAGGGACCGCACGACCTGGGCGAACTCGTCGTTGCGGCCGGTGAAGCGGATGGGTTCCTCGGTCTCCGGGGCGGCCGCGAGACGGGCGGCTCCGATGCGCACCACGGCGAGGGGGCGGGTGAGGGTGCGGGCGACGAAGGTGGAGATGCCGACCGCGACGAGAAGGCAGCCGCCGAGGAACGCGATGCGCACCTCGAGGGCGGTGACGTCGTCGTCGCGGAGCTGGGTGAACCGCTCCACCTGTCCCGTGGCGAGCGCGGACTCGACTCCGCGCATCTGCTCGATCCGGGCGGAGAGCGCGGCTCCCAGCTTCTCGGGGTCGGTCTTCCGCTCGGACGAGGAGAGTTCGGGCTGGTCGGTGAGGCGCGCGAGGTAGCGCTCGGCGCTCTTGACGTCCGGTCCGGTCACGGTGGCGGCGAGGGAGTCACGGCCCTCGGCGGTGGCGGCCTGGTCGAAGTCGGCCAGGGCGGCCAGTTCGCGGACCCGGGCCTGCTGCGCGGCGGCGGTGAGGGCGTCGCGGGCGCGGTCGGCCTCCTCCGCTCCCTCGGGTTCGTCGGCCACGTACGTGCCCGTGACGGGGTCGTAGTGGGTGCCGCCGGTGGACTCGGGCTGCGGGACGGCCAGGGCGGCCAGGAGCAGTCCCCGGGCGGTGGACGCCTGCTCGACGGCGCGGCCGAGGGCGGCGGGGGCCCTGGTGGCCTCGGCGGCGCGGGCGGGGGTCTTCTCGGCGAGTTCCTCGGCCAGGCCGTGGAGCTTGGCGATGATCTCGGAGTAGGCCCGGTGGGCCTCCAGGGCGGTGCCCTTGCCGGTGAGCGCGGTGCGGCGGACAGAGGGCAGGGCCGCGAGGTCGCGGCGCAGCTCAGGGCCGGCGGCGGGCCGGATCTCGTCGATCTGGCGGTCGACGCGGGTGGAGCCGGCGCTGGTGACCTGCCGCCTGTCGTCGCGGGGTCCCTGCTGCTCGTCCCGGCCCGCGGCGATGTAGGCGACGACCTCGTCGCGCTCGTCGGCGAGGGAGTGGGCGAGCGTGACCGCCTGGCGGTCGAGTTCGGCGAGGGTGACGAGCCGCTGGGAGTCGCTCAGTTCGGCGGAGGCGGTGAGGACAGCGGGAGCTCCCGCGGCGAGCACGGTGACGCCGACGAGGGCGACTCCGGCGACCAGACGGTTACGGACCCGCTTGGGGCGGCCGACGGGAGCGCCGGGGGGCGTGGAGGCCGTACCGCCGCCGGGGGCGTTCGCGCCGGGGCCCCGGACGTCGCCCGTGGGCAGCGGGTCACCGGGGCTCTGGCTCCGCGTGCCGCTGTTGCTCCGAGGCCGCTTCTTCTGCACCGGTGCTCGCATTCTCGACTCGTCCGCCCATGAAGCAGAGGTGACGACCGGTCATTCGATAGAGCGCCCCCACCCCTGGTACGGCTTCCGACCATTCCAGCGCTTCTGGGAAGGGGACGCGCATCGGCCGCTCCGCCACCCGAACGAGTGAACAACACTCCTGAGTTGGCGAACAACTTCCGCCGGCGCCCGGTGCGGGCTCGCGCGGGGCCCCGGTTGGATCTTCCGCGCGGGCTTTGGCAGGATGCCCGCCCGCAGCTTCCCGGAGCCCGCCGTTCCGCCCCGGTTCCGGGCTCCGGGGGCTTGGTACGGGCCTGACGCGGCCGTCTGGAGGTGCTGTGAAGGAGTGATGGGCACCGGTGCAGACTGGAGATCATGCGCACCGAAGTGGTCACCCTCCCCGGCAGCCCCGAACGCCCCAACGAGGACTGGGCAGCCGCTGCTCTTCCCGCTTCCGGGGTGGGCGGGACGGTCGTGGTGCTCGACGGGGTGACGCCGCCCGTCGGCGACGACGGTTGTGTGCACGGCGTCCCCTGGTTCACCGCGCGCCTCGGTGGGGCTTTGACCGAACTGTCCGCTTCTCGGGCCGAGATGACGTTGACCGGGATCCTCTCGGCGGCAATCCGGCGCACCGCCGACGCCCATCGGGGCAGCTGTGACCTTTCTCACGTCCGTACGCCGCAGGCGACGGTCGCCATGGCCCGCTGGGACGGGGAGCGGGTCGAGCAGCTGGTGCTGTCGGACGCCGTGCTGCTCCTGGAGGCGCCGGACGGGAAGGTGCGGGCCCTGCGCGACGACCGGCTGGACCGCGTCCCGGCGCAGGTCCTGCGCTCGCTGGAGGCGACGGACCGGCTGCGCAACCGGGAGGGCGGCTTCTTCACGGCCGCGGCGGACCCCGCGGTGGCGGAGCGCGCGGTGACCGGCACGACGCCCCGGGGCGAGGTGCGGGCCCTGGCGGCGCTCTCCGACGGGGCGACGCGCTGGGTGGATCCGTTCGGGGCGGGCGACTGGGCGGACTGCTGCGGGGTGTTGCGCGAGGAGGGCGCGTACGCGCTGCTCCGGCGCGTACGGGCGCTGGAGGAGGCGGACGGGGCGGCGGGCGGCCCGCGCCGCCGGAAGAGGCACGACGACGCGACGGCGGTGTACGCGGTTCTGTGAGGGATGGGGCGCGCCCCTGAGGGCGCCCGTCGCCGGGGGCTCGCCCGGGCGGCCCGCGCGCGAGGGCGGCCTTCGGCCGTCAGCTCTCCGCGCGCGCGTTCAGCTGGTGGAGCAGGCGGGCCAGTTCGGCGACCTCGCCCCGGTCCCAGTCGGCGAGCTTGCGGACGTACCGCCCGCGCCGGGCGTCCCGGACCCGCCGGAAGCGCCCCTGGCCCTCCTCCGTGAGCCGGACGAGCGAGGCGCGCCCGTCGGCGGGGTCGGGATCGCGGGCGACGAGGCCGAGGTCCTCGAGCGCGCGCAGCTGACGGCTCATGGTCGCCTTGCCGACGCCGAAGTAGCCGGCGAGTTCGGTGGCCCGCTGCGGGCCGGTGTCGTCGAGCCGCACGAAGAGACCGTAGGCGGCGGGTTCGAGTTCGGGGTGGACCTCGCGGGCCATCTCGCCGGACTGGGCGCGGGCGCGCCGCAGGAAGACCGCCAGTTCCCTTTCCAGCGCCAGGAATTCCTGGTCCACACCACTCCTGCCGGTGGGGCCGCCTTCACTTCCCGTACCGCTTCCGTGCACGTCAGCACCCCTCGCGCGCTTTCCGGTCGCTGAAAGTTTCCTCCGCCGGCGGTCATCACCGCAGCTCCCCCAGTATTTCGCAGGAGTAGACCAACGGCAGCACCCGGTCCCTCTTCCGCCGGGCGGGTCTACGTGCGTAGCGTCTGCTCCGGCGCTCAATGACATGTCCACTGCAAGGGCGCTCCGCCGCGGCCCGCCCGTGGTCCCCCTCACGCTCCCACCGAGCCTTTCGGAGGCACGCAATGCCCGTGCACAGATCCGGAAAGACCCTCGCCGGCGCCGCGCTCGCGGCCCTGGCCCTGCTCCTCCCGCTCGCCCTCTCCGGCACGGCGAACGCCGCGGACGATCCCGGCACCCGGCAGGTGCCCGCCCGGGGTTCGGCCTGGATGGGCATGGGGGTACCGGCCCACGACGGCCAGGGCGGACAGCCCGGCGGCATCTCGATCCAGGCCACGCAGACCGAGGGCGTGGACGTCTCCAGCCACCAGGGCAACGTCGCCTGGTCGACCCTGTGGAACAGCGGGGTGAGGTGGGCCTACGTCAAGGCGACGGAGGGCACCTACTACAAGAACACCTACTTCACGCAGCAGTACAACGGTTCGTACAACGTGGGCATGATCCGCGGCACGTACCACTTCGCGACGCCCGACACCACGACGGGCGCGGCGCAGGCCGACTACTTCGTGAACAACGGAGGCGGCTGGTCCAGGGACGGCAAGACCCTGCCGGGCGCGCTGGACATCGAGTGGAACCCGTACGGCGCGTCCTGCTACGGCAAGACGCAGTCCGGGATGGTGACGTGGATCCGCGACTTCCTGAACCGCTACAAGGCCAGGACCGGCCGTGACGCGGTGATCTACACGGCGACGAGCTGGTGGAAGGAGTGCACCGGCAACTACAGCGGCTTCGGCGCGACGAACCCGCTGTGGGTGGCGCGGTACGCCACGTCGGTCGGCGAACTCCCGGCGGGCTGGCCGTACTACACGATGTGGCAGTACACCTCGTCCGGACCGACGGTCGGGGACCACAACCACTTCAACGGCGACCTCTCGCGGGTGCAGGCGCTGGCCAACGGCTGAGGCGCCCCCCGCCGGCGGCCGCCGGCGCGTTGACGGCCTCCCGGGTGCGCGGCGCACCCCGTCCCGACGGCTTCCCGGCCGTGCGGCACGCCCGGGAGGCCGTCGGGCGTTTTCAGCCCACCCCCTTGTCTATTGGTATGGACCAATGCGAGGCTCGGTCCCGACGGGCTCGTACGGCGTTCAACTGCCTTACGGGGGCGATTCGTTGCCCGCCCGTGCCCTGCTCGTTCCCGTCTCCCCACGTACGAGAGAGAGCCTCCCCATGCCGTCCCTGCGGTCCCTGTCGTCCCCTCGGCGCCCACGGTCCCTGTCGTCCCGGCCCTCCGCCCGCCGCGCCGCCGCGGCCACCGCCGCCGCCGTGTCCGCCGCCGTGCTCGTCCCCCTCACCCCGTCCGTCGCGAGCGCCCACGGCGCCGTCTTCAATCCGGTGAGCCGAGTGGCGGCCTGCTTCGCGGAAGGACCCGAGACGCCGAAGTCGCAGGTGTGCAGGGACCTCGTCGCCGACTCGGGCACCCAGCCGCTCTACGACTGGAACGAGGTGAACATCGCCAACGCGGACGGACAGCACCGGGCGCTGATCCCGGACGGGAAGCTCTGCTCGGCCAACCGCGAGAAGTACCGCGCACTGGACTGGGCGCGCACGGACTGGCCGGCCACGGCGGTCAAGGCCGGCCCCTTCGACTTCAAGGTACGGGCGACGGCGGCGCACTCGGGCACGATGACGGTCTACATCACCAAGCAGGGCTTCGACCCCACCCAGCCCCTGAAGTGGTCGGACCTGGACGCGACACCGGTGGCCGCCTACGCCACCACGCGCACGGCGACGAACGGCTTCTACGACTTCCCGGGCACCCTGCCCGCCCGCACCGGCCGGCACGTCGTCTACAAGGTCTGGCAGCGCTCCGACAGCCCGGAGGCCTTCTACAGCTGCTCGGACGTGACCTTCGGCGGCGCGGCCTCGGCGACCGCCCCGACGGAGGCCGAGCTGTCGGCCGGCGCGGACCGCTCCACGGTCAGCCACGCGGGCCACGGCGGCGACGAGCGGCCCCCCGCCCTCTCCGCCGACGCCCTCCCGGCATCCCCGTCCCCCCTGCCCCTGGCCCTCGTCGGCACGGGCGCCCTGACCGCCTTCGCCGCGGGCGGCCTGCTCCTCTCCCGCCGCCGCACGCGGCCGTAGCCGCCCGGGCGCGCACGGCGAAGCGGGGCGCCTCCTGTCGGGGGCGCCCCGCTTCGCCGGGATCGGATCGAGGGTGTGTCCGGCGGATCGGGCCGGACTACGCCGCCACGCCCACCGGGATCTCCGCCGGGGCGAGGGCGATCTCCAGGACCTGGCGGACGTCCGTGACCGGGTGGACGTCGAGCTTGTCGAGGATCTCGGCCGGGACGTCGTCCAGGTCGGGTTCGTTGCGCTTGGGGATCACGACCGTCGTGATGCCCGCCCGGTGGGCGGCGAGGAGCTTCTGCTTCAGGCCGCCGATCGGCAGCACCCGCCCCGTGAGCGACACCTCGCCGGTCATCGCCACGTCCGTGCGGACCAGGCGACCGGACAGCAGCGACGCCAGCGCGGTCGTCATGGTGATGCCCGCGCTCGGGCCGTCCTTGGGGACCGAGCCCGCCGGGAAGTGGATGTGCACGCCCCGGTCCTTCAGGCCGGTGACGGGCAGCTCCAGCTCGGCGCCGTGCGAGCGCAGGAAGGAGAGCGCGATCTGCGCGGACTCCTTCATCACGTCGCCCAGCTGGCCGGTCAGCGTGAGGCCCGCCGCGCCCGTCTCCGGGTCGGCCAGCGACGCCTCCACGAAGAGGACGTCACCGCCGGCGCCGGTGACCGCGAGACCGGTCGCCACGCCGGGGACGGAGGTGCGCCGCTCCGCCGGGTCCTGTGCCGACTCGGGCACGTGGTGGGGGCGGCCGATCAGCGCCCGCAGGTCGTCCGGGGTGATCGTGAACGGCAGCTCGCGGTCGCCCAGCTCGTGTTCCGCCGCCACCTTCCGCAGCAGCCGCGCGATCGAGCGCTCCAGGGTGCGGACGCCCGCCTCCCGGGTGTACTCCCCCGCCAGCTTCCGCAGCGACGCGTCCTCCAGGACGACTTCGCCCGGCTCCAGACCCGCCCGCTCCAGCTGCCTGGGCAGCAGGTGGTCCCGGGCGATGACGATCTTCTCGTCCTCCGTGTAGCCGTCGAGCCGCACCAGCTCCATCCGGTCGAGCAGCGCCTCCGGGATGGCCTCCAGGACGTTCGCCGTCGCCAGGAAGACGACGTCGGAGAGGTCGAGTTCGACCTCCAGGTAGTGGTCCCGGAAGGTGTGGTTCTGCGCCGGGTCGAGGACTTCGAGCAGGGCCGCCGCCGGGTCGCCCCGGAAGTCGGAGCCGACCTTGTCGATCTCGTCGAGCAGGACCACCGGGTTCATCGACCCGGCCTCCTTGATCGCCCGCACGATCCGGCCGGGCAGCGCGCCCACGTACGTACGCCGGTGGCCGCGCACCTCGGCCTCGTCCCGTACGCCGCCGAGCGCGACGCGGACGAACTTCCGCCCCATCGCGTGGGCCACGGACTCGCCGAGCGAGGTCTTGCCGACACCGGGCGGACCGACGAGCGCGAGCACGGCACCGCCGCGCCGGCCGCCGACCACGCCGAGACCCCGCTCGGCGCGCCGCTTGCGCACCGCGAGGTACTCGGTGATCCGCTCCTTCACGTCCTCCAGGCCCGCGTGCTCGGCGTCCAGGACGGCCTTGGCGCCCTGGATGTCGTACCGGTCCTCGGTCCGCTCGTTCCACGGCAGCTCGAGAACGGTGTCCAGCCAGGTGCGGATCCAGGAGCCCTCGGGGGACTGGTCGCTGGACCGCTCCAGCTTCTCGACCTCCTTGAGCGCCGCCTCCCGCACCTTCTCGGGCAGGTCGGCGGCCTCCACACGGGCGCGGTAGTCGTCGGACTCGTCGCCCTCGGACTCGCCGTTGAGCTCCCGCAGTTCCTTGCGCACGGCGTCGAGCTGGCGCCGCAGCAGGAACTCGCGCTGCTGCTTGTCGACGCCCTCCTGGACGTCCTTGGCGATGGTCTCGGCGACGTCCTGCTCCGCCAGGTGCTCGCGCAGCTGCGCGGTGGCGAGCTTGAGGCGGGCGACCGGGTCGGCGGTCTCCAGCAGTTCGACCTTCTGCTCGACGGTGAGGAAGGGCGAGTAGCCGGAGTTGTCGGCCAGGGCAGCGACACCGTCGATCTGCTGGACGCGGTCCACGACCTGCCAGGCGCCGCGCTTCTTCAGCCAGCTGGTGGCCAGCGCCTTGTACTCCTTGACCAGCTCGGCCACGGCGCCGGGCAGCGGGTCGGGCACGGTCTCCTCGACGACGGTTCCCTCGACCCAGAGGGCGGCGCCCGGGCCGGTGGTCCCCGCCCCGATCCGCACGCGGTCGCGGCCCCTGATCAGCGCGCCGGGGTCTCCGTCGGAGAGCCGGCCCACCTGTTCGACGGTCCCGAGGACACCGGTCCCCGCGTAGGTGCCGTCGACGCGGGGCACGAGCAGCACCCGCGGCTTGCCCGCGCCCGCTCCGCCGCCGGAGCGCGCGGCGGCCTGGGCGGCCTCCACCGCGGCGCGGACGTCGGCGTCGGACAGGTCGAGCGGCACCACCATCCCCGGCAGCACCACTTCGTCGTCGAGCGGCAGCACGGGCAGGGTGAGCGTCGGGTACTCCGTGGACTCGGCAGTCATGATCTCCCCTTCGGCAGTCAAGTTGAGCTATGCCGACTCAATGCTTGTGAGCGCAGGAATGTTCCCCTGGCGCCGTTCGCTCTCAGCGATCATCCTCGCGCCCTCCACCGATCCGCAGATGTAATGCCTCCATGGATATGGGAGCTATTACATCTGCCTGGGTGGCGGGGTGGACCGTCTCGCGCGGGACACCGCCCGCCGTCGTCGAGCCGTGGGGCTACCGCATCGACGTGGGGCACCCGAACCACGTCTTCCGCCATGTCCTGCCCGCCCCCGACGCCGTCTCGGTGGGCAAGCTCTGTACGGAGATCACCGAGCCCTACGCCTGGTTGAAGATCATGGCGACGCCCGAGGAGGCCGGGGAGTGGATCACTCCCGGCTGGACCATCCCGGACGACCCCGGCTTCATGATGTGCAAGCGCCTGGACGCGGGGGCGCGTCCGCCCGCTCCGGAGGGGTACGCCCGGACCACGGAGACGCGCGACGGCGTCGTCCGCGTCAGGATCCTCGCCCCGGACGGCACCCTCGCCGCGCGCGGACAGATCGCCCCGACCGGGGCGACGGCGGTCGCCGACCAGATCGAGACCGACCCCGCACACCGGCGGCGCGGCCTGGGCGCCAACGTCATGCGCACCCTCGAAGCCGCCGCCGCGCAGGCCGGGGCGGTGACGGGGGTCCTCTCGGCGACGCGGGACGGACTGGGCCTGTACGGCAGCGTGGGCTGGCGGTACGAAGGCCCCCTCACCGGAATCGTCCGCGACTGACGGCACCGGCGCCCTCCGGCCTCCCGCCACCGGCGTCCGCACCGGACTCTGGCCAACGGGACCCGCCGCCGGGCATGCTCGGGCCCATGATGCGCTGGGGCGGGGACAGAGAGGTGCGCGGGAGCGGCAGCCCGGCCCGGGGGGCGGGCGGCCGCGACGGGGTGCGCCGGGGTGCGCGAACGCGGCGGCGGGCGGGTGTGCGGCTCTCCCCCGGCGCCCACGGAGCCGAGCTCGTCGGCACGCGACGGCGACGGCATGCCGGGGCGTGGGTCGCCGCGGCGGCGATGGGCGCGGCACTGGCGGTCTCCGGCTGCGGACCGGACAGGCCCCCACGCGCCGCGACGCCGACCCCGGCACCGGCTTCCGGCACCCCGACGTCCCCGTCCACCGCTCCCGAGCCGAGCGCCCCGCCACCCCCGACCGCCACTCCCGAGCCGAGCGCCCCGCCACCCCCGACCGCCGGCGCCCACCGGCCGGGCCCGCGGGAGGTCCTCGTCGAGCTGAACGTCAGCGGCGGTTACGCCGGGGTGAACAACCGGCTGATCGTCCACTACGACGGGAGCCACACCACCCGCTCCGGCACCGGACCCCCGCGCCACGGCCGGATGACCCCCGCCGAGGTCGCGAGGCTCCGCGCCGCACTGGAGGACCCGGCCTACGCGGCGGTGCCCGCCCGCCCCACCGGCAAGCCCGTCTTCGACGGCTTCCGGTACGTCGTCGCGCACCGGTACCGGGTCGTCGTCGCCGACGACGGCGCCGTGCCCGCCGCGCTCGCCCGGGTCTTCGACGCCCTGCCGGGCGGGGGTCCGCCGACGTCCACATGAGCCGGACGGCGCCCGGTGCGGCCCCCGGGTCCGTGACGGCTTCGCCCCAGGAGGGGTTCGCCCCGGCACAGGTCTGTCCCGATATGGGTTTGTCCCCGGTCCCGCCGCCCCGGAAGGATGGGCGGGACGACCCGACGAGCCCGAGATCGGAGCGAGTGCACATGCCCAGTCCCGTCACCCTCGACCGCCGCGAGGGACCGTACGGAGAGGTCGTGCTGCGCCGGCGCGGCGAGCACTTCGAGATCATCGCCAACGGCACCTTCCTGATGGACACGTCCGACGGACGGTCCGAACGGCTGCTGATCGACGCGGCGATGGAGGCGCTCGGCGGGCGCCACGGCGCCTCCGTGCTGATCGGCGGCCTGGGCGTCGGGTTCTCCCTCGCACACGCCGCGGCCGATCCCCGGTGGGCGCGGATCGCGGTCGTCGAGCGGGAGGAGGCGATCATCGACTGGCACCGCGGCGGTCCGCTGGCCGCCCTGTCGGGCGCGGCCCTCGCCGACCCGCGGAGCGTGATCCTCCACACGGACCTGGTCGAGCACGTCCACACCTCCCCCGACACCTATGACGCGCTCTGCCTGGACATCGACAACGGCCCCGACTGGACCGTCACCGAGGGCAACGAATCGCTGTACTGCGCCGAGGGTCTGGCGGCCTGCGCGGCCCGGCTGCATCCGGGTGGGGTCATCGCCGTCTGGTCGGCGCGGCCGTCCGCCGATTTCGAAGACTCATTGCGGAATGCCGGATTCAGCGGGGTACGGACCGAAGAGATCCCCGTTGCCCGGGGCGTCCCTGACGTGGTGCACCTCGGCATCAGGCCTGCGTAGCCGGGACGCCGCCGCTGCCTCTACGCTGCTGACCGACATCAGCTACGCAAGGCAGGGCAATGGAGCAGACACACACCACTCACCACGGTGCGGCGGCCACTCCGGGCGCGCAGCGGCGTGTGCTGGTCGTCGAGGACGACACGACCATCGTGGATGCGATCTCCGCGCGACTGCGGGCGGAGGGGTTCCTCGTCCAGACGGCGACGGACGGCCCGGCCGCCGTCGACGCGGCGGAGGCGTGGCAGCCGGACCTGATGGTCCTCGACGTGATGCTCCCGGGCTTCGACGGCCTGGAGGTGTGCCGCCGGGTCCAGGCCCAGCGCCCCGTTCCGGTCCTGATGCTCACCGCCCGGGACGACGAGACGGACATGCTGGTGGGGCTCGGCGTCGGCGCCGACGACTACATGACGAAGCCGTTCTCGATGCGGGAGCTCGCCGCCCGGGTGCACGTCCTGCTGCGGCGGGTGGAGCGGGCCGCGATGGCGGCCGTGACCCCGCGCAGCGGCATCCTGCGGCTCGGCGAGCTGGAGATCGACCACGCGCAGCGGCGGGTCAGGGTCCGGGGCGAGGACGTGCATCTGACGCCCACCGAGTTCGACCTGCTGGTCTGCCTGGCCAACACGCCCCGCGCGGTCCTCTCCCGCGAGCAGCTGCTCGCCGAGGTGTGGGACTGGGCGGACGCGTCGGGGACCCGGACCGTGGACAGCCACATCAAGGCGCTGCGCCGGAAGATCGGAGCCGAGCGCATCCGTACCGTCCACGGTGTCGGCTACGCGCTGGAGACACCGGCGCCGTGATCCGCCGCGAGGCGCGCGCGAGACGCCGGATCGCCATATCGATCAAGACCAAGCTGGGCACGCTGGTCGTCGGGGCGGTCCTGCTGACCTCCGGGCTCGCCCTGGTGGCGATCAGGACCTCGACGGAGTTCCGGTACATCACGATCTTCGCGATGATCGCGACGCTGCTGATCACCCAGTTCGTGGCGCAGTCCCTGACGGCCCCGCTGGACGAGATGAACACGGTGGCCGGGTCGATCTCGCGCGGGGACTTCAGCCGCCGGGTGCGCGGCGCGGACCGCCGTGACGAGCTGGGCGACCTCGCCTCGACGATCAACCGGATGGCGGACGACCTGGAGGCCGTCGACCGGCACCGCAAGGAGCTGGTCGCCAACGTCTCGCACGAACTGCGGACACCGATCGCCGCGCTCCGGGCGGTGCTGGAGAACGTCGTGGACGGGGTCTCCGAGGCCGATCCGGAGACGATGCGGACGGCGCTGAAACAGACGGAGCGGCTCGGCCGCCTGGTGGAGACCCTGCTCGACCTGTCACGCCTCGACAACGGTGTCGTCACGCTGAAGGCACGGCGTCTCGAGGTGTGGCCGTATCTGTCCGGGGTGCTGCGGGAGGCCAATCTGGCCGCGTCCCAGCGCGGCCTGACCACCACCTCGGGGCTCCACCGCCGTACGGACGTCCATCTGCACCTGGACGTGTCGCCGCCCGAGCTGACGGCGCACGCGGACGCCGAGCGGCTCCACCAGGTGATGGCGAACCTCATCGACAACGCGGTGAAGCACTCCCCGGCCCACGGCCGCGTGACCGTGCGGGCCCGGCGCGGGCCGTGGCCGGACTCGCTGGCCCTGGAGGTGGAGGACGAGGGCCCGGGCATCCCGGAGGATCTGCGGCGCACCGTCTTCGAGCGGTTCAACCGCGGATCGGTGCCGGCCCAGGCCGGCCCGGGAAGCGACGGCGGCACGGGTCTCGGGCTCGCGATCGCCCGCTGGGCGGTCGATCTGCACGGCGGGGAGATCGGAGTGGCCGAATCGTCACGGGGCTGCCGGATCCAGGTCACTCTTCCAGGCAGCCTCGCGGCGCGGGATTGACGTAGGGTTCGAACCGGAAGCACATGTTCTGCGTGTACGTGATCAGGACATGGTCAGGACGTGGTCAGGGATGCGGGCCCAGGGGGGCCGCAACCTCCCTCTCCCCTACCCGGGAGACGGCAGAACCACGCTTGTTTCCCGCCATTCCCTGCCCCGAAACACTTCGTCAAGTGTGACTTGCGCGACGTTGGAGTGCCCGGCCTGCACCTCCCGGCCAGGGAGGCGTAGCCTTTATTTCCGCTGTCCATCACCTTGTGAAGCGGAAGAGGGCGGTTACCGCCGTGTCGTCTCAGTCCCCCAGTAACTCGAGCATCTCCACCGACCAAGACGGGCAGGGTCAGAACCCTGCGACCGCCTTCGGCGCCAATGAGTGGCTCGTCGACGAGATCTACCAGCAGTACCTCCAGGACCCGAATTCGGTCGATCGTGCCTGGTGGGACTTCTTCGCCGACTACAAGCCCGGCTCCTCGGAGACTCCCGCCGCCGCGGGGGCGGCCGGAGCCACCCCGGCCCCGCCGGCCACGCCGGCGGTCCAGAGCGCGCCCGCCGCGCCGCAGGCGGGCCCCGCACAGGCCGCGCCTGCCGCGCCCGCCGCACCGGCTCAGGCCGCTCCGGCCCAGGCGGCCGCCAAGCCCGCCGCCGCGGCTCCGGCTCCGTCGAAGCCCGCCGCCGCCCCTGCCGCGAAGGCCCCCGCCGCCGCTCCGGCCACCGAGGCCCCGGCGGGCCCCGAGCTGATCACCCTGCGCGGCCCGGCCGCCGCGGTGGCGAAGAACATGAACGCCTCGCTGGAGGTGCCGACGGCCACGTCCGTCCGCGCCGTCCCGGTGAAGCTGCTCTTCGACAACCGGATCGTGATCAACAACCACCTGAAGCGCGCCCGGGGCGGGAAGATCTCCTTCACGCACCTCATCGGGTACGCCATGGTGCAGGCGATCAAGGCCATGCCGTCGATGAACTACTCCTTCGCGGAGAAGGACGGCAAGCCGACCCTGGTCAAGCCGGAGCACGTGAACTTCGGTCTCGCCATCGACCTGGTGAAGCCGAACGGCGACCGCCAGCTCGTCGTCGCGGGCATCAAGAAGGCCGAGACCCTGAACTTCTTCGAGTTCTGGCAGGCCTACGAGGACATCGTCAAGCGCGCCCGCGTCGGCAAGCTGACGATGGAGGACTTCTCCGGCGTCACGGTCTCGCTGACCAACCCCGGCGGCCTCGGCACCGTCCACTCCGTGCCGCGTCTGATGCCCGGACAGTCCGTCATCATGGGCGTCGGCTCGATGGACTACCCCGCCGAGTTCCAGGGCACCTCCCAGGACACCCTGAACAAGCTGGGCATCTCCAAGGTGATGACCCTCACGTCGACCTACGACCACCGGGTCATCCAGGGCGCCGCCTCCGGCGAGTTCCTGCGGATCGTCGCGAACTACCTCCTCGGCGAGGAGGGCTTCTACGACGAGATCTTCAAGGCCCTGCGGATCCCGTACGAGCCGGTCCGCTGGCTCAAGGACATCGACGCCTCGCACGACGACGACGTCACCAAGGCCGCCCGCGTCTTCGAGCTGATCCACTCCTACCGGGTCCGCGGCCACGTCATGGCCGACACCGACCCGCTGGAGTACCGCCAGCGCAAGCACCCCGACCTGGACATCACCGAGCACGGCCTCACCCTGTGGGACCTGGAGCGCGAGTTCGCGGTCGGCGGTTTCGCCGGCAAGTCGATGATGAAGCTCCGCGACATCCTCGGCGTGCTCCGCGACTCGTACTGCCGCACCACCGGCGTCGAGTTCATGCACATCCAGGACCCGAAGCAGCGCAAGTGGATCCAGGACCGCGTCGAGCGCTCGCACTCCAAGCCGGAGCGCGAGGAGCAGCTGCGGATCCTGCGCCGCCTGAACGCCGCGGAGGCGTTCGAGACCTTCCTGCAGACCAAGTACGTCGGCCAGAAGCGGTTCTCCCTGGAGGGCGGCGAGTCCGTCATCCCGCTGCTCGACGCGGTCATCGACTCCGCCGCCGAGTCCCGCCTCGACGAGGTCGTCATCGGCATGGCCCACCGCGGCCGCCTGAACGTCCTGGCGAACATCGTCGGCAAGTCGTACGCGCAGATCTTCCGCGAGTTCGAGGGCAACCTCGACCCGAAGTCGATGCACGGCTCCGGCGACGTGAAGTACCACCTGGGCGCCGAGGGCACCTTCACCGGCCTGGACGGCGAGCAGATCAAGGTCTCGCTCACCGCCAACCCCTCGCACCTGGAGGCGGTCGACCCGGTCCTGGAGGGTGTCGTCCGCGCCAAGCAGGACGTCATCAACAAGGGCGGCACGGACTTCACCGTCCTGCCCGTCGCCCTGCACGGTGACGCGGCCTTCGCGGGCCAGGGTGTCGTCGCCGAGACGCTGAACATGTCGCAGCTGCGCGGTTACCGCACCGGCGGCACGGTCCACATCGTCATCAACAACCAGGTCGGCTTCACCGCCGCCCCGGAGTCCTCGCGTTCCTCGATGTACGCGACCGACGTGGCCCGCATGATCGAGGCGCCGATCTTCCACGTAAACGGCGACGACCCGGAGGCCGTGGTCCGCGTCGCGCGGCTCGCCTTCGAGTTCCGCCAGACGTTCAACAAGGACGTCGTGATCGACCTCATCTGCTACCGCCGCCGCGGTCACAACGAGGGCGACAACCCGCAGTTCACCAACCCGCAGATGTACAACCTGATCGACAAGAAGCGTTCGGTGCGCAAGCTGTACACCGAGTCGCTGATCGGTCGCGGCGACATCACCCTGGAAGAGGCCGAGCAGGCGCTCCAGGACTTCCAGGGCCAGCTGGAGAAGGTCTTCGCCGAGGTCCGCGAGGCCACCTCCGCGCCGGCCCCGGCGCACGTCCCGGACGCCCAGCCGGAGTTCCCGGTCGCCGTCACCACCGCGGTCTCCCAGGAGGTCGTGAAGCGGATCGCCGAGTCGCAGGTCAACATCCCGGAGCGGATCACGGTCCACCCGCGTCTGATGCCGCAGATGCAGCGCCGCGCGGCCTCCATCGACGACGGCACGATCGACTGGGGCTTCGGCGAGACCCTCGCCATCGGCTCGCTGCTCATGGAGGGCACCACGGTCCGGCTGTCCGGCCAGGACTCCCGCCGCGGCACCTTCGGCCAGCGGCACGCGGTCCTTGTGGACCAGGAGACCGGCGAGGACTACACCCCGCTGCTCTACCTGGCCGAGGACCAGGCCCACTACAACGTCTACGACTCGCTGCTGAGCGAGTACGCGGCGATGGGCTTCGAGTACGGCTACTCCCTGGCCCGCCCGGACTCCCTGGTGGTCTGGGAGGCCCAGTTCGGTGACTTCGTGAACGGCGCGCAGACCGTCGTCGACGAGTTCATCTCCTCGGCGGAGCAGAAGTGGGGCCAGACCTCCGGCGTCACGCTGCTGCTGCCGCACGGCTACGAAGGCCAGGGCCCGGACCACTCGTCCGCCCGTCCGGAGCGCTTCCTGCAGATGTGCGCGCAGGACAACATGACGGTCGCCATGCCGACCCTGCCGTCGAACTACTTCCACCTGCTGCGCTGGCAGGTCCACAACCCGCACCACAAGCCGCTCATCGTCTTCACCCCGAAGTCGATGCTGCGTCTGAAGGCCGCGGCGTCGAAGGTGGAGGAGTTCACCACCGGCGGCTTCCGCCCGGTGATCGGCGACGACTCGGTGAACGCGGCGGACGTCCGCAAGGTCGTCTTCTGCTCGGGCAAGGTCTACTACGACCTGGAGGCCGAGCGGCAGAAGCGCGGTGTGACGGACACGGCCATCATCCGTCTGGAGCGTCTGTACCCGCTGCCGGGTGCCGAGCTCCAGGCCGAGATCGCCAAGTACCCGAACGCCGAGAAGTACCTGTGGGCGCAGGAGGAGCCGGCGAACCAGGGTGCGTGGCCGTTCATCGCGCTCAACCTGATCGACCACCTGGACCTGGCGGTCGGCGCCGACATCCCGCACGGCGAGCGCCTGCGCCGGATCTCGCGTCCGCACTCCTCGTCCCCGGCGGTCGGTTCGGCCAAGCGCCACCAGGCCGAGCAGCAGCAGCTGGTCAACGAGGTCTTCGACGCCTGATCCGCTGTTCCGGTACGCACGGAGGCCCGGCACCCCGAGAGGGGTGCCGGGCCTCCGGCGTGTGCGCCCGGCGTCAGCCGAGGTTCGCCTCGAAGTCCCAGTAGGGGCGGTTGCGCTGGCGTGCCGAGAGGGTGTGCGGGTGCTGGGCGCCGAGGGTCCTCGTGAGGGTGAGCAGGGCGTCCTCCTCCAGCTTCCCGGCCTCCTCCACCTCGCGCAGCCCGCGCAGGTCGGTGGCGAGCGCGACCTGGCAGGAGAGGGTGAGGGGGTGTTCGTCGCCGAGGGCGTGGCGGGCCCTGCGGAGGGTGTCCCGGCTGAGCTCGGCGGCGTCGGAGACCCGGCCGTTGAAGTTGCGGGCCGCGGTGGCGTTGAGGGCGCAGCCGAGGACCCACGGGTGGTCGGGCCCGAGGGAGGCGGTCAGACCGGCGAGTGCGGCCTCCAGCATGGCCATGGCGTCGGCGCGTTCTCCCGAGGCCTGCATGACGAGCGCGGTGTTGGCGAGCACGCCGGTGGCGACCGGATGGGCGGGGCCGAGGAGCGAGCGGTAGCCGGCCTCGGCCTCGTGGCTCAGCTCCCTGGCGTGGTCGAGGTCACCGTGTTCGCGCAGGTAGTTGGCGTAGTTGTTGATCGAGGAGAGGGTGACGTAGTGGCCGCGGCCGTGCACCTGCTCCAGCTGTTCGAGCAGGCCGGCCATGGTGGCTCCGAGGTCCTGCTGGAAGCCTCCCTCGCGGCGGCGGCACAGG
This sequence comes from Streptomyces sp. NPDC053755, assembly GCF_040677675.1. NCBI lineage: Bacteria > Bacillati > Actinomycetota > Actinomycetes > Kitasatosporales > Streptomycetaceae > Streptomyces > Streptomyces sp. NPDC053755. Next base: position 29,559 of record NZ_JBFASK010000038.1, on the reverse strand, counting down.
GCCAGCTGGGCGCGGGCGTACAGGGACTGCAGGTGCTGCGGTCCGAGGATCTGCACGTGCAGCCGGACGTTGGACTCCTGGCGGGCGAGCGCCTCCCGGTAGTGGCCGAGCAGCCGGAGGTCCTGGGCGACGGCGTTGCTGGAGTTGAGGGTGTGGGCGTGGCGGGTGCGCAGGACGTTCTCGCTGCGGGCCAGTGACTCGACGTCCTGGTCGTACGCCTCCTGGTAGCGGCCGAGCATGCGCAGGACGACGCCGAGGTTGTGGCCGGCGACGAGCGTGAGGAACTCGGTCTCGCCGAGGAGGCGCCGGGCTTCGGCGAGGCATGCGCGCTGGACGCGCTCCGATTCCCGGTACTGGCCGAGGAAGCGGAGGTCGCTGGCGATGGAGATGGCGGAGCGGAGCGATCCGAGTTCGTCGGGGACCGGGGCCGCGTCGAGCCGGTCGCGCAGCGCGAGGTCGAGTTCGTAGGCGTCCCGGAACCGGCCGTAGGAGCGCAGGATGTTGCCCTCCTGCGTGGTGAGTTCGAGCATGGCGGGGCTCGTCGGGTCCATGAAGGCGGACCAGTGCTCCCTGATCTTCTCGGCCAGCCTGACCCCGGCCCGGAACTCGGCGCTGCGGAAGCAGTAGCGCAGGCAGTTGAGGACGGCGGACTGGATCCGGGGGTTGCGGCTGGTGAGCGCTCCGGACGGTTCGAGGTGCGGGAGGAGTTCGGCGTACCGGGGCCAGTGCCGGCTGTCCATGGGGTTGCCGGGGTCGGCCTCGGCGAGCAGGGTGCGGACGGCCTGGCGGTGGCCCTCGCGGTGCTCGCCGTCGGTGAGGCGGGCCACGATGTCGTGGACGAGCCGGTGCATGTGCACGGACTCCTGGTGGGGGCCGACCTCGACGCTGGTGGCGGGTCCGCGCGACTCCCGGCTGAGGACGGAGTAGTTGACGAGGGTGTCCAGGGCGCGGGTCCAGGCGGGGAGGTCGGTGGCCATCCAGCGGAGGTCCTCGGGGAGCTCCGCCTGGGGGTAGGCGCGCACGATGCCGAGGGGGATGCGGCCCGGGGCGAAGGAGGCGCACAGGCTCAGGATCTCGATGGCCTGGGGCTGGGAACGCCGGAGCCGGTTGATCAGTATCGACCAGGAGGTGAGGGAGGCGTTGGGGAAGCCGTCCCCGGTGGCGGGTTCGTCGACGGTGGAGAGGCGTCCCTCGCGGACCATGCGGAGGTACTCGGGGGCCTCCATGCCCGACTCGCCGAGCCACGCGGCGGCCTGGACGAGCGGCAGGGGCACGTCGCCGAACTCCGCGGCGACCTCGTCGGCCTCGGCGGCGCTGATGTGTGCGGCGCGGCGCATGAGGTAGGCGGTGGACTCGGACCGCTCGAAACTGGGGACTTCGAGGAGGTCGGTGTGGTCTCCCCAGCCGCGGTTGCGGGAGGTGATCAGGACGTGGCCGGGCCCGTGCGGGAGCATGACGTTGACGCCCTCGATGTCGTCCCAGCCGTCGAAGATGACGAGCCAGCGGCTGTGCGGGTCCCCGCGGCGGAGGGCTTCGCGGACGGCGCGGATGCGTTCTCCGGGTTCGCTGCCGGTGGGCAGGTCGAGTTCGACGGCGAGTTCGCCGAAGCGGTCGCGCTGGATGTTGCGGTCGTCGGAGTTGACCCACCAGACGACGTCGTAGTCGGGGCTGAAGCGGTGGGCGTACTCGGCGGCGATCTGGGTCTTGCCGATGCCGGACATGCCGAGGACGGTGCAGGCGGCGTTGCCGCGCGGGGCGTCCATGAGGCGCTGCTGGAGGTCGGTGAGCAGGTCGTCCCGGCCCGTGAAGCGGGGGTTGCGGCGGGGGACCTCGCCCCAGATCTCGGGGGGCGTGTCGGGGTAGCGGACGGTCGAGCCGGGTGCGGGGCGGCGGTTTCCGGAGCGGCGGGGTTCGATGCCGAGCCGGCTCAGCATCCGCGCCTCGGCCTCCTCCTCGCCCACGCCCCACAGGCTGACCGGTTCGAGGACGGCGGTGGCGGGGAGCAGCGGACGGTTGGTGAGGTTGACGGCGGCGAAGCGGTCGGCGTGGGCGGCGACGAAGCCGCGCAGGACGTCGTTCCACTCGCCGGCCGGCCGGGGGCCCAGTTCGAAGAACCAGTCGTTGAGGACGAGCAGGACGCGCCCGCGGGCGAGCAGCAGGTCGCCGAGGGAGTCCTCCAGGGGAACCTCGCGCGGGGGGTCCCAGCGTTGCAGGGTGGCCCGCACGCCGTGGGCTTCGAGGCGCTGGTCGATCCAGGTCGCCCACGGCCGGTGGTAGCCGGGGAAGACCACGAGGACGTGTTCCGGGGCGGCTCTGCCGCCGTGGTCCGCCCTGGGGCCGCCGCCTGACCGCTGTTCCGCCATCTGTACGTCTCCCGTCCCGCTCACGCGCAACGCAGTGTCATGTGCCGTGGGCACAGTGTTACCCAAGGGCCCTGGGGGCGGCGCCGAGGCTCGCATGGTGCCGCTTCATCTGATGGGCGAACTCCCGCCCCGCATTGGTCAGTTCATCGGATTCAAGCAGGATGGTCAGCGCCTCGCCCACCTGATCGTGGATACGGTCGAACTGACGCGCGGCACAGGCCCTCCACGGGGCCGGCACGCCGTCCGCGCCGGCCGCGCGCCGCCACAGGTCGGTCAGGGCCAGATGGGCGTAGGCGCCCTGGAACACGCCGGCCACGGGGCGGGGGTCCTGCCGCCAGCCGACCCGGTGCGTCACGGCGCGGCCGGGCAGGTACAGCGGTACGAGGGCGTGCAGGGTGGCGAGCTTGCTGTGGTGGATCTCGTGCACCAGGGTCTCGGCGAGATCGGGCGCCCCGGCCGGCGGCGAGGTCAGCACGGCGCCGGGCGCGGCGCTCAGGGTGGCGCCGACCGAGCGGGGGCCGTGCGCGGTGAGCGGGACGACCGCGCGCACGGCGCGGCGGACCTCGGTGCCCCGGACCGGGTCGGTCCGCGCCAGGAGGTCCTGGGCGGCCCTCCACCGGGCGGCCCAGGCGACGTGATCGGTGTCGCCGTGCTCGGCGGCGGTCCGGGCGGGGCTGCCCACGCCGCCGGGCGGCACCCGGTACGGGTCGAGGTCGTCGAGGCGGGCGCGGGACTCCGGGAGCGTGCGCAGCCCGGCCCAGCCGCCGCCCGTGCCGACGAGGGCGCCGGTGTGCCGGTCGGTGCGCAGCAGCACGGTGGCGGCGGCGCGGCGGCCTTCGGGCCGGATCCGCGCGGCCCCGGAGCGGGCCGTCACCCGCAGGTGGACGGCTCCGGTCCGCAGCCGGCCCTCGCCGGGCAGCGAGAGGAGGCCGTCCGGTGCCTCGACGGCGAGGTCGAGCGGGAGCCCGGAGCGGAGGGCGGCGGCGAGGGCCACGCTCTCCAGCCGGACGAGGTGGCGGTCGAGGGCGGGCCCCACGGGTTCGGCGAGGGCCGCGGCGAGCCAGGCGCCCGTCGTGGGGTAGTCGAGGACGTCCCGGACCACGGCCGGGCGGAGCCGCTCGGCCCGCTCGAGCAGCTGCCACGCCTCCTCGAAGCGGAGGAGCACGGGGGCTTCGACATCTCGGCGGTGCTGGTGGACCCGGACCAGCAGGGCCTTGAGCAGCAACAGCCGACGGGCGTGGACGGCGGAGGCCAGGAGTCTTGCGGCGGCGGGGGCCGGCCGGGTGGTGGCCAGCCCCGCGAAGGCCGCGGCGGACAGCGGCGCGCGGCTCATTCCCGCCTCCCCGGACGGCACGGACCCGCGGGACGCACGACGACGGAGCCGGACGGGCGGGCGAGGGCGACGCCGGACGAACGCACGACGCCGGAGCCAGGCGGCCACGCGAGGGCGCCGGACGGACGCACGACGCCGGAGCCAGGCGGCCACGCGAGGGCGCCGGACGGACGCACGACGCC
>NZ_JBFASK010000038.1:0-25584 GCF_040677675.1 Streptomyces sp. NPDC053755 | reverse complement strand
GCCGGAGCCAGGCCGGCACACGCGGACCAGGGCCGCGGGAGGCGCAAGGCTCATTCCCGCCTCCCCGGACCGGCCGGGAGCCGGCGGGCCGATCTGACCGGAAACGGACGGCCGGCGAGCACACGCCGCTCAGGGGCTGTGGCCGCCGCCCTCGACCCAGGACTCGGCCAGCTCCGCGGGCCGGCGCAGCACCCGCTCGACCGCGGCCGCCAGTCCGGGATGGTCCAGGGAGCGCAAGGTCCGCAGGTCCACGGTGGTGAGATCGGGCAGGTGTGGAAGCCGACCGGCATCCCGGTCGACACCGGTCGCCCATTCCGTGTACTCCAACACCCTCGGCTCCTCCTCACCGACGCCTGTCCCCCACGGTCGTAGCGGCGGACCGGTTCTTCCCGACGCCAGGAAGTCGGAAACCCGTTCGACTCAAGTGCGCCCATGCACGCCCCCGTTATCCAGCCGCCCCGGAAGCGGCTATCCGGCCGTCTCGCGCCCCACCCACCACGGCGGCGCGATACGGCGGCGCTCGTCCCCGCCGAGCCTGCCCCGCGGCGGCCCCGGATCCGCGGACACCTCCGCCAGCAGCTCCCTCGTCCGGGCGACGTCGCTCCAGTCCACCTCCACCAGCGCGGCCACCAGCCGCTGCCACTGCTCGGCCGCGGCCCGCAGCGCCGTGCGGGCCCGGCCGTCACGCCCCATCAGCCGCAGCACGGCTCCCTGGGCGTGCAACGCGCGGGCGCCGGTGATGGTGCCCGGGGTGTCCCCGTGAGCGGCCCGGGCGGCCTCCCACGCGCGTTCGTACGCCGTGAGGGCGTCACCGAGGACGCCGTCCCGGGCCACTTCGCACAACTCCAGTCGCACTCGCCCCAGTTGCAGCCACACCTCGGCGCTCAGAGCCGGGTCTCGCGTGGTCCGTGCCGCCTGTTCGAGCAGATGGCGGCTCTCGTACAGGTCGGGGAGGAAGCCGGCCCGGTGGAAGCGCAGGGCCAGCACGCTGCCGATCAGGATCCGGGCGCGGGCACGTTCCGGGGCGTCGGCGGGGAGCCGGGTGAGGGCCTCGCGCAGGACGCTCTCGGCCCGGTCGACCGGCGCGGTGCCGGTGCCGGCGGCGGCGCGCCGCATCAGGGACGCGCCCCAGCCCAGCAGGATCGGGCCGCGCCGCTCGCTGTCGGCGGAGGCCAGCTGGATGGCCTCCTCGTAGGCCGTGTCGGCGGCCGCTCCGTCCCCGACGGCGTCGTACAGCCGGGCCCTGGCCGTCGTCCAGCGCAGTCGCAGGGCGGCGCTGTCGCCGAGGGCCCGCCCGGCGCGTTCGAGCACGGGGGCGATCCGGTCCGGGGCGGCGCGCGCGAGGTGCAGGGCGTCGGCCAGGTCCAGCAGGACGGGCCCGCTCTCGGCCAGGTCGAGAGCGGCCGTGAGTTCGGCGACGGCGGCGGGACCGTCCCCGCGGGCGAGCAGCAGGCGACCGCGGCGCAGGCGGAGGAGAGGGTGCCGGGTCTCCGGCCAGTGCCGCGGTTCGCCGCCGAGCGCGGCCAGGGCGGCGTCCAGGTGTCCGCCGTCCTTCGTGTGGCGCCACAGACCGTGGTGCGCGACCGCGAGTTCCAGCCGGGCGTCGGCCCACTCCTCGCCGCCGGTCACGGCCAGCCCGGCGGCCCGTTCCAGTTCCGCCACGGCGCGCGTGAGCAGGTCGTGCCGCCGCCGGGTGCCGCGCACGGCAGCGGCCTCGGCCTCGGCGTACAGGATCCGTCCGAGCAGGAGCCGGGCGCGTACGGCGTCCTCGGCGAGCGCTGCCTCGGCCTGTTCGCGGGCGGCGCTCAGCAGGGCCGGGTCGGACTGGTCGCGCCCCTGGACGAGCAGGCGTTCCGCCTCGGCGAGGGGTTCGGGGGTGACGAGATCCGGGTGGTAGAAGCGGAGCACGCGCGCGGGGATGCGGGCGAACAGCTCGGGGACGGGCCCCGTCGGGCCCGTGTGCTCCTCGGAGTCGTCCGGCGGGGCGGTCGTGTCGGTGTCGGGCCCCTGACCGGCGAGCCGGGCGGCGGCGAAGGCCGGGAAGTTGCGCGTGCCCTGGCCGAAGTGGCGCTCGACGTACGCCGAGCAGTGCTTGAGCACGAGGGCGGCGGCGCCCCGGTCCAGCGAACCCAGCAGGTACTGCTGGACGCCGGGAGGGTAGGTGAAGCAGGGGTACGGGGTGGGTCCGGGCAGTTGCCTCAGGAGCCCGCTCAGCAGGACCTCGGCCAGTTCCATGGGGCCGGTGTCGGGGAGCATCGCCCGCTGGACCAGCTGCATGACGGGGAGGGTCAGCGGGGCGGCCGCGAGATGGACGGCGAGCCGCAGGGCCCCGGGGGAGGCTCCGGCGCGGAACGCGCTCAGGAGGCGTTCGTCGGCGGGAACGCCGCGGGACGGCGCCGCGGGCGGTGCCGTGGCGTCCCGTCGTACCGCCGCGGGGTCGATCCGGGCCGCCCAGCCGCGGACCGCGCCCGGCCCGTGACCGCTGAACAGGCGCGCCCAGGACGCGAAGGCCTCCGGGGTCGGGGTGAGCACGGGGACCGCGCGGCTGTCGGCGGGGACGGGTTCCCAGGGCTCGTCGTCCGGCTGGAAGACGGTGTGGCCGCCGGGGGCCGACGGGCGTACCAGCGTGCCGGGTTCGACGGGCAGGGCGGTGCGCGGCCACAGGCGCGGCGGCAGCGGCTGCACGAGGGCGAGGGGGGACGGGCGGGGCCACTGGTGGATGAGCCGCTGGACCGCGCCGCGTTGCCAGAGCGGGCCCACGCAGTCGCTGACGATCAGAGTCAGGCGCCGGCCGGTGGGGTCGTGCAGCTGGTCGGCCGGCCGCAGCCGGGGGCGGCCGTCGGAGCCGGAGGTGGTGGTGACGAGCGGGGGCCCGTCGCCGGTGTCGTACAGGCGGTGGACCTGGACGTCGCGGAAGGCGCCGGACTGCTGGCAGGCCTGGCGCAGCTCCTCCACCATCCGGGACCAGACGACCATGGCGGGGCCGGTGTCCATGAGGAGCTGGATGTCGGGGCGGCGGCCGGCGGCGGGGCGCAGGACGGGGGTGAGGATGCCGGAGGCGGCGGTGCGCTCGGCGGTCGCCTCCTCGTCGAGGAGCCCTTCGCCCGGCCGGGGCGGGAAGGGGGTGTAGTGCCGCAGGGGGCGGAGCGCCTTCTGCAGTCCGAGGAGACCGGGCAGGGCGTTCGCGCCGGGCGCGCGGACGGGCAGGGCGGACCCGGGCCGCAGGGGGGTGCCGCCCCGGCCCGTGCCTCCCGCGTCCGTGTGGAGGGAGACGGTCTCGCGGGGGCGGTCGCCTTCCAGTTCCGGTGCGGGGCCGGTCCCGGAGGTGGTTTCCGCTGCCGTACCGGTGGCCGGTTCTCGCCCCTCGCCGTGGGGAGGGGCGGCCATGGGGGCCGGGGGGCTGCCGGGTTCCGGGTCCCGGGGTGCGGAGGGCAGCCACCGGGCCAGCCAGACGGCGTCCGCCACCTCCTCGGCGGTCGGGTCGTGGCCGCCGGCCCGCAGTCTGCGGGTGAGTTCTTCCAGATGCATCCGGTGCATCCGGCCATCACCTCGGCTGATCGAGCGGCTGCATGAGCATGTCCGCGATGCGTTCCCTGGTCACCCGCTCGGTGCGCGGGGCGTGCTGGGTGAGGTAGAGGGCGTTGAGGAGCTGGTCGGTGGCGATGACCTCGCCCGGCTCGCGGTTCAGGAAGCGGCTGACCAGGGCCTGTTCGTCGGCCGCGGCCCGGGCCCCGAGGTGGGCCTCGATCATGGCGCCCAGCTGCTCCTCGCCCGGCGGTTCCAGTTCGAGGCGGATGCAGCGGCGCAGCAGGGCGGCGGGGAAGTCGCGTTCGCCGTTGGAGGTGAGCACGATGAACGGGAAGGTGGTGCAGCGGATCCGTCCGCCGCGCACGGGCACCTTGCGGCCGTCGTCGGTCAGCACCTCGACCACCGGTTCGCGGTCGGCGAGCCGCTCCAGCTCGGGGATGGCGAACTCGCCCTCCTCCAGGGCGTTGAGCAGGTCGTTCGGCAGGTCGAGGTCGCTCTTGTCCAGCTCGTCGATGAGCAGGACGCGGGGCTGCTCGGAGGGGAGGAGCGCGGTGCCGAGCGGTCCGAGCCGGATGTACGAGCCGATGCCGGCCGGGGTGGCGGCGGGCACGGCGGATCCGGCCTGGGCGCGCTCCAGCTGGACGTCCTGGAGGCGTCCGATCGCGTCGTAGCGGTAGAGGCCGTCCTGGAGGGTGGAGCGGCTGACGATCGGCCAGCGCAGGACCCGGCCGAGCCCCAGTTCGTGGGCGACGGCATGGGCGAGGGTGGACTTGCCGGTGCCGGGGTTCCCGGTGACCAGGAGCGGTCTGCGCAGGTAGAGCGCGGCGTTGACCGCGTCGGTCTCGGCCGGGCGGGGGTGGTGGTTCTGGACGAGCCGGCGGCGCACTCCCAGGCGTCGGTCGGAGCCGGGGTCGACGGTGGGGTCGGTGTCGTCCGGTGCGGCGCCGTCGGGGCCGGTGTCGTCGCGGGCGGCGGTGAAGTCGCGCCACGGCGGCGGGGGAGGTAACCGCCGTATCTCGTCGTGCGGATGGCCGGCACCACGGTAGATCCGCCAATCGCTCACGCTGGGCTCCTCCTGGCTGTGGTGTGGTGGCCGGGCCCGTCGAAGGTACCGCTCGGCCGGCGGAGCTGCCGATGCTCAAACCGGACCAATTCTCCCGGTGTCCGGCCCCGCCGGGCCGTCATGGGGCGTCCTCGCCGAGCATCGCCGGGCCCTGGAGCGGAGGGTCGTGCGGGGGCCGGTCGGGCGGGTCGTAGAGGACGGCGAGGTTCTCGGCCCAGGCGTAGGCGGACCGGTCGCACGGATCGGCCTCCTCGTCCCCCGCCCTGATCCGCAGCGTACGGACGGGCCGGTGCAGTCCCTCCCCCTTGCCCGCCTCCCTGAGCAGCCGGCCGGCCTGCTCGTGGAACGCGCCGCAGTCGGTGTGGGCGTGCGGTCCGGTGCGCCACAGGGCGAGGGGGTGACCGGCGGCCAGCGCGGCGGCCATGGCCTTGAGGCCGTCGCCGCCGCCCACCCGGCCGCAGTAGACCGGAACGGCGCCGTCCGCCGCGTCGGAGAGCCGGGCGTACGCCTCCCTGGGGGTCTCACGCCGCAGGCGCGCGGAGTGCGCGTCATGCTCGCGCGCCCCGTCGCCGACGACTTCGGCGCGCAGCGGCACGGCCCGCAGCGGCCCGTGCTCGGCGGTCCTCCAGCGGGTCAGCCACTCGTGCGACGGGGGCCGGAGGCGGCGGGCGGCGTCACGGATGACGACGATGCGGCGCTGGCCGAGCGTCAGGGAGAACTCGTCGACGAGTTCGTCGTCCGAGGAGGGCCGCCAGCTGTCGACGGGCAGGTCGAACAGCTCGCGGGGCAGCACCGCCTCGACGGCGGCCAGGTGTTCGCCGCTGTCGCCCCGGCGCAGCGCGTCGGTGAGGGGCGCCCGCAGGGTCTCGGGCAGCCGCTCGCGCTCCACGCCCCGGTCGTCGCCGTGCAGCGGGCTGACGGTGTGTCCGTCGAAGAGCAGCTTGACCCGCCACGGGAAACGGGTGCCGTAGTGGGGGGTGTCGATCTCCACCAGGACGTCGGCGCGTGCCCGGGGCTCCCGCACGGTGGCGGTGGCGGCCGGGCGGCCGGGGGTGAGGAGCTGGGCGATCTCCTGCCGGATCGCGGGGTGGGCCTCCACGGCCTCGTCGGTGATCCAGCGGGTCAGGTGCCGCACGGCGGGGCCGTCGCCGTGCAGGTCGGTGACGTGGCGGGCGACCAGCGCGGCGTAGAGGAACACGGCGTTGAGGCCGAGGTCCTGGATCGCCTCCCGCACCGGGTCGCGCAGTTCGTGGAGGAGGCCCACGCCCTCGCGCCAGGTGCGCGGGTCGGCTTCGAGGACGGACCGGAAGTCGTCGTGCAGGACACGGCGCTTGACCTCGTCGACGAGCGTCATCACCTCGCCCGGCCCGGTGGGGGGCGGCAGTTCGGCCAGGCGACCGTAGAGGTGGATGCGGCGCCCGGGGCCGACGCCCTGGGTGGTGGGCGGTCGCAGCCGGATCTGCTCCCTGGTCCAGTCGGGGTCGCCGGAGAGCGAGCGGTACCGGCCGAGGTGGTGCCGGTCGTGGTCGCGCATGACCTCGTGGAGGATCTCGCCGCCGGGCACGTCGTGCAGCTCGCGCAGGGCGGTGAGGGGGACGGCGGCGCCCTCGTCCCTGCCCCGCCCCTTGTTGAGGCCGATGACGGCTCCCCTGCCGAGGTCGACCACCGGCCCGCCGGAGCAGCCTTCCACGGGCAGCGTCCAGCGCAGCAGGAGCGCTGCGCCGTCGACGGCGTGGGCCTCGCCCACGGCATGGCGGACCCCGGCCCTCCCGGTCTGGAGGGACCAGCCGTGCAGGCTCACCGGGATCGGCCGGGTGATCACCGGCGGGCGTTCGCTGAGCCGGACGCAGGAGACGTCCAGGGCGTCGGGGACGTGGACGAGCGCGATGTCGGGGAAGTCCCAGCGGTCCGGCGGCTGCTCGGGCCGCTCGGGGCGCGGCTTGGCGAGGACGACGCGGCCGGTGGCGGTCACGCCCTGCCCGGTGATGCCGACGGCCCGCTCGTGTCTCCACACGGCGCTTCCCCCCTTGGCCACGACGTGGGCGCAGGTCAGGACCCAGCCCGGGGCGATGAAGAAGCCGGAGCCCCAGTACCGGTCGCTGCGCCGCTCATACCCATCGGCGGGGTCGGAGATGCGCACCAGGGCGGAGCGCACGAGAGCGTCGAGGGCGCTCATACGGCGCCATCGGCCGCCGGGCGGGGAGGCGGGCCGGTGTCGGGCGCGGGGGGCGCCTGGCCCGGGGCGGGGGCCTCGGCCGGGGCGGGGGCCGGGCCCGGTTCGGTCCAGGTGAGGGAGACGGACACCGACGCCGTCCCGCCGCCGTCCGCGAGGACGCCGATCACCTTGCCCGCCTGGGCCGACAGCTCGATGCCGAAGCTGACGGCGACCTCCACCGGCGCCTGCGGGTCGAGCCCGGCCCGCAGGGAGCCGACCACCCCGCGCACGACGTCCGTGAGTCCGCCGGCCATCGAGACGACCCGGTCGCCTATCCCGGTGTCCTGGTAGCCGTCTCCCCGGTCGAGTTCCTCCGCGCCGCTGACGCGGGCCCAGACGGGCGTCCCGTCGTCCAGCCGTATCCGAGCGATCCCATGCGTCACAGTGGCCCCCCGCTCCCCGGAACGATGATGAAGAAGGCTAATCCGTGCCGCTGACGAGCGCGAGGGGCCGTGGAACACACGGCCTATCCTGATCGCATGTACTTCACTGACCGTGGCATCGAGGAACTGGAGAAGCGGCGCGGCGAGGAGGAGGTCTCCTTCGAGTGGCTCGCCGAGCAGCTGCGTACGTTCGTGGACCTCAACCCCGACTTCGAGGTGCCGGTCGAGCGCCTGGCGACCTGGCTCGCGCGTCTGGACGACGAGGACGAGGACGACGAGTAGGACCGCCTGCCACGCGGGGGGATGACGGACGCGCGGGACCGGGGCGGACGCGCGGGGCGGGGCGGGACCGGGGCGGGGCGGGACCGGGACGTCCCGGGGTCCCCGCGCCTCAGGCTCCGCGGATCCGGTCGTAGACGAGACCGAGACCGCCGTGCGCGACGAGCACCGCCCCCGCCGCCGCCCAGCCGCCACTGCGGCGGGAGAGGCCCCAGGCGAGGAGCGGCAGACCCGCCCCCAGCTGTGCCGCGCCGAGCAGGCGGGCCCGGGGCCCGCGCAGGTACGGACCGAGACGGCCGTCCTCCACCGCGGCGAGTTCCGCCCGTACGGCTTCGCGCCAGCCGGACCACTCCAGCTCCTCGGCCCCGTGGGCGAGGGCGACCGAGCGGAGCCGGTCGGCGCTCTCGCCGGGGGTCAGCCCGGTCGGCAGATCGAGTCCCACACGCGCGAGAACGGCGGTCAGGCCGATGAGCCTGCTGTGCGCGTCGGCGTCCTTGTCGGGCTCGGTGAGCGGCTCCAGGTCCTGGACGTCCAGGACGGGGTCGAGGGCGAGGCGGGCCGCGAAGGTGCGCATGGCCTCGTCCTCGCCGACCGGGGTGCCCGCGGCCAGCCAGGTGTAGCCGACGGTGCGGCGGAACCCCGTGGCCAGGGTGAATCCGGCCCGGTCCGCGTCCCACCAGAGCGCCAGGACGGGCCAGGTGGCGGCGGAGACGGCCAGTGCGGTGGCCCAGCCGGTGACGACCCGGTCCACGGGTTCGCCGCCGTGGAGCCACGGCTTCCCCTCGGGGACGATCACGCTCCAGTCGCTCCCGGCCGGGGAGAGGAGCAGCTCCTCCCGCAGCAGCTGGGCCGGTGGGCGGACCGCCGCCGGCTCGGCACGGCAGAGCAGCAGGGCCCCGACGGGGCGTGCGCCGGATGTCGCGTTCATGGCCCATACGCTAGGTCAATTTGTCCCTGTACGGGGTATTGCGGGGGCGCGAGGGCGAGCCGGAGGACCCCGCCCGCCCCTCGGCGGGGTTGACTTCCGCCGACCGCGATATATCGTGTCTTCTCAGAGACGCGATATGTTGCGTCCCGCGTCACCGCGACACGACCGCGCACCGGGCTTCGCGGGTCGCGCACCGCGTCATCGATACGGGAGGTCAGCACCATGACAGAGTGGTCCGTCGCCGAGCCCAGGAAACTCACACTGCCCGGCCCCGTGACCCGGCTCCGGGTGCGCGTCGTCAACGGCACGGTGAACGTCGTCGGCACCGACGAGGCCTCCGCGCGCCTGGAGATCTCCGAGATCGAGGGACCGCCCCTGATCGTGACCCAGGACGGCTCGACCCTGACCGTCAGCTATGAGGACCTGCACTGGAAGGGCTTCCTCAAGTGGTTCGACCGCCAGGGCATGCGCCGTAGGGCCGTCGTCTCCGTCGCCGTCCCGGCGGGGGTGGACGTCGAGGTGGGCGTGATCGGCGCCGGCGCGGTGGTCTCCGGCATCCGCGGCCGTACGGACATCCGCGGTGTCACGGGGGACACCACGCTCGTCGGCCTCTCCGGACCGGTCCAGGCGGAGAGCGTCTCCGGCAGCCTGGAGACGCAGTCGGTCACGGGCGCCCTGCGGATCAACTCGGTGACCGGTGACGTGACCGTCATCGAGGGGGCGGGCGCCTCCGTGAAGGCCGAGACGGTCAGCGGGGACATGGTCCTCGACCTCGACGTCACCGATCCGGCCGCCCCGCCCGCCGACATCCGGCTGGCCAGCGTCTCCGGCGAGATCGCCATCCGGCTCCCCCACCCGGCGGACGCCGAGGTGGAGGCGAGCACGACGAGCGGCGCGGTCTCCAGCGGCTTCGACGATCTGCGGATCGGCGGCCAGTGGGGCGCCAAGAGCATCACCGGCACCCTCGGAGCCGGCCGGGGCACGGTCAAGGCGACGACGGTCTCCGGCTCGATCGCCCTGCTGCGCCGCCCGGACCCGGTCGCGTCCGACGACGTGGACGCCGCTCCCCCCTCCGCGTCCGCGCCCTCCGGAAAGGTGCTCTGACATGCCGCCCGTCTTCGCCCACGGCCGACTGCGCCTCTATCTGCTCAAGCTCCTGGACGAGGCCCCCCGCCACGGCTACGAAGTGATCAGGCTCCTCGAGGAGCGCTTCCAGGGCCTGTACGCCCCCTCGGCGGGCACGGTCTATCCGCGCCTGGCCAAGCTGGAGGCCGAGGGTCTCGTCACGCACGCCACCGAAGGGGGCCGCAAGGTCTATTCGATCACCGACGCGGGCCGGGCCGAGCTGGCCGGCCGCGGCGGCGAACTGACCGACCTGGAGCGGGAGATCCGCGAGTCGGTCTCCGAACTCGCCGCCGAGATCCGGGACGACGTGCGCGGGGCGGCCGGCAAGCTGCGCAGCGAGATGCGCGCGGCGGCGAGCGAGTCCCGGCGCCGGGACTCCTCGTTCGCCGACGCCAAGGAGGAGCTGCGCCGCGCCGCGCAGGAGTGGAAGGAGCAGACCCGCCAGGCCCGCGAGGAGGCGCAGTCCGCCCGCCGCGAGGCGAAGGAGTTCCAGCGCATCGCCCGGCAGGTGCAGGAGCAGGTCCAGGACCGGTTCGCCCGCGGCGACTGGCCGACAGGCGTCTGGGAGGGCCTCTCGGACATCACGGCCCAGCTCGGCGGCCTCGTGACGGGGACGCACCAGAAGGCCGCGGCGCAGAAGCCCGAGGCCCCGGAGCGGGCCGCCTCGGAGTGGGCGAAGGACCACACGCCCACCGGCGACCCCGCCCGCGATCTGGACCGGCTCCTCGACCGCTTCCGCGACGACGTCCGCGACGCGGCACGGGACCACGGGGTGAGTCCGGACCAGCTGGCGCAGGCCCGGGGCCACCTCTCGGCGGCGGCGGAGCGCATCACCTCACTGCTCCACCCCGACCGCAAGGACTCGAAGACGGGCTGAGGAGACGCCGGAGGCGGCCGGGACGACGGCGGGAGCCGACGGCCGGAGCGACGGGGGACGACCGGAGCCGACGGGCGAGCCGCGCGGGCGGCTCCGTCCGTCGGCCCCGGCGTACGGAAGGTCCGGCGCCGTCGGTCCGGCGGCACGTCACGAGGCGGTCAGGACGATCTTCCCGAAGAGATCGCCCGAGGCCATCTTCTCGAAGCCCTCGCGGGCCCGGTCCAGCGGCAGCACGTCGTCGATCACCGGGCGCACGCCCGTGGCCGCGCAGAAGGACAGCAGGTCCTCCAGCTCGTCCTTGGAGCCCATGGTCGAGCCGACGACCTTGAGCTCCAGGAAGAAGATCCGCGTCAGCTCGGCGTGCGCCGGCCGGTCGCCGCTCGTCGCGCCCGAGATCACGAGGGTGCCGCCGGGCTTCAGCGACTTGACCGAGTGCGACCAGGTGGCCGCGCCGACGGTCTCGATGACCGCGTCCACCCGCTTGGGCAGCCGCGCGCCCGGCTCGTACGCCTCCAGGGCGCCGAGCTCGACGGCCCGCTTGCGCTTGGCCTCGTCGCGGCTGGTGGCGAAGACCCGCAGGCCGGCGGCCTTGCCGAGGACGATCGCGGCGGTGGCGACCCCGCCGCCCGCGCCCTGCACGAGGACCGAGTCGCCGGGCCGCACCCCGGCGTTGGTGAAGAGCATGCGGTACGCGGTGAGCCAGGCGGTCGGCAGGCAGGCGGCCTCCTCGAAGGAGAGCTCCGCGGGCTTGGGCAGCACGTTCCAGGCGGGGACGGTGACCCGTTCGGCGAAGGTGCCCTGGTAGCGCTCGGTCAGGATCGAGCGGGGCTCGTCCGGCCCGACGCCGTGACCGGTCTGGCCGATCACCGAGTGCAGGACCACTTCGTTGCCGTGCTCGTCGATGCCCGCCGCGTCGCAGCCGAGGATCATCGGCAGCTTCTCCTCGGGGAGCCCCACCCCTCGCAACGACCAGAGGTCGTGGTGGTTGAGCGAGGCGGCTTTCACGGTGACGGTGGTCCAGCCGGGGCGGGCCTGGGGCTCGGGACGTTCGCCGAGCTCGAGTCCGTTCAGGGGCTGGTCGCGGTCGATGCGGGCGGCGTAGGCAGCGAACATGACCTTGAGCGTAGGGTCAGCGGCTCCGTGACGGAACCTCGCCCCGGTGTGACGCATGTCCCTGGCGGCAGCCCTCACGGCCGTCCCGCCGGCCCTTCCCGGACACACGAAGGGGCCCCGTCCTCGAAAGGAACGGGACCCCTCTCACACCCCTCGTGTGTACCGCCGCGTCAGCGGCGGGCCACGCCCTCGGCACGGGCAGCGGCCGCCACCGCGGCCGTGACCGCCGGGGCGACGCGCTCGTCGAACGGCGACGGGATCACGTAGTCGGCGGCGAGCTGCTCGCCGACCACGTCCGCCAGCGCGTTCGCCGCGGCGATCTTCATGCCCTCGGTGATCCGGGAGGCCCGGACCTGCAGGGCGCCCGCGAAGATGCCCGGGAAGGCGAGCACGTTGTTGATCTGGTTCGGGTAGTCCGAACGGCCGGTCGCCACGACGGCCGCGTACTTGTGCGCGACGTCGGGGTGGACCTCCGGGTTCGGGTTGGCCATGGCGAACACGAAGGCGTTCGGGGCCATCGAGGCGACCGCGGCCTCCGGGACCGTACCGCCGGAGACGCCGATGAACACGTCGGCGCCGGCCAGGGCGGTCTCCAGGGAGCCGCTGATGCCGGCCTTGTTGGTGATCTCCGCGAGCTCGCGCTTGACCGGCGTGAGGTCGTCACGGTCACGGCTGACGACGCCCTTGCGGTCCGCGACGGCCACGTCGCCGAGCCCCGCCTCCAGCAGGAACTTGGCGATGGCGACCCCGGCCGCGCCGGCCCCGGAGATGACTCCGCGCAGGTCACCGAGGGTCCGGCCGGTCAGCTTCGCGGCGTTGCGGAGCGCGGCGAGGGTGACGACGGCGGTGCCGTGCTGGTCGTCGTGGAAGACGGGGATGTCCAGGCGCTCCTGGAGCTTGCGCTCGATCTCGAAGCACCGCGGCGCGGAGATGTCCTCCAGGTTCACTCCACCGAAGGACGGGGCGAGCCGGACGACGGTCTCCACGATCTCGTCGGTGTCGGTGGTGGCGAGCGCGATCGGCACCGCGTCCACGCCTCCGAACTGCTTGAAGAGGATGGCTTTCCCCTCCATGACCGGAAGCGATGCTTCCGGGCCGATGTCGCCGAGTCCGAGCACTGCCGTTCCGTCGGTCACGACCGCGACGACCTGCGACTTCCAGGTGTAGTCGTGGACCAGCTCCGGCTGCTCGGCAATCGCGGTGCACACCTTGGCGACTCCGGGCGTGTACGCGAGGGACAGGTCGTCCTTGTCCCGGAGCGGCACGGTGGCCGAGATGGCCATCTTGCCGCCGCGGTGCAGCGCGAAAGCCGGATCGAACGGCTCGTCCTGAGCCCCTTCCGGACTGTCGCTGCGAGGGTTGACGATCTCCGCTGCCATTGGGTTGACCCCTTAAGTCTTCATCATTTGAGGGTGGCCGCTCCTGGTTGAGGAGGGGTGGGCGGGTCCCGCGGCCACCGTGTCTGGCAGCCGCGCGGGCGCGCCGCACAACGCGCCCTGAGCCCCGGATGAGGGGTGTAAGGATCCTTCTTACCGGACAGACGGCACCGCGGACGAGTCCAAATTGGAGCGGTGATGCGACTCATACGGCCGTATCGTCACCTTGTGTTGGGTGGACACATCACCCAATGTCCTGACTGATACCCGAGGGCGCTCAATCGCGCGCTTCGTGTCGTCCGAATGGCGAGATCAACCGGAGATTTTCCGGTCTGCCACACGTATCCCCGGAGAAGGTCCGGCCCTGTCGGACCGGCCCGTCCGGGTTCGGGGGTCACCCGTTATCCGATTTTGACATGCGGGGCCGCCTGTTTGGGGCGGTCCGAATGGCAAGATGCCGTAATCACACGAGGTCGCGACACCCGAAGGTGCGTGCGCGGCCTATGGCAACTCCCTCACACGCCGGAGGAACCCGACCATGACCGCACGCTCCACGCGCTGTACGACCGCCGCCAAGACCCGTACCTCCCGTCTTGCCGCGGTCGCCGCCATCGCGGTCGCCGGCTCCATGCTGCTGACCGCCTGTGGAGACCAGACCGAGGGCGCGAAGACCCCGGAGGCCAGCGCCACCGGTGGCGCCTCCAAGGCTCCTCTCTTCGCGAAGCTGCCCGCCGACATCCAGAAGGCCGGCGTCATCAAGGTCGGCACGGACGCCACCTACGCCCCGATGGAGTTCAAGAAGGGCGCGGAGATCGTCGGCGTCGACCCCGACATCGCCGCGGCGCTCTCGAAGCAGCTCGGCGTGAAGTTCGAATTCACCAGCGGCACCTTCGACACCCTGCTCACGGCCCTGCCGACCGGTCGTACGGACATCGTGATGTCCTCGATGACCGACACCAAGGCCCGCCAGGAGGGCCTGGACGACAAGGGCCAGAAGACCGGTACCGGTGTCGACTTCGTCGACTACTTCACCGCCTCCACCGGCATCCTGGTGAAGAAGGGCAACCCGGAGAACATCAAGTCGCTCGACGACCTGTGCGGCAAGAAGCTGGCCGTGCAGCGCGGGACGACCTACGAGCAGGCCGCCAAGGACCTGGCCGAGAAGTGCAAGAAGGACGGCAAGCCCGCCCTCACCTTCGAGTCCTTCCCGACCGACGCCGAGGCCCAGACCCGTGTCAAGGCGGGCGGCGCCGTCGCCGACCTGAACGACTCCCCGGTCGCCGCGTACATCGCGCAGACCGCGGGCGGCGGCAACGACTTCGAGGCCATCGCCAACAAGACGGACGCCGGCCTCTTCGGCATCGCGGTCGACAAGAAGAACACGCAGCTGCGCGACGCCCTGAAGGAAGCCCTTGACGCCATCATCAAGGACGGCACGTACAAGGCCGCCCTCGACAAGTGGAACGCCGGTGACGGCGCCATCCCCGCAGCCAAGATCAACGGCGGCTCCTGACCCCCACGCACCACTGAAGGGCAGTCGCTGTGACTGACAAGCTCGACAAGGTTCCCGCCGGGGCGTCTCCCGCCCCGGGCGGGATCCCCCCGGAGGCCATCAAGGCCATTCCGGTCCGCCACTACGGCCGCTGGGTCGCCGGCGTCGTGGTCGTCGCCCTGCTCGTCCTGCTCGCGTTCGCCTTCTCGCAGGGCGACGTGCGCTGGGCGACGGTGCCGGAGAAGCTGTTCGACCCCAGCATCCTGGAGGGCCTGGGGAACACGATCCTCATCAGCGTCGCCTCGATGGCGCTGGGCCTGGTGCTGGGTGTCCTCTTCGCCGTCATGCGGCTCTCGAAGAACCCCGTGACCAGCACCGTCGCCTGGCTCTACATCTGGGTCTTCCGCGGCACGCCGGTCTATGTGCAGCTGCTGATCTGGTTCAACCTCGCCCTGATCTTCCCGATCTTCAACATCGGGTTCTACAAGGACGAGATGACCGATGTCATGACCCCCTTCCTGGCCGCCCTGCTGGGTCTCGGCCTCAACGAGGGCGCGTACATGGCGGAGATCGTCCGGGCCGGCATCCAGTCGGTCGACGAGGGCCAGACGGAGGCGTCGCACGCGCTGGGCATGAGCCAGGCCAAGACCATGCGGCGCGTGGTGCTCCCGCAGTCGATGCGGGTGATCATCCCGCCGACCGGCAACGAGTTCATCAACATGCTGAAGACCTCGTCGCTGGTCGTGGCCGTGCAGTACCCGGACCTGCTCCGCGCCTCGCAGGACATCGCGTCGACCTCGTTCGCGGTGATGGAGATGTTCTTCGTCGCCTCGATCTGGTACCTGATCCTGACCTCGGTGTTCAGCGTGGGCCAGTTCTACCTGGAGCGGCACTACGCGCGCGGTTCGCTGCGCTCCCTGCCGCCCACGCCGTGGCAGAAGGTCAAGGCGAACCTGGTCTCCCTCTCCAACTGGCGGCGGTGAAACACATGACGGCAATGGTGAAGGCCGAGGGCGTCCACAAGTCCTACGGTGCCGCCCACATCCTCAAGGGCATCGACCTCGAGGTGAACAACGGCGAGGTGTTCTGCCTGATCGGCCCGTCCGGGTCCGGCAAGTCCACCTTCCTGCGGTGCATCAACCACCTGGAGAAGATCAACTCGGGTCGGCTGTACGTCGACGGCGAGCTGGTGGGGTACCGCCAGAAGGGCGACAAGCTCTACGAGCTGAAGGACAGCGAGGTCGCCGCCCAGCGCCGTGACATCGGCATGGTCTTCCAGCGCTTCAACCTGTTCCCGCACATGACGGCCCTGGGCAATGTCATGGAGGCGCCGATCCAGGTGAAGGGCGAGTCGAGGGCGGTGGCCCGCGAGCGGGCCGAGCGCCTGCTCGACCGCGTCGGCCTGGCCGACAAGGCCGGGAGCTACCCCGCGCAGCTCTCCGGCGGCCAGCAGCAGCGCGTCGCCATCGCCCGCGCGCTGGCGATGGAGCCGAAGCTGATGCTCTTCGACGAGCCGACCTCGGCGCTCGACCCGGAGCTGGTGGGTGACGTCCTGGACGTCATGCGCGACCTCGCCGAGTCGGGCATGACGATGGTCGTCGTCACCCACGAGATGGGCTTCGCCCGCGAGGTGGGCGACTCGCTCGTCTTCATGGACGGCGGCGTCGTGGTCGAGTCCGGCCACCCGCGCGAGGTTCTGGGCAACCCGCAGCACGACCGGACGAAGGCGTTCCTGTCCAAGGTGCTGTAGGCGGTACGACGGGAAGGGGCGGTACGGATGCCCGTACCGCCCCTTCCCGTACGTCCGGGCCTGCTCCCGCGCGGGCGGCCTACCGCACCGCGAGGACGAGGGTGTCGGAGGGCGAGGCCCAGACCGGCCGGGCCTCGGCGAAGCCGGCGGCGCGCAGGATCTCGGCGTGACGGCGGGCGGAGGGCGTGTCGCCGTCGGCGTGCTCGCCGTAGATCTCGAAACGGCGCGCGGTGGGTCCGGCGAGGACGGGGTCCGCGGCGGCCAGCGCCCACCACTGCGCCCAGTCGAGGGCGCCCTCGGCCCTGGCGCGGTCCATGACGGCGTGACGGTGGGCTCGCTCGGCGGCGTTGATGCGCGGTGTGGTCTCGTCGATCATGTGGTCGGCGTTCATGAAGACGCCGCCGTCGCGGACGAGACCGGCGAGCTGCCCGTAGAGCGTGGTGAGCGGCCCGGTGTGCAGCCAGTGCAGCGCCGTGGCGGTGAGCACGGCGTCGTACGCGTCGTACGGGAGCCGCGTCACCCAGTCCGGGTCCTTGAGGTCGGCGGTGACGAAGGTGGCGCGCTCCTCGCCGGCGAAGTACCCCTCGGCGATGGCGAGCAGCGCGGGGTCGAGGTCGACGCCGGTGGCGACCGCCTTCGGGAACCTCTTGAGGAGCCTGTCCGTGATACTCCCTGTACCGCACGCCAGGTCCAGGACGCGGGGCTCCGGTCCCACCACGGCCTCGACCATGTCGAGCATCACGCGAAACCGCTCCTCGCGGTCCGGCATGTACCACTCCTGCTGACGGTCCCAGCTCCGCTGCCAGGCCGCCCAGTCGGTTCCGGTCGTCGCCGCGTCCGTCATCGCCGAACCTCACCCTCTTCGTAATACCCTCGAAGGGGAAACAGCTGTTACCCCCTGCGCCACCGACCCTAGAACGCCGGAGTAAGGACTACAAGTGGAACTGGCCTATTACTCGGATTACGCCGTGCGTCTGGTCAACACCGAGGAGCCGGCTCGCGGCAAGGACGCGCTCACCTCCGTCGAGGCGGTCCGCGAGCTGTTCGGCGCGGCGTCGCAGATGGCCCGGCGGACCACGGACGCGGACGTGACGCGCTTCCGCTCGGTGCGCGCCCGGCTGCGGGCGGTCTTCACCGCGGCCGACGAGGGCGACCACACCCAGGCCGTGGACCTGCTGAACTCCCTGCTCCTGGAGTTCCCGGTGAGCCCGCAGATCTCCGGGCACGACTACCTCGACGACGAGGGTCGGCCGCGCTGGCACATGCATCTCGCCGACCACCCGTCGAACGCGACGGCGGGCTACGCGGCGATCGCCGCGATGGGTCTCGCCTTCCACCTGACGGAGTTCGGCGCCGACCGGCTCGGCCTGTGCCAGGCCGGGCCGTGCCGCAACGCCTATCTCGACACCTCGACCAACCGCTCGCGCCGCTACTGCTCGGACCGCTGCGCGACCCGGGCCAACGTCGCCGCCTACCGGGCCCGCAAGCGCCTGGAGGCCGAACGGTCCGACCGCGAGGACGCCGCGGACCGGGACGACCGGGTCGAGGCCACCGGCCTGACCGCCGAGAACAGCCACGCGAGCAGCACGGCAGGCGAACGCCGGCGACCGGGCGTCACCGGGCGGTAGCGCGCCCTCACCCGGCCGAGCACCATCTCGGCGGGTACGACCCCGAAGACCCGGCTGTCGCCCTCGGCGCCGGGGTTGTCGCCGAGTACCCACCAGCCCGCGTCCCGTCGCTCGATCAGACGCTTCACGATGAGCAGGTCCTGCTGGAGCGGGTGGCGCAGCACGGCCACGCTCCCGGGGCGCGGCAAGGCGCCGTAGTGCACCAGCAGCCGGTCGCCGTGGAGCAGCGTGGGCACCATGGACACCCCCGTCACCTCGGCGATCCCGAACAGGGGGCCCGACCCCCTCCCCGGCTCCCGCCCCGTTTCCGTCATCCGGCACCTCCCGGTCCGATCGTCCACTCGTACACGAGACCCATGGTGACCCTGGACTTTTGTCCTAAGCCCCAGGGGGCGCTCGCGAAAACAGGCTTCTCGGGGAGTAATCTCCCACCTGAGAAGACGATCACGAGGAAGGACAGCTGCATGCTTTCCCGCCTGTTTGCCCCCAAGGTGAAGGTCAGCGCCCACTGCGACCTCCCCTGCGGTGTCTACGACCCGGCCCAGGCCCGGATCGAGGCCGAGTCGGTCAAGGCCGTTCAGGAGAAGTACCAGGCCAACGAGGACGCGCACTTCCGCGCCCGCGCCACGGTCATCAAGGAGCAGCGCGCGGAGCTCGCCAAGCACCACGTCTCGGTGCTGTGGAGCGACTACTTCAAGCCCCCGCACTTCGAGAAGTACCCGGAGCTGCACCAGCTCATCAACGACACCCTGAAGGCCCTCTCGGCCGCCAAGGCGTCGACGGACCCGAAGACGGGCGAGAAGGCTCTCGAGCTCATCGCCGAGATCGACCGCATTTTCTGGGAGACGAAGAAGGCCTGACCTTCCTCCTTCCGCGTACGGCCCGAAGGGGCCCGCCCGGCGACCCCGGGCGGGCCCCTTCGGCGCGCGGCCACGGCCACCGACCCGGCGGACCGTCAGGCCGCCCCGCCGCCGCGTTCCGTCAAGCCGTCCGGTCATCGGGCCGTCCGGCCATCTCGCCGTCAGCGCGTCAGGCCGTCATCACGCAGGGCCCCGCGGACATCCCGTGCCGCCGCAGCCACCGCCGGTACGGGGCAGCCCGCAGCGCCGCCTCCCGGTAGGCCGCCGCGAGGTCCGCGTACAGCGGGTCCAGCGGAAGCCCGGGGCGGGCGTACAGCAGCAGACGGACGCCCAGCGGGTCGTCCCGCAGCGGGCGGATCGCCATGTCCTCCCGCGGGCCCGACGTGGGCTGACAGGGCGCCACGGCCTCACCGAGGACGATGAGGGAGGCCGCCGTGTGGTAGTCCCCGTGCAGCAGCGGCGGGTCGATGCCGGCCTCGTGCAGCACCCGGCGCAGGCCGTCCCATTCGCCGTCCACGGTCGGATCGACCATCCACCGGTCCTGGGCGAGGTCGGCCAGCTCCACCACCGCTCGCCCGGCCGCCGGGTGGTCACGGGCCATCGAGACGAACTGGGGCTCCCGTTCGATGAGGACCCGAGCCTGGAGGCCCTCCGGCACCCGCAGCGGGCACCCCTCCACCTCGTGCACGAAGGCGACGTCCAGCTGGCCGGCCGCGACCGCGCGCAGCAGGGCGTTGGCGGAGACGTCCATGTGGAGCGCGATGTCGGTCCCGGGGCTCCCCTGGCGCAGCCGGCGCAGCCAGCCCGGGAGTGCCCGGCTGGCGGTCGACCCGACCCGTAACAGCGGTCCGTCGGCGCGGGCCGCCGCCGCCCTGGTCTCACTGATCAGCGCGGCCATCTGGTCGACCAGGGGGCGGGCCCTGCTCAGGACGGACCGGCCCAGGGGCGTGGGCCGGCAGCCGGTGCGGCCCCGGGAGAAGAGCTCGGCCCCCAGGGCGTTCTCGATCCGGCGCAGCTGGGTGGTCAACGAGGGCTGGCTCATACCCAGTTGACGCGCCGCCTTGTGCAGGCTCCCGGTGTCCGCGATGGCGCAGAGCACGCGCAGATGCCTCACCTCCAGCTCCATGCCCCGAGAGTAGGACGGCGTCCCGAGTCGCACCAGACACCCGTGTCACAGCAATTCGCTTATGTGCAAGGGTGGTTGGGGCTCATGGCACGGGGGGTGATGTGTTCGGGCTATCGGGGGCTGCCATCATCCGCGGCGGCCCCGGCTCCCCCGACACTCTCCCCAACCGACCAGGAGGAGCCCCCCCCATGAGACACCCCAAGGTCCTCACCGCCTCACTCGCCGCGACCCTCGGTCTCGGCCTCGCCGCCGCACTCGGAGCCGCCCCCACCGCCTCCGCCACCACGCTCGCCGCTCCCGCCGCCGCGGCCCCGGCCGGGTACGCGGCCTACGCGGGGTCCGCCGAGGACGCCAAGGCCAACAAGGCGTTCTTCGACGCCGTCGTGAAGTCGGTGGCCAAGAAGCGGGCCGCCGCCCCGGGCGCGGCCGCCGTCACCGTCGTGTACAGCGCCGCCAACGCTCCCTCGTTCCGGACCCAGATCGCCCGGAGCACCCAGATATGGAACAGCTCCGTGGTCAACGTCCGGCTGGTGGAGGGCAGCAACCCCGACTTCCGCTACTACGAGGGCAACGACTCACGCGGCTCGTACGCCAGCACGGACGGCCACGGCAGCGGCTACATCTTCCTCGACTACCGCCAGAACCAGCAGTACAACTCCACCCGTGTCACCGCCCATGAGACGGGACACGTCCTCGGCCTGCCGGACCACTACTCCGGTCCGTGCAGCGAGCTGATGTCCGGCGGCGGCCCCGGCACCTCGTGCCAGAACGCGCAGCCGAACTCCCAGGAACGCGCCCGCGTCGACCAGCTGTGGCGCTACGGCCTGGCGTCGGCGTTCAAGACCCCCTGATCCTCCCGGCTCACACCGGCGGCACCGAACCGCTCGCATGACGCACCCGAGGGCCACCGACGGCAGAGCCGCCGTCGGTGGCCCTCCCCTGTGGCTGCCCGGCGGGTGGACCGGCGGGCGGCCGTCGGGACGGGCCGTGGGGCCCGGTCAGGCGGCCTGCAGCGGACGGCGGCCGAACGCGGCCCCCTCGGGCAGCTGGCGCCTGACCCGGTCCAGAGCCTCCTCGAAGTCACCGCCCGCGATGCCGGATTCGTAGGCGGCGCCGCCGTGGTGCAGGGTCAGGCTGAGGTCCACGCGTTCCCCCAGGGTCAGCAGGCAGCCGAGGGTGGCCTGTTCGGTGGCCCCGTCGAGGACCACGGGGAGGGGGAGGTCCCATTCCAGGACGCACCCGGTGAGCGCCTCGCCGCTCCCGTCGGCCGCGCGCAGCGCGCCGAAGCTCTCGCCCGTGTACGAGACACCCCTGATGCGGGTGGACACCTGACGGCCGTCCACCGTGATGACGATCGCTTCCGCGCCGCCGCGGTCCCGGTACCAACCGGTCCAGACTTCTGTCGACTCCGATGACATGCGCGGACTGTAGCGGTATGACCGGCTCCGCCGCGCGGCCGGTCACCCAGGGGCCGGACTTCTCCCGGTCTCGCCGTTCTTGCCGGTGACCTGCGTGGTAGTGGCTTCCGTGCCGCCCGGCCCGTCGTCGTCATCGCCGGGGCCGCGCCGCCCGGAGGGCGTCCCGGCGCCCTGCGGCCGGCCGGCGCCATCGGCGTCCTCCCGCTCGGCCTCGGGCGGCAGGGAGCCGTCCGCCTTGCGCCCGAAGAGCGAGCAGTCCGAGTAGGGGCACGGCCGCGCCTCCCAGAGCGGCACCCAGGCCCCCAGGACCTTGTGCCGTCTGGCGACCGTACCGACGGACCGTCCGCAGGCCGGGCAGACCGGCTCGGCTTGTGAATCGTGACCGGTGTGACGTCCCTCCGTGCCCATACCTCCAGGGTAGGGCGCCCCCCTTGTCACCGCTTCCTGGTGTACGCCCGCCGGAGCACCGGGTCGTGTCCGTAGAGCCTCGCCCGGGTCATGACGGCCCACGGCGGACGCCGATACTGTCCGGACACTCCCCAGGGCCGGGGCCGCGCGCCCGGCTCATCACGGTTCCGCGCCCGGCCCGGGACGCCGGACATCCGCGTCCACCCGGGCGCGGGGATGCCGGGCGACGCCGAGCGGGTCCGGCCCCTCCACCTCACGCTGACCGGGCTCCTCCCCGGCCACCGCACGGTGGCCCGCCTGCACGTCGGCCGGGAGCCCGACGACCTGATCGGGACGGTCGTCAGGCTGGATCGTGCCGGAGGACCGGCCGCCGCTCACCGCGTCCGGCGGGTGACGAACTCCGCCAGGGCCAGCAGATCCCCGGCCGCCGACAGATCCGGCACCGCACGGGCCAGCTGCTGCACGGCCCGGGCCATCCGGTCGGCGGCCTGGGCCTGCGCCCAGTCCCGGCCGCCCGCCCGCTCGACCGCGTCCGCCGCGGCCCGCACCGCCGGACCGTCGAGCACGGGACGGGAGTAGAGAGCGGCCAGCTCCTCGCCGGCCGCGGTCCCGGAGGCGAGCGCCGCCACGACCGGGAGCGACTTCTTGCGGGCCACGAGATCGGCGCCGGCGGGCTTGCCCGTACGGTCCGGGTCGCCCCAGATCCCCATGAGATCGTCGATCAGCTGGAAGGCGAGCCCGGCCTCCCGGCCGAACGCGTCCATCGCCGCCACCTCCTCCTCCCCCGCCCCCGCGTAGAGGGCGCCCACCGCGCAGGAGCAGCCCAGCAGGGCTCCCGTCTTGGCCGTGGCCATCGCCACGCACTCGTCCAGGGAGACCTCGTGCGGGGCGCGCTGCTCGAAGGCGCAGTCGGCCTGCTGGCCGGCGCACAGCTCGATGACGCAGGCGGCGAGCCGGGCCGACGCCGCGGCGGACGCCGGATGGCAGTCCTCGGCGAGCAGGCGCAGGGCCAGGGCGAGCATGGCGTCCCCGGCGATCAGCGCGTCCGGGATCCCGAACACGGTCCACGCCGTGGGCCGGTGCCGCCGGGTCGGGTCCTCGTCCACGATGTCGTCGTGGAGCAGGGTGAAGTTGTGGGCGAGCTCCACCGCGGCCGCCGCTCGCACCGCCGGGGCGGGGTTCCCGCCGAACGCCCGGACGGCGGCGAGCACGAGCGCCGGCCGGATCGCCTTGCCCGCCTGCCCGGTGGCCGGCGTGCCGTCGGCGTGCTCCCAGCCGAGGTGGTACATCGCCACGCGCCGTATCGAGCCGGGCAACGTCTCCACGGTCGAGCGCAGTTGGGGATGGACGGCGGTCCTGGTCTGGTCGAGGAACGCCGCGGCGTCCTGGCCGTCGTCCGTCGTGGCATCCGCGCTGGTCGTCGTGGTCACGGTCACCTTCCCTGTCGGTGTGGCTCGGTTCTCTCCCTCGGGCGCGCCGGGGCCCCCTCCGGCCGATTCGCGCGCCTTCGGGGACGGCCCGGGGGCGGGGCGCGGGCCCCGCCCTCACCGGGTCAGCGCCAGCGGCTGACCTCCACGTTCTCCAGGACGCCGAGGGCGTCCGGCACGAGCACCGCGGCGGAGTAGTAGGCGGTGACCAGGTAGGAGATGATCGCCTGCTCGTCGATGCCCATGAAGCGGACCGACAGGCTCGGCTCGATCTCGTCGGGGATGCCCGACTGCTGAAGGCCGATCACGCCCTGGTCCGCCTCACCCGTGCGCATGCAGATGATCGACGTGGTCCGCGCGTCCGAGACGGGGATCTTGTTGCAGGGGTAGATCGGGACCCCGCGCCAGGTCGGGATGCGGTTGCCGTTGACGTCGATGGACTCGGGGACCAGGCCCCGGCGGTTGCACTCGCGCCCGAAGGCGGCGATGGCGCGCGGGTGAGCGAGGAACATCTTGGAGCCGCGGCGGCGCGAGAGCAGCTCGTCCATGTCGTCCGGGCTGGGCACGCCGTCGTGGGGCTGGAGCCGCTGCCCGTAGTCGCAGTTGGAGAGGAGGCCGAACTCCCGGTTGTTGATCAGCTCGTGCTCCTGGCGTTCGCGGAGCGCCTCGACCGTGAGCCGCAACTGCTGCTCGGTCTGGTTCATCGGCTGGTTGTAGAGGTCGGCGACACGGCTGTGGACCTTCAGCACGGTCTGGGCGACCGACAGTTCGTACTCGCGGGGCGAGGCGTCGTAGTCCACGTACGTGTGGGGGACGACCGCCTCGCCGACGTGGCCGGCGGAGAGGTCGATCGCGGCCTCGCCGTACTTGTTGGTCCGCTGGTGGGGCAGCGCGGCCACCGAGGCGAGATGGGCGGCGAGCGAGGTGGCGCGGTCGGCGAGGTTGCGCACGTCGTCACGCGTGAGTTCGAGGACGGTGCACGCGGTGGCCGCGCGGGCGCTCCACTCCCAGGAGGCGCCCTCGTGGGTCAGCGCCCCGTCCCCGAAGTAGGCGCCGTCGGCGAGGACGCCGAGGATCGCCTCGTCGCCGTAGGGGCCCTCGCCCAGCTGCTCGACCTTGCCGTGGGCCAGCAGGAACACCCGGTCCGCGGGCTGGCCCGCGGTGGCGATCACCTCGCCGGCCGCGAACTCCCGCTGCCGGCAGCGCGCCGCCAGCTCCGCGAGGGCCTCCTCGTCGTCATATCCGCGCAGGGCGGGGAGTTCACCGAGCTCGGCGGGGATGACCGCGACGCGCTCGCCGGTCTGCACGAACGTGACCCGCCCGTCCCCCACGGAATAGCTGAGCCTCCGGTTCACCCGGTACGTACCGCCCTGGACCTGCACCCACGGCAGCATCCGCAGCAGCCACCGGGAGGTGATCTCCTGCATCTGCGGAGCCGACTTGGTGGTGGTCGCCAGGTTCCGCGCGGCGGCGGTACCGAGACTCTGCTGCGGACCTGCCTGATCCACGCGGACCTCGTCGCCAACCGAACCAACGGACATGGAACTCCCTCTCGTATGACTGACCTGCGAGAGGAAGCCTTTCAGCACGGAGAGTGCCTGCGCCATTACACAAATGAGTGGGCATGGACCGGCGCCGACTGGGCATGTCCCCTGATTCCACTCGAACAGCCCCGCCCCCGTCAGCCTCATGGCCCCCTGTCCGGATCGGCTCGCACACGGCCCGAACGGATGGTGCGGAGCAGAACACTCCGGTACTCCGGTACCAGCGTCTCCTCCCGTTCCGCTCTTCCGAAGGAGCCGGTCCATGGCACCACCCCTGTCCGCGAGCAGATTCCTCGCCGCACTGCGCCGCGAGGGCTGCTCGGTCGTCGAGGTCGGCGACTGGAGAACCCACAACCGCAACCACAAGGGCCCCTGGGGCCCCGTCCACGGCGTGATGATCCACCACACCGTCACCCGCGGCACCGCGAACACGGTCCGGCTCTGCCGCGACGGCCACGCCTCGCTGCCGGGCCCTCTCTGCCACGGGGTGATCGCCAAGGACGGCACCGTCCACCTGGTCGGATACGGGCGCGCGAACCACGCGGGCGCCGGGGACGACGAGGTCCTCCGGGCGGTCATCGCCGAGCATCGGCTGCCGCCGGACAACGAGGCCACGGTCGACGGCAACCGCCACTTCTACGGCTTCGAGTGCGAGAACCTCGGCGACGGGAAGGACCCGTGGCCGAAGGTGCAGCTGGAGGCCATCGAGAAGGCGGCGGCCGCGATCTGCCGGGCCCACGGCTGGAACCAGCGCTCCGTCATCGGACACCTGGAATGGCAGCCGGGGAAGGTGGACCCGCGGGGCTTCACGATGGCGTCGATGCGGGCCAGGATCGGCGAACGCCTGAGGTAGCGGCCCGGAAAGGGCCTCGGACGGCGGGGCGGCGCCCGCCCGGCCCGCCCGCACCGCCGGGCCGGCACCGAACCGGACCCGGCAGCGGGCCGGCCCGCTGCCGGACGACCGACGACGGCCGCGGTGGACAAAGAGCCGGTGAACGCGGTCGACCACGCCCGCGCCCCGGTGGGGCCGCGGCTCCCCCGATC
>NZ_JBFASK010000037.1:64636-65845 GCF_040677675.1 Streptomyces sp. NPDC053755 | reverse complement strand
GCCGATGGTACTGCAGGGGGGACCCTGTGGGAGAGTAGGACGCCGCCGAACAATCTTTCAGGACCCTTGGTCCCAGCGTTCACGCTGGGACCAAGGGTCCTTTTTGTTTGTCAAGAATCTTTCCAAAGCGCGTCCGGGTGCCGGCTGCGCGAGAATGACTGCAGTACCCGAAGACAGGAGTCACGTCGATGTCCACCAACTCTCCCGACGACCGTCCGGAGCGCGAGCCGCGTCACAGGGACGGCGGCGAGCGGGGCGGCTTCCGTGGCCCGCGTCGAGACGACAACCGTGGTGGCGACACCCGAGGCGGCGGCGGTTTCCGCCGTGACGACCGTGGTGGCGACAACCGTGGCGGCGGCGGTTTCCGCCGTGACGACAACCGCGGTGGGGACACCCGTGGCGGTGGTTTCCGCCGTGACGACAACCGCGGTGGGGACACCCGCGGTGGCGGTGGCTTCCGCCGTGACGACCGTGGTGGCGACAACCGTGGCGGTGGCGGTGGCTTCCGTCGCGATGACAACCGTGGTGGCGGTTTCCGCCGTGACGACAACCGCGGTGGGGACCGTCCGGCGTTCCGTCGTGACGACCGCCGTGATGACCGCGGTGGCGACACCCGTGGCGGTGGCGGCTTCCGCCGTGACGACCGGCGTGATGACAACCGTGGTGGCGAGCGTCCCCCGTTCCGTCGTGACGACCGTGGTGGCGACAACCGTGGCGGCGGCGGTGGCTTCCGTCGCGACGACAACCGCGGTGGGGACCGTCCGGCGGTCCGTCGTGACGACCGCCGTGATGACCGCGGTGGGGACACCCGCGGTGGCGGCGGCTTCCGCCGTGATGACCGTGGTGGGGACAGCCGTGGCGGTGGCGGTTTCCGCCGTGACGACCGGCGTGATGACAACCGTGGTGGCGAGCGTCCCCCGTTCCGTCGTGACGACCGTCGCGATGAGCGTCCCTCCTTCCGTCGTGATGACCGCGGTGGCGACAACCGTGGCGGCGGCGGTGGCTTCCGTCGCGACGACAACCGCGGTGGGGAGCGTCCGCCGTTCCGTCGTGACGACCGGCGTGATGAGCGCCGTGACGAGCGTCCGGCGTTCCGTCGTGATGACCGTCGTGACGACCGTGGTGGGGAGCGTCCGGCGTTCCGTCGTGATGACCGTCGTGACGACCGTGGTGGCGAGCGTCCGCCGTTCCGTCGTGATGACCGTCGGT
>NZ_JBFASK010000037.1:64455-64543 GCF_040677675.1 Streptomyces sp. NPDC053755 | reverse complement strand
CGTCGTGACGACCGTGGTGGCGAGCGTCCGCCGTTCCGTCGTGATGACCGTCGTGACGACCGTGGTGGCGAGCGTCCGCCGTTCCGTC
>NZ_JBFASK010000037.1:0-64361 GCF_040677675.1 Streptomyces sp. NPDC053755 | reverse complement strand
TCCGTCGTGATGACCGTCGCGATGAGCGTCCCTCCTTCCGTCGTGATGACCGTGGTGGCGACAACCGTGGTGGCGGCGGTTTCCGGCGTGACGACCGTCGGGACGACAACCGAGGTGGGTACCGCGGCCGGGATGACCGTGGTGGCTACGGCCGTCGGGACGACCGTGACAGGGACCGTCCGGACCGGGCGCCGATCAAGCGGCTGCCGATTCCCGCGGAGGTCACCGGTGACGAGATCGACCAGGATGTGCGGCAGGAGCTGATGAGCCTGCCCAAGGGGCTGGCCGAGGACGTCGCCCGCAACCTCGTCATGGTCGCCAACCTGATCGACGAGGACCCGGAGCAGGCGTACGAGTACTCCCGTATCGCCCTGCGCCTCGCCTCCCGCGTCGCCGCCGTGCGTGAGGCCGCCGGCTTCGCCGCGTACGCGACGCAGAAGTACTCCGAGGCGCTGGCCGAGTTCCGGGCCGCCCGCCGGATGAACGGTGGCGTCGAGCTGTGGCCCGTCATGGCCGACTGCGAGCGTGGGATGGGGCGCCCCGAGCGGGCGCTGGCGATGGCCGGAGAGCCGGAGACGCAGAAGCTCGACAAGGCCGGACAGGTCGAGATGCGGCTCGTCGCCGCCGGTGCCCGCCGGGACATGGGGCAGCTCGACGCGGCCATCGTGACCCTGCAGAGCTCCGAGCTGGCCTCCACCGCCGTGCACCCCTGGACCGCGCGGCTGCGGTACGCCTACGCGGACGCCCTGCTGGCGGCCGGCCGCGAGGACCAGGCGCGTGAGTGGTTCGCCAAGGCGCTCGAAGCCGACAAGGACGGGGCGACGGACGCCTCCGACCGTCTCGCCGAGCTGGACGGAGTCGAGTTCGTGGACGTCATCGACGAGACCGTGGTCGATGTCGACGCCGACGCCGACGCTGACGTCGATGGCGGTCTCGCGCCCGAGACGGAGACCGTCGTCGAGGCGGACGACGTCGACGACGAGCTTGCCGACGACGAGGACGACGAGGACGACGAGGACGATGACGAGGACGACGAGGGCCCCAAGGCCTGACCTCGCGTGACGAAGGGCGGCACCCCCGTGGGGGTGCCGCCCTTCGTCGTACCCCTCAGTCCAGGGCCAGGCTTCTGAGGACCAGGCCCGTCGCCGGTTTCGGGCCGAAGGACGTCGACTTGCGGGGCATGGTGACGCCCTGCCGTGCCAGGTCCCGTACGACCTCCTCGCGTACCGGATGCATCAGCACCGCCGTGCCGTTCCGGCGCTCGGCCTGGTCGACGGCGGCCTCGGTGTCGTGGATGTAGGCGATGTCCTCGGCGGCGTCCGGGATGCGCCACACGTGGTCGAGGAGGGTGGCGTGCAGGACCGTGGCGTCCAGGGTGCGCCAGGCGTCGGGGCGGTCCGCGCGGACCGTGCGGGCGAGCAGGTCCGGGGCCGGCCTGTCGACCAGGTGGAACGCCCCGTCGCCGGCCAGGAGGAAGGCGTTGCCTTCGGAAGCTGCGGACGCCAGGGCCTCCAGTGCGGTGGGCAGCGGCCCGTCCACGCGGCGGACGCGGAAGTCGTCGCCGAGGGCGGCGAGCGCGTCGGCGACCGGGAGGCGGTTCAGCAGGCGGTGGATGGCGCGCACGCGCAGGGGATAGCGGGCGGTGTCGATGAGGAGCACCAGGCCGTAGTTCCACGGGCCGGGGGAGGCGTGTTCGTCCCGCAGCCTGAGGTAGGTCGCCCAGCGGTGGTGGCCGTCGGCGATGAGGGCCTGGTGTTCGGCGAGGCCCGCACTGACCGCGGCCACGTCCGCCGGGTCGGTGACGGACCACAGGCGGTGGCAGAAGCCGTCCTCCGTGGTCGTGGACAGCAGCGGTTCGCCCTGGGCGGTGCGCTCGATGACGTCGGCGGCGCCGTCGCCGTCCCCCCGGTACGTGAGCAGGAGCGGCTCCAGGTTGGCGGCCGTCGTCCGCATCAGCGCCGCACGGTCCTCCACGATGTGCGGCATCACGTCCTCGTGCGGGAGCACGACGCCCTCGGCCGGGGCGGACAGCTCCAGCGCCCCGATCACGCCGCGCTGCAGGATGCCGTCGCCGTGCTGTTCGTACACGTACAGCGCGGGTTCCGGGTCGGGGGCGAGGACACCGTCGGCGATCCAGCGGTCCAGGGTGACCGCGGCCTTGCGGTGGCGGGTGCCGGCCGTGATGGCCTGCGGGAGGATCAACCGGACGATGTTGTGGGGGTCGGCGGACTCGAGGTGGAGCAGCCCGTCGGGCCGTACGACGACGTCGTACGGCGGGGAGGTCACGGCGGCCAGGCTGCCGACCCGTTCGGGGACGTAGCGCAGTCCCCGGAAGGGGAACAGGCGCAGACCGTCGGCGCGGACGTCATCGGCCGCGGGACCTGAGGTGTTCATTACGCAATCGTAAGTGTGCGGTGGCTATGAGCGATGATCGGGGGCAGCGGGGAGTACGCGACGCGACGTGAGGAGTACGAGGTCATGGATGACGGCGAGGGCGGCGGCGGTCGGGGCCGGCAGGGCAGGAACCGGCCCGGCGGCAGCGAGCGTCCGCTGAGCGAGGTGTACGACACGGCGCTGCTGGACCTGGACGGCGTGGTGTACGCGGGCGGGGAGGCGATCCCGTACGCGGTGGAGGCGCTGGGCGAGGCGCGGGACGGTGGCATGCACCTCGCGTACGTCACCAACAACGCGCTGCGGACGCCGGACGCCGTGGCGGAGCACCTGACGGAGCTGGGGGTGCCGGCCGAGCCGGGGGACGTGATCACCTCCGCGCAGGCCGTGGCCCGGCTGATCGCCGACGACGTGCCCGAGGGTGCCCGGGTGCTGGTCATCGGGGGCGAGGGGCTGCGGGTGGCGCTGCGCGAGCGGGGCCTGGTGCCGGTGGAGTCGGCGGACGAGGAGGGTCTGGCGGCGGTGGCGCAGGGCTACGGAGGGCCGGACATGCCGTGGGGGCGGTTCGCGGAGGCGAGTTACGCGGTGGCCCGGGGTGTCCCGTGGTACGCCTCGAACACGGACCTCACCATTCCCGGCGCGCGGGGGATCGGGCCGGGAAACGGGGCCGCGGTGGAGGTCGTACGGATCGCCACGGGCGGGGAGCCGAAGGTGGCGGGGAAGCCGCTGCCTCCGATGCACCGGGAGACCGTGCTGCGGACCGGGGCCAAGCGGCCGCTGGTCGTGGGAGACCGGCTGGACACCGACATCGAGGGGGCCTTCAACGGCGGTGTGGACTCGCTGCTGGTGCTCACCGGCGTGACGGACGTGGCGCAGCTCCTGGCGGCGGTGCCGGAGCACCGCCCGACGTACGTGGACGCGGACCTGCGGGGACTGCTCGCGGGGCAGCCGGAGGTCGTCGACACGCAGGACGGCGGGTTCGCCTGCCGAGGCTGGACGGCTTCGGCGAGCGGGGGAGCGCTGGTGCTCCACGGGGAGGGGGACGACATCCTGGACGGGGTGCGGGCGCTGTGCGCGGCGGCCTGGTCGGAGGCGGGCGCCGGAGCCTGCGGTCTGGACGCGGGCAAGGCGCTGGAACGGCTCGGGCGCTGAGCGACCGGAGGTGATCGGCCGGGTCGGGGGCCGTCGGTGCGCGTGCTTGCCGGCGCGCGGGCCGTCGGTACGCGTGCTGGTTGGTGGTGGGGGGCGTCCGGCCGGCGTCGGGGTCGAGGGCGGGCTCAGGACGGGGAGGGTGGTGCGGCGCACCGGCAAGGCGCGGGGCGGACAGGCCGGTTCGGCGCACCGGGCGGATGGTCGAGATAGCAGGGTAGGCTAACCTAACTCCGTGTTGGTCGAGAGTCGTTCCCCCGCGAGCGCGGAGCCGACGAGTCCCGCCCAGCCGCCGGCGCGCAGGAACTCCGCGCGCGCCGTCGGGCTGGTGGCGGCCGTCGGAGTCCTGCTGCTGGTCTGTGTCCTGAGCATCATGATCGGCGCCAAACCGGTGCCGATCGGCGATGTCTGGCACGGGCTCTTCCAGAACAGCGGCATCGGAAACGACGTCATCATCCACGACGTCCGGGTGCCACGGACCCTCCTCGGCCTGCTCGTCGGCGTCGCGCTCGGCCTGTCAGGGGCCGTCATGCAGGGCCTCACCCGCAACCCGCTCGCCGAGCCCGGTCTCCTGGGTGTCAACGCCGGCGCCGCGGCCGCCGTCGTCTCCGCGATCTCGTTCCTCGGGATCACCGACGTCTCCGACTACGTCTGGTTCGCGTTCCTCGGCGCCGCGGTCGTCTCCGTCGTCGTGTACGTCCTCGGCGGGAGCCGCAGCGCCACCCCGGTGCGCCTGGCGCTCGCCGGGACCGCCGCCACCGCCGCGCTCTACGGCTTCGTCAACGCCGTCCAGTTGCTGAACTCCGCCGCCCTCGACCGGCTCCGCTTCTGGACCGTAGGGTCGCTCGCCTCCGCCGACATGGAGACCGTGCGGCGGGTCGCCCCCTTCATCCTCGTCGGCGTCGTCCTCGCCCTGCTCATCGCCCGGCCCCTCAACGCCATGGAGATGGGCGACGACACGGCCCGCGCCCTCGGCGCCCACCTCAACCGCACCCGGATCATCGCGATGGTGTCCGTCACGCTGCTGTGCGGCGCGGCGACCGCGGCCTGCGGCCCCATCGTGTTCATCGGGCTGATGGTCCCGTACCTCGTGCGCGCCCTCACCGGCCCCGACATGCGCTGGATCCTCCCGTACGCCGCCGTGCTCTCGCCGGTCCTCCTCCTCGGCTCTGACGTGATCGGACGGCTCGTCGCCCGCCCCTCCGAGCTCCAGGTCGGCATCGTGACCGCGCTCGTCGGCGGCCCCGTCTTCATCCGACTCGTACGCCGCAAGAGGATGGCCCAGCTGTGACCACCAAGTCGATACGGACCGGGGGCGGGCTCTCCGTCCGCTACGAACCCCGCGTCGCCGTCTCCGTGCTCGGGCTGCTCGTCCTCACCCTCGCCTCCGCCGTCGTCATCCTCGGCACCGGCGACTTCCCCATCGCGCCCGGCGACGTCGTCACCACCCTGCTCGGGGACGGCACCGCCGTGCAGGAGTTCGCCGTCATGCAGCTGCGGCTGCCGCGGATCCTCGTCGCCGTCTTCGTCGGCGCCGCCCTCGGCATCGGCGGCGCGGTCTTCCAGTCCGTCTCCCGCAACCCGCTGGGCAGCCCCGACGTCATCGGCTTCGGCCAGGGCGCCACCGTCGGCGCGCTCACCGTCATCGTGCTCTTCCAGGGCGACGCGCTCGCCGCCGCCGGAGGAGCCGTCGTCGGCGGTCTGGTCACCGGTGCCGCGATCTACCTCCTCGCGTGGAAGCGCGGGGTGCACGGCTACCGTCTCGTCCTCGTCGGCATCGGCGCGGCCGCCATGCTCACCGCCGTCATCCACTACCTCATCACCAAGGCCGACCTGGTCGACGCCACCCGCGCGGTGGTCTGGATGACCGGATCGCTCGACGGCCGCGACTGGACCCAGTTCTGGCCGCTGTTCGGCGTCTGCTGTCTGCTGCTGCCGCTGGTCCTCGCCCACGGGCGGTCGCTGCGCATGCTGGAGATGGGCGACGACGCGGCGTTCGCGCTGGGCGTGCGGGTCGAGCGGACCCGCATCGTGCTGATGGGCTCCGCCGTGACGCTCGTCGCCGTCGCCACGGCCGCCGCCGGACCCATCGTCTTCGTCTCCCTCAGCGCCCCCCAGCTGGCCCGCCGGCTGACGCGCTCCCCCGGCCCCAACCTCGGCGCCTCCGCCCTCATGGGCTCGGCGCTGCTCCTGGTCGCCGACTGGACCGCGAGCAACGCCTTCGGCGAGCGTCAGCTGCCGGTCGGTGTCGTCACCGGCATCCTCGGCGGCTGCTACCTGCTCTGGCTGCTCGTCACCGAACGCAAGGCGGGCCGGATATGAGCGCCGACACGAACCTCGACAAGAACAACAGGAGTACGGGCATGGACGGTCAGAGTCAGACGCAGCGGCTCAGCGCCGAGTCGGTCACCCTCGCCTACGACCAGCGGATCATCGCCCGTGACCTGTCCGTCGCGATCCCCGACAACTCCTTCACCGTCATCGTCGGGCCCAACGCCTGCGGCAAGTCGACCCTGCTGCGCGCCCTGTCGCGGATGCTCAAGCCCAGCGAGGGCCGGGTCCTGCTCGACGGACAGACCATCCACACGATGCCCGCCAAGAAGGTCGCCAGGACCCTCGGCCTGCTGCCCCAGTCCTCCATCGCGCCCGACGGCATCACGGTCGCCGACCTGGTGGCCCGCGGCCGGTACCCCCACCAGGGGCTGCTGCGCCAGTGGTCGCCGGAGGACGAGCGGATCGTCCAGGAGTCGATGGCCGCGACCGGTGTCGGGGAGCTGGGGGAGCGGTACGTCGACGAGCTGTCCGGCGGTCAGCGCCAGCGGGTGTGGATCGCGATGGCGCTCGCCCAGCAGACGCCGCTGCTGCTGCTCGACGAGCCGACGACCTTCCTCGACATCCAGCACCAGATCGACATCCTCGACCTCTGCGCCGAGCTGCACGAGACCCAGGGCCGGACGCTCGTGGCCGTGCTGCACGACCTGAACCACGCCGCCCGGTACGCCACCCACCTCATCGCCGTGCGGGGCGGCGAGGTCGTCGCGGAGGGGCCGCCGTCCGCGGTCGTGACCGCCGAGCTCGTCGAGCGGGTCTTCGGGCTGCGCTGCCAGGTCATCGACGACCCGGAGACGGGGACACCGCTGGTGGTCCCGGCGGGGCGCAAGGCCCGGGGCCGGGCGCCCGGCGGACAGGCGACCGGCGGGGCGGACGCCGGGAGCCCGGAGGCCGGCGGCCAGGGGTCCGGCAGCCGGGCGTCCGTCCTACAGAAGTGACCGCAGCCGCAGCAGGTCGCGGAAGCCGGCCTCCAGCCTGACCCGGCCCGAGGCCCAGGCCTTGGCGAAGTTCAGCTCGCCGGCCACCATCGCCACGAGGTCGTCGCCGGTCATCGCCAGGCGGATCTGCGCCTTGCCGGGCGGCGGGCCCTCCACCGTGTCCTGCACCTCGATCCGGCCGCCCTCCAGGCGGCCGGTGAAGGTCGTGTCGAGGTCCGTGATGTGGCAGCTCAGGGTGCGGTCGAGCGCGGCGGCGCCGCGGACCTCCCCGTCCGCTCGCGCGAGGTTGTCCGAAAGTCTGTCGAGCGCGCTGCGGCACTCCATGATCGTGGCCATCGTGATCGACGTTACCCCAGGGCTTCGCGATAGCGTCGGGGGATGAACGACGCGATGCCGGAGCCGCAGCCGGCGCCCCCGCCGCGGCCGGCGCCGCCCGCGCCCCGGTCGCTCACCGATCCCCCGCCGGCGACGGCCGAGGACCGGTGGCTCACCGAGCCCTCACCGGCGCCACCCGCGCCCCGGTCGCTCACCGAGCCCCCACCGGCGACGGCCGAGGACCGGCGAGGCGGGGCGGAGGCGGGCCCGGACGGCCGCGGCCCTGACGGCACCGGCCCCCACGCCACCAGCACCGCCGACCCCGACGCCGTCGGTCGCCTCGCGGACGCCGACTACGCACCCGCCGGGCCCGCGCCCCTCGGTGTCGAGCGCGCCGAGACCGGTCACCCCGGCGTGGACGCCCTTCTCGGCCGTCTCGCAGACGCCGACCACCTCCCGGCGGACGGACACCTGGAGGTGTACGAGGATGTACACCGGGGGTTGCGCGACGAGCTGACCTCGCTCGACGCCGTACGCCCCGGACCGAACCCCCCGTCCGACCCGAACGACCACAGGAGCTGAACCGAACGTGGCAGGAGTGGCACGCCGCCGACTCGACGCCGAGCTGGTACGCCGTAAGCTCGCGCGCTCGCGCGAGCACGCCGGCCAGCTGATCGCCGCGGGGCGGGTGACCGTCGGCAAGACCGTCGCGACCAAGTCCGCCACGCAGGTCGAGACGGCCGCGGCCATCGTCGTGGCCCAGGACGACGACGATCCCGACTACGTCTCCCGCGGCGGCCACAAGCTGGCCGGAGCCTTCGCCGTCTTCGTCCCCCAGGGGCTGAAGATCGAGGGACGGCGGGCCCTCGACGCCGGGGCGTCCACCGGCGGCTTCACCGACGTCCTGCTGAGGGCCGGCGCCGGGCACGTCGTCGCGGTCGACGTCGGCTACGGTCAGCTCGCCTGGTCGCTGCAGAGCGACGAGCGGGTCACCGTCAAGGACCGCACCAACGTCCGGGAGCTGACGCTCGACGCGATCGACGGACAGCCGGTCGACCTCGTCGTCGGAGACCTCTCGTTCATCCCGCTCGGCCTCGTCCTGCCCGCCCTGGCGGCCTGCACCGCCCCCGGCGCGGACCTCGTGCTCATGGTGAAGCCGCAGTTCGAGGTGGGCAAGGAGCGGCTCGGCACCGGCGGTGTGGTCCGCAGCCCCGAACTGCGGGCCGACGCCGTACGGAACGTGGCGCGGCGGGCCGGCGAGCTGGGGCTCGGAGTCCTCGGCGTCACGGCCAGCCCCCTGCCGGGGCCCTCGGGCAACGTCGAGTACTTTCTGTGGCTGCGGGCCGGGGCGCCCGCGCTCGATCCGGCGGATGTCGACCGCGCCGTGGCGGAGGGACCTCGTTGAACACAGGTACGCGTACCGTCTTCCTGCTCGCGCACACCGGCCGTCCGGCCGCCGTGCGCAGTGCCGAACTCGTCGTCCTGGGACTGCTGCGCAGCGGGATCGGCGTGCGCGTACTCCAGGCGGAGGCGGCCGATCTGACGCTGCCGCCGTCGGTCGAGATGGTGCCGGAGGCGCGCCCCGACGCGCTCGACGGCTGTGAGCTGCTCGTCGTCCTCGGCGGCGACGGGACGCTGCTGCGCGGAGCCGAGTTCTCCCGCGCCTCCGGCGTGCCCATGCTCGGCGTGAACCTGGGCCGGGTCGGCTTCCTTGCCGAGGCCGAGCGCGACGACCTGGACAAGGTCGTGGACCGGGTGGTCACGCGGGCGTACGAGGTCGAGGAGCGGATGACCCTCGACGTCGTCGTGTACGAGAACGGCGACGTGCTGCACCGGGACTGGGCGCTGAACGAGGCGGCCGTCCAGAAGGTGTCCCCGGAACGCATGATGGAGGTCGTGGTCGCCATCGACGGGCGCCCGGTGACCGGCTTCGGCTGCGACGGAGTGATCTGCGCGACTCCCACGGGCTCCACGGCGTACGCGTTCTCGGCGGGAGGACCGGTGATCTGGCCGGAGGTCGAGGCGCTGCTGATGGTGCCGATCGGTGCGCACGCCCTGTTCGCGAAGCCCCTGGTGACCACGCCGGAGTCGGTGCTCGCGGTGGAGGTCGAGCCGCACACCCCGAACGGCGTGCTGTGGTGCGACGGTCGCCGGACCGTCGAACTCCCGGCCGGAGCGCGGGTGGAGGTGCGGCGCGGAGCCGTGCCCGTGCGGCTGGCCCGGCTGCACCACGCGTCGTTCACCGACCGTCTCGTGGCGAAGTTCGCCCTGCCGGTCTCCGGCTGGCGCGGCGCGCCGCACTGAGGGCCGGCGCCCGGCGCGCCGGCCGGCCGCCCGCTCCGGGCGGCCCACTCCCACGGGTGACAGACGCCGCGGCGACCTGCGGGTTCGGGCTGTTCCGGCAGGGGTCGTCGCACAGCGGGGGCCGGACCTCGTAAGGTCTTCCCCGTGTTGGAGGAGATGCGGATACGGTCGCTCGGGGTCATCGACGACGCGGTGGTCGAGCTGTCACCCGGTTTCACCGCGGTGACCGGCGAGACCGGCGCGGGCAAGACGATGGTCGTGACCAGCCTGGGGCTGCTGCTCGGCGGGCGCGCCGACCCGGCCCTCGTGCGGATCGGCGCGGCGTCGGCCGTCGTCGAGGGGCGGATCAGTGTGGCTCCGGGCGCCAGCGCCGCCGTACGGGCCGAGGAGGCGGGCGCCGAGCTGGACGACGGCGTGCTGCTCGTCAGCCGGACGATCTCGGCCGAGGGCCGCTCACGGGCCCACCTGGGCGGGCGCTCGGTGCCCGTCGGACTGCTCGCCGAGCTCGCCGACGAACTCGTCGCGGTGCACGGCCAGACCGACCAGCAGGGCCTGCTCAAGCCGGCCCGGCAGCGCGGGGCCCTCGACCGGTACGCGGGCGACGCCGTCGCCGTCCCCCTGGCCGCGTACGGGGAGGCGTACCGGCGCCTGCGGGCCGTCGTCACCGAACTGGACGAGATCACCACCCGCGCCCGCGAGCGGGCGCAGGAGGCCGACCTGCTGCGCTTCGGGCTCGGTGAGATCGAGGCCGTCGAGCCGCTCCCCGGGGAGGACGTCGAACTCGCCGCCGAGGCGGAACGACTCGGCCACGCCGAGGCCCTCGCCTCCGCCGCCGCGCTGGCGCACGGCGCGCTGGTCGGTGACCCGGAGGACCCGGAATCCGTCGACGCGACCACCCTGGTCGCCGGGGCCGGGCGCGCGCTCGACGCCGTACGGTCGCACGACCCGGCGCTCGCGGCGCTGGCCGACCGGATCGGGGAGATCTCCATCCTGCTCGCCGACGTCGCCGGGGAGCTCGCGGGATACGCCGACGACCTGGACGCCGATCCGCGGCGGCTCGCCGTCGTGGAGGAGCGGCGCGCGGCGCTGACCCAGCTCACCCGGAAGTACGGCGAGGACGTCTCCGCCGTCCTCGCCTGGGCGCAGGAGAGCGCGGCGCGGCTCACCGAGCTGGAGGGCGACGACGACCGGATCGGCGAGCTGGAGACCGAACGGGACGCGCTGCGGGCCGAGCTGTCGGTCCTCGCGCAGGCGCTCACCGACGCCCGTACGGAGGCGGCCGCCCGGTTCGCCGACGCCGTCACCGCCGAACTGGCCTCCCTCGCCATGCCCCACGCCCGGGTGTCCTTCGACATCCGACAGACGGAGTCCGTCGACGAGGCTTCGGGTGTCGAGGTCGGCGGCCGGAGCGTGGCGTACGGCCCCTCCGGCGCCGACGAGGTCGAGCTGCTGCTCGCCCCGCACCCGGGAGCCCCGCCCCGGCCGATCGCCAAGGGCGCGTCCGGCGGTGAGCTGTCGCGAGTGATGCTCGCCGTCGAGGTGGTCTTCGCCGGTACGGACCCGGTGCCGACCTACCTCTTCGACGAGGTCGACGCGGGCGTCGGCGGCAAGGCGGCCGTGGAGATCGGCCGGCGGCTCGCCAAGCTCGCCAAGTCGGCGCAGGTGGTGGTCGTCACGCACCTTCCCCAGGTCGCGGCCTTCGCGGACCGCCAGCTGCTGGTCGAGAAGACCAGCGACGGGTCCGTGACCCGGTCCGGCGTCACCGTCCTGGAGGGCGAGGACCGCGTCCGCGAACTGTCGCGGATGCTGGCCGGCCAGGAGGACTCCGAGACGGCCCGCGCCCACGCGGAGGAACTCCTGGCCACGGCCCGCGCGGACGGCTGATGCCGCGTCCGGGGCGCGCCGCCCGGCCGCGGACTGCGGGTGGTCCGGCCGCGGACTGCGGGTGGCCCGGCCGCGCGGTGACCCCGGTCGGCCGGTGGCCCGGCCGCGGACTGCGGGTGGCCCGGCCGCGCGGTGACCCCGGTCGGCCGCTGCCCCCCTGCCGGGCGGCCCACGGGCCGGCCGCCTTCCCGGGCGGCTCACGGCCAGGCGGCTCCCGTCGGCGCGCGCCGGAGGCGGAGGTCTCCCCGACTCCCGGCTGTCGCCCGGCGTCCGGTGTCAGCCCGATGCGGGGGCGCGCTCACCCGTGTGGGTGATCCGGTTCGGCGTGTTG
Organism: Streptomyces sp. NPDC053755; assembly: GCF_040677675.1. Taxonomy (NCBI): domain Bacteria; kingdom Bacillati; phylum Actinomycetota; class Actinomycetes; order Kitasatosporales; family Streptomycetaceae; genus Streptomyces; species Streptomyces sp. NPDC053755. The sequence goes on along the minus strand of NZ_JBFASK010000037.1, from coordinate 52,718 downwards.
CGGCGCCGGACACCGGAACGACACGACAACGAAGCGTCTTCGGTGCCGGAACGTGCGTACGGACTGGCATCCTTGGGCGCGTGACACAGCTCCGTACGGTCCAAGTGCTGGGCGGCGGCAGCGCGGGCAGCAGCGCTCACGTCAGATCACTTGCCTCGGGGCTGGTGGCGAGGGGCGTGCGGGTGACCGTCTGCGCCCCGGCCGAACTCGATCGCGTCTACGACTTCATCGGTGCCGGCGCGCGCTTCGTCCCCGTCCCGCGCCGCAACGACCCCGCGACGGTCGCGGTCCTCCGCAACGCCTGCGTCGGCGCGGACGTCGTGCACGCCCACGGACTGCACGCCTCGGTCCGGGCGGTGCTGGCCCTGGCGGGCGGCGCCGGGCGGGCGGCGCCGTCGCTCGTGACGACCTGGCACACCCGCAACCACGTGGAGGGCGCGCGGGGCGGGCTGCTGCGGCTCCTGGAGCGAAGGACCGCGCGGACGGCGGCCGTCGTGCTCGGAACGTCCTCGGACCTGGTCGACCGGGCGCGGCGGCGAGGCGCGCGGGACGCGCGGCTGGCACCGGTGACCGTGCCCGCCTCGCGGGCGCCGGTCTGCCTGCACGACGGGAAGGCGCGGGCGGAGCTGGGCGCGGTGGACCGCCCCCTTCTGATGGCGGTGGGCGCGCTGGAGCCCGAGCGGGGGTACGGGATGCTGCTCGACGCGGCCCGCCGCTGGCGCGACCTGGACCCGCAGCCGCTGCTCGTGATCGCGGGGGAGGGACGCGAACGGGCGGCGCTGCAACGGCGGATCGAGGCCGAGCGCCTCGCGGTCCGGCTGATCGGCCGCCGGGACGACGTGGCGGAGCTGCTGGCCGCCGCCGACATCGCCGTCCTGCCGTCGCGATGGGAGGCCCGTTCCCCGCTGGCGCAGGAGGCCCTGCGGCTGGGGGTGCCGCTGGTGGCGACGGCGGTCGGCGGTGTCCCGGAACTCGTCGGAGACGCCGCCGAGTTGGTGCCCTGGGGGGACGCGGCGGCGCTCGCGGAGGCGGTGCGGGGGCTGCTGGAGGACACCGACCGCCGGATGGACCTGGCGGCGGCGGGCCGGGTGCAGGCGCGGACATGGCCGACGGAGGACGAGACGATCGCGCACGTCCTGAGCGTCTACGACGAGCTGGCGGGGCGACGCTAGGGCGTGTTTCGAAAGGAGCGCCGTCCGCCCGAAGGGCGGGCGGGACTTTCGAAACACGCCCTAGCCGCCATCGCGTCGCCCCACCGGTGTGAGCAGGGGACGGGAGCGGCCCCGGCGGCACGGCCCCCTACGCGGTGTGCCGCCGTGCCCGGAGGGCCAGTGACAGGGCCAGGACCGTCTGAGGGTCGTCGAGGTCCGTGCCGAGGAGTTCGGAGATGCGTGCCAGGCGGTTGTAGAGCGTCTGGCGGTTCAGATGCAGCTCCCGTGCCGTCTCCGCCTTGCGGCCCGCGTGGGCCAGGTACGTCTCCAGCGTCGGCAGCAGGGGTGGGCGGGAGGTACGGTCGTGGTCGCGCAGCGGACCGATCGCGCGGTCCACGAAGGCCGCCAGATCCGGGTGGTCCCGCAGGCGCCACAGCAGCAGGTCGATGTCCAGGCGCCGGGCGTCGTACCACGGGCGGTCACCGAGGCCCTGCGCCGCCGTCGCCGTCTCCGCCGCGTGGCGCAGGCTCGCCGATGCCGCCGCCCAGCCGCCCGCGATGCCGACCACGATCACCGGCGCGGGCGTTCCGGCCCGGGACCAGGCTCCGCCCGGGGCCGCCCCCGCGAGCCCCGCCCGCTCGACCCCCGCCCGCAGCGCCGCCGCGACCCGGTCCGCCACCGCCGTACGCTCCGACTCCGACCGCAGGCCCAGCAGCAGCGGCACCCGGCCCTCGACGGGACGCACGCCCAGCAGCACCGGAACGCCCACCGACGCCAGCTCCTCCAGCACCGCCCGGGCGAGCAGCGCCCAGTTCCCGGACGGGGAGAGTTCGGGAGCCAGGCGCATGACCACCGGCAGCAGCGGCCCGTCCCCCGGCTTGAAGCCGAGCACCCGCGCCTGCGCCGGCGCGTCCTCCGGCGTGATCCGGCCCTCCGCCAGGTCCGTCAGGAAGTCGCCCCGGCCCCGGGCGGCCAGCTCCTCCTCCTGGCGCGCCTGCATGAGGACGACCGCCAGCAGGCCCGCCGCCCGCTCCGCCGCCATCCGGTGGACGAGGGACAGGGGGCCGGAGACGGCGAGCAGGGCGAGCCGCGCGCGGACCGCGCCGGTGCCCGGCCCGCCGCCGCCCGGCACGTCCACCAGGACCGCCCCGGCGGGCGGGCCCGACTCCCGGGCCGCCCGCTGGCCGCGCAGCCCGTCCCAGACCTGGAGCGGGTCCGCGGGCGCCGACTCCGTCCCCGCCGCGTACAGCAGCTGGCCGTCCGCCGTCTCCAGGAAGACCGGGTTGGCGGTGAAGTCGGCCAGGATCCCCAGCACCTGCGGCACACCGCCTCCGCCGAGCAGCGCCTCCGTGCACCGCCGGTGCACCTCCTCCGCCTGCCGCAGGAGGGCGTAGTGCCCGTTGACGATCTCGGTGTGGATCTCCTCCGTGACCGCCACGAACGGCACCTCGCGGTGCAGCTGCACCAGGGGCAGGCCCGCCGCCCGGGCCGCCTCCACGATCGTGGCGGGCAGCCGCGAGAAGCGCGGCCCCAGCTCCACGACGAGCGCGGCGATGCCCCGGTCCGCGAGGCGGCGCACGAAGGCGCGTTGTTCCGCCGGGCGCGTACCGAGCCCGAGGCCCGTGGTGAGCAGCAGCTCACCGCCCTTGAGGAGCGACGCGATGTTCGGCACCTCGCCGGCGTGCACCCAGCGCACCGTGCGGTGCAGCCGGTCCCCGCCGGCGACGACCTCCGGGAGTCCGCCGCGCAGCCCGGGCAGTTCCAGCGCCCGCTGCACGGTGATCCCGCCCTGACTGTCCATGGGCCCGGACGCTACCCGCGTCCCCGTTCGCCTGACATCACCCGGCGGACACGGAGGCCGACAGTTCGTCCGGCAGGGCGACAACTCGTCGCCCCCGGAAGCCATTTGCACGACCCCCTGTCGATTGTGGCGTACGTCACCCCGGAGGATGCTCTCCCGCCATGGCAGAGAACTCCCCTCCAGGTCCCCCCGCTGTCCACCGGCTCAAGGCGAACTCGGTCGGGCTCGTCGGCGTCGTCTTCATGGCCGTCGCCACCGCCGCCCCGATCACCGCGATGACCGGCAACCTCCCCATCGCCGTCGGTTTCGGCAACGGCACCGGAGCCCCCGCCGGCTACCTCTTCGCGACGCTCGTCCTGACCGTCTTCTCGGTCGGCTACGTCGCCATGGCCAAGCGGATCACCGCCGCGGGCGCCTTCTACGGCTACATCTCCCACGGCCTCGGCCGGATCGCCGGCATGGCCTCGGGCATGCTCGCCGTCCTCGCCTACATCGTCTTCGAGGCGTCGATCGTCGGCGTCTTCGCCTACTTCACCCAGACCACCGTCGCCGATCAGCTCGGCGTGGACCTGCCCTGGATCGTCTACGCGGCGGCGATGCTCGCCGTCACCGCAGTCCTCGCGCACTTCGACATCAACCTCACCGCCAAGGCGCTCGGCGTGATGCTCGTCGCCGAGATCGCGGTGCTGTTCGCCGTCGCCACCGCCGTGCTGATCTCCGGCGGCGGCCCCGACGGCATACCCGTCGAGCCCGTCAACCCCAAGAACGCCTTCACCGGCGCCTCCGCGGGACTCGGTCTCTTCTTCGCCTTCTGGTCCTGGGTCGGCTTCGAGTCCACCGCCATGTACGGGGAGGAGTCCCGAGACCCCAAGAAGGTCATCCCGCGCGCCACCCTGGTCTCCGTCATCGGAGTCGGCCTCTTCTACATCTACGTCTCCTGGATGACGATCGCCGGCAACGGCCTCGCCGGCTCGGTGGCGCTGTCCTCCTCCGCCACACCCCTGGAGCTCTTCTTCGCCCCCACCCGGTCCTTCATCGGAGCATGGGCCGTCGACGCCTTCCAGTGGCTGCTGCTCACCGGCTCCTTCGCCTGCGGCATGGCCTTCCACCAGTGCGCCTCGCGCTATCTCTACGCCATCGGCCGGGAGGGCTTCCTCCACCCCGCCCTCGGCCGTACGCACGCCCGGCACGGGTCGCCCTACATCGCCTCGTACGTCCAGAGCGCCATCGCCGTCGTCCTCGTCGGCGCCTTCTGGCTCACCGGCCAGGACCCGTACATCCACCTCTACACCCTGCTCGCGATCCTCGGCACGATGGCGATCCTCATCGTCCAGACCCTCTGCTCCTTCGCCGTCATCGGCTACTTCCGCAAGAACCACCCCGAGGACCGGCACTGGTTCAGGACCTTCACCGCGCCGCTGCTCGGCGGCGTCGGGATGATCGCCGTCGTCGTGCTGCTGATCCTGAACATGGAGACGGCCGCGGGACTGGCCGCCGACTCCCTCTTCTTCGCCGCGATCCCGTGGATCGTCGGAGCGGTCTTCCTCGGCGGCCTCGGCCTCGGCCTCCACCTCAAGGCCAGGCGGCCCGAGCGCTACGAGATCATCGGCCGGATCGTCCTGGAGGACGCCACCGAACGCGCCGAGGAGCCCGAGCGGCCGGCCCCCGCCGCCGCGTCCACCAACTGATCCCTTCACCCACCAGCCCAGGAGAGCCCCATGGCACGCACCCACCTGATGCACCTCCTGAAGAACCTGGCAGCCGAACACGCCGACGCCCGACGGCTGGGAATCCCCGTGGCCGAGCTGCGCGGCGCGCGGCGCGAGTCGGGGGACCCCTCGGCTGGCGGCCGGGGAGGCTCCGACGCCGTCGGCAGGAGATCCCTCCTGAAGTACGCCGCCGCGGCCGGCCTCGCGGCCGGTACGGGCGTTTCCACCGCCGCCCACGCCGCCACCCGGCCCGCCGCCCCCGCCCCCACGCTCGCGAGCGGCGCCCGGATCGCCGTCGTCGGCGCCGGGATCTCCGGCCTCACCGCCGCACTCACCCTCCAGGACGCCGGCCTGGCCCCCACGCTCTACGAGGCGGACCCCGCCAGGGTCGGCGGCCGCATATGGACCCAGCGCGGCCACTGGGCCTACGGACAGACCTCGGAGATCGGCGGGGAGCTGATCGACACCAGCCACAAGAAGATCCTGGCGCTCTGCCGCCGCTTCGGCCTTCCCGTCGAGGACTTCCTGGGCGGCGGGCCCACCGGCGCCGAGGAGGTCCTCTGGTTCGGCGGCGCCTACTACCCCCGTCACCAGGCGGACGAGGACTTCAAGGCCGTCTACCAGTCCCTGCGCCGCGACCTCTCCGAGGCGGGGGAGGTCACGTGGAACAGGACCACTCCCACCGGCACGGCGCTCGACAACATGTCGATATACCAGTGGATCGAGTCCCGGGTCCCGGGCGGGCACTCCTCGCCGCTCGGCCGGTTCATCGACGTCGCCTACAACGTGGAGTACGGCGCCGACACCACCGAGCAGTCCTCGCTCGCCCTGGTGCTGCTCATGGGCTACCAGACCAATCCCGGCAACTTCAACATCTGGGGGCTGTCCAACGAGCGCTACCACATCACGGGCGGAAACGACCGGCTGCCGAACGCCGTCGCCGCCGCCCTCAGCCCCGGCACCCTGCGCCACGGCTGGGCCCTCACCGCCGTACGGGCCAACGCGGACGGCACCCAGACGCTGACCTTCACCGAGGCCGGCGCCGTCCGGACCGTCACCGCCGACCACACGGTCCTCTGCCTCCCGCTGCCGATCCTCAAGGGACTCGACCTGACGCGGGCCGGCTTCGACCCCCTGATGACGAACCTGCTGCGCGACGCGCGGATGGGGCACTGCACCAAGCTCAACATGCAGTTCGCCACCCGGCCCTGGCGCGGCCAGGGAGCATGGCCGGGCGTCTCGGCCGGCGACTGCTTCACCGACACGGCCGTGCAGCAGACCTGGGACACCACCAAGATCCAGGGCGGTACGGGCGGCATCCTCATCCAGTACGGCGGCGGCGGCCTCGCCCGGGCGCTCACCCCGGCGGGACCGTTCTCCACCGAGTCCGACCCGTACGTACGCGACCTGGTGGCCCGTCACCTCGCGGGCGTCGACGCCTTCTTCCCCGGCACCTCCGCGGCCTACACGGGCCGCGCCCAGCTCTCCGCATGGCATCGCGACCCCCACACGCTGGGCGCGTACTCCTGCTGGCCGGTCGGCTACCTGCACCGCTACGCCGGCTACGAGGGCACCGCCCAGGGCAATGTCCACATCGGCGGCGAGCACTGCAGCTACGACTTCCAGGGCTTCATGGAAGGCGGCGCCACCGAGGGGGAGCGGGCCGCCCGGGAGGTGATCGACGCCCTGAGGTGAGCGTCAGGCGGCCGCGGCCGGCGTGATGTTGTGGTTGAAGCGGAAGACGTTGTCGGGGTCGTACGCGGCCTTGACGGCGGCGAGCCGGCGGTAGTTCTCGGCGCCGAAGCCGGAGACGACCCGCTGATCGCCCTCGGCGCCGATGAAGTTGAGGTAGACCGCGTCGATCGACCACGGCCTCGCGTCGGCCCGTACGTCGCGCACCCAGGCGACGACCCGGTCGTCGTCCTCCGGCTTCTCCCAGGTCGCGAAGGGATGGACCGCCCAGGGCGCGGTCCGCCAGGGCAGCGGGTAGCCGGTGGGGCCCGCCGCCACCGCGCCGCCCATCGGGAACAGCACGTGCTGGGTGGCGGTGGGCATCGGGATCCTCGCCGCGCGGGAGCAGAAGGCGTCGACCGCCTCGTCGGGGAACTCGCCGAGGTACTCCGCCGACCAGTAGTTCCGCAGCCCTGGCGGGTCGTCGATCATGCACTGGAGATCCGCGTAGGGGATGTCCGTGACGAGCTCGACCTCGGGCCGCAGCGCGAGCAGGGGCGCGGCCAGTTCGTGGACCTCGTCGACCGGACCCGCGTACGTGATCAGCGCGGCGCAGACGAGCGTGCCCACCAGGTGCTCGGGGATGAAGGGTTCGGGTGGGGCGGGGAAGTAGATCATGCCGCCGCCGGCCTCGGCGGGAGCGGTCGCGAACACGTCGCGGAAGGCGCGGCCCACCTCGGGGGCGGCCTCCGGGCGGTAGAACAGCATGGCCATGCTCATGGCCGGAAGCGCGTGCAGCCGCAGGGTGAGGGAGGTGGCGACCCCGAAGTTCCCGCCGCCGCCGTGCAGGGCCCAGAACAGCTCCGGGTTCTCCCGTTCGCTCGCCACGACGTGCTTGCCCTCCGCCGTGACCAGCTCGGCGGCCACCAGGTTGTCGCAGGCCAGACCGAACTTCCGTTCCAGCCAGCCCGATCCGCCGCCCAGAGTGAACCCGCCGACGCCGGTGGTCGACGCCCGCCCGCCGGTGGTGGCGAGACCGAACGGCTGGGCCGCCCGGTCCAGATGGCTCATGGTCGCGCCGCCGCCGACCCGTACGGTCATCTCCTCGCGGTCCACGGTCGCCGCGTGCATCCGGCGCAGGTCGACGACCAGGCCGTCGTCGGCGACGGACGCCCCGGCGACGCTGTGCCCTCCGCCGCGCACCGCGATCGGCAGCTCCGTCGCGCGGCCGAAGAGGACGGCGTGGGAGACGTCCGACGGGTTCGCGCACTGGGCGATGACCGCCGGACGGCGGTCGATCATGGCGTTGTGGACCGTCCGGGCCTCGTCGTAGCCCGGATCGCCGGGGACGAGGACCTCACCGGCCAGATCCGCGCGGAGGGCGGTGAGGGCGGCTTCGGGAACGGTGTGCGGGGGAGCCATGGGAAGCCCCCCTTTCCGCGGGGGGACAGGACCATCTCATCGTAGGGCGGCGGGCGGCGGTCCGCCGCCCGGCCGCCCCCGGCCCGCGCGGCTCAGCCGCCGTACGCCCCGCTCGCCGTCAGCCGCAGCGCCGTGTCGATGAGCGGGACGTGGCTGAACGCCTGCGGGAAGTTCCCCACCTGGCGCTGGAGCCGCGGGTCCCACTCCTCCGCCAGCAGTCCCAGGTCGTTGCGGAGCGAGAGCAGCTTCTCGAACAGCCTGCGGGCCTCGTCCACCCGGCCGATCATCGCCAGGTCGTCGGCGAGCCAGAACGAGCAGGCGAGGAACGCGCCCTCGTCGCCCTCCAGGCCGTCGACGCCCGCCTCCTCGCCGGCGGTCGGGTAGCGCAGTACGAACCCGTCCTCCGTGGACAGCTCCCGCTGGATCGCCTCGATGGTGCCGATGACCCGCTTGTCGTCGGGCGGCAGGAAGCCCATCTGCGGGATCAGCAGCAGGGAGGCGTCCAGCTCCTTGGAGCCGTACGACTGCGTGAAGGTGTTGCGGTCCTTGTCGTAGCCCTTCTCGCAGACGTCCCGGTGGATGTCGTCGCGCAGCTCCCGCCAGCGCTCCAGGGGGCCGTCCGCGTCCCCGGACTCGATCAGCTTGATGGTGCGGTCGACCGCCACCCAGGCCATCACCTTGGAGTGCACGAAGTGGCGGCGCGGGCCGCGCACCTCCCAGATGCCCTCGTCCGGCTGGTCCCAGTGGGTCTCCAGGTAGCGGATGAGCTTCAGCTGGAGCAGGGAGGCGTAGTCGTTGCGCGAGAGTCCCGTCATGTGGGCCAGGTGCAGGGCCTCGGTGACCTCGCCGTACACGTCGAGCTGGAGCTGGTTGGCCGCGCCGTTGCCCACCCGGACCGGGCCCGAGTTCTCGTACCCGGGCAGCCAGTCCAGCTCGGCCTCGCCCAGCTCGCGCTCGCCCGCGATGCCGTACATGATCTGCAGGTTCTCCGGGTCGCCGGCGACCGCGCGCAGCAGCCAGTCCCGCCAGGCACGCGCCTCCTCGCGGTAGCCGGTGCGCAGCATCGACGACAGGGTGATCGCCGCGTCGCGGAGCCAGGTGTAGCGGTAGTCCCAGTTGCGGACGCCGCCGATCTCCTCCGGCAGGGAGGTGGTCGGCGCGGCGACGATCCCGCCGGTGGGCGCGTACGTCAGCGCCTTGAGCGTGATCAGCGAGCGGACCACCGCCTCGCGGTAGGGGCCGTGGTACGTGCAGTGCGCGACCCAGTCGCGCCAGAAGTCGGCCGTCGCCTCCAGCGAACCCTCCGGGTCCGGCAGGGCGGGCGGCTCCTTGTGCGAGGGCTGCCAGCTGATGGTGAACGTGATCCGGTCACCGGGCGTGACGGTGAAGTCGGAGTAGGTGGTGAGGTCCTTGCCGTGGGTCTCGATCTCGGTGTCCAGCCACACGGAATCGGGCCCGGCGACGGCGACCGTACGGTCCCCGACCTTGTGCACCCACGGCACCACCCGGCCGTAGCTGAACCGCATCCGCAGCGCCGAGTGCATGGGCACCCGTCCGGAGACGCCCTCGACGACCCGGATCAGCTGGGGCGCGCCGTCACGCGGAGGCATGAAATCGGTCACCCGGACCGTGCCGCGCGGCGTGTCCCACTCCGATTCCAGGATCAGCGAGTCGCCGACGTAGCGGCGCCGGTCGGCCGGCGGCGGCGTGGCGCCGTCCGGTACGGCGGGTGCCACCCGCCAGAAACCGTGCTCCTCCGTACCGAGAAGCCCGGCGAAGACGGCATGCGAGTCGAAGCGTGGAAGGCAGAGCCAGTCGACGCTGCCGTCCCGGCAGACCAGTGCGGCGGTCTGCATGTCTCCGATGAGTGCGTAATCCTCGATGCGCCCGGCCACGTGCTATCTCCAGTCGAACGGCCACGTCCGCCCCGCGGGGCGCTTGCTACAGATGGTGCCAGCAGTCAAGGGATGGTTGACGAGCTCCACGCTTCCGGTTGACTGGCGGGGTACTGCCGATGGCCGGTTCGGCTCGGCAGGGAGTGTCCGAGCAGGATACGACGCACCCTAAGCAGGCGCGGCAACGCCCTTGTAACGGCGTTGCGCCGAACGGGTGAGGCTGTCGTGACCTGTGGTGTAGCCGTCCGTATGCGCCCGACTGCCCCGTGTGGCCGGAAGCGGTCTCCCTTCGTCGCTGATACCCTGGTACCCCGTGGACCGGTGGGAAACGGCGAAAGCCGAGGCCCCCGAAACCGCAGCGACGGCACCCCCCGATTCTTCCGGAGGGGAAGCCGGTACGCACCTCCAGAACGCGACCACGGGAGCCCCCTCTTGGCGATGCCGCCCAAAACCACGACGACCAAGCACATCTTCGTCACCGGGGGTGTCGCCTCCTCCCTCGGCAAGGGCCTGACCGCCTCCAGCCTGGGTGCGCTCCTCAAGGCGCGGGGCCTGCGGGTCACGATGCAGAAGCTCGACCCGTACCTGAACGTCGACCCCGGCACGATGAACCCGTTCCAGCACGGCGAGGTGTTCGTCACCAACGACGGCGCCGAGACCGACCTGGACATCGGCCACTACGAGCGCTTCCTCGACGTCGACCTCGACGGCTCCGCCAACGTCACCACGGGCCAGGTCTACTCCCAGGTCATCGCCAAGGAGCGGCGCGGCGAGTACCTCGGCGACACCGTCCAGGTCATCCCGCACATCACCAACGAGATCAAGTCCCGGATCCGCCGCATGGCGACCGACGACGTGGACGTCGTCATCACCGAGGTCGGCGGCACCGTCGGCGACATCGAGTCGCTGCCCTTTCTGGAGACCGTCCGTCAGGTCCGCCACGAGGTCGGCCGCGACAACGTCTTCGTCGTGCACATCTCGCTGCTGCCCTACATCGGCCCCTCGGGCGAGCTGAAGACCAAGCCGACCCAGCACTCGGTCGCCGCCCTGCGCAACATCGGCATCCAGCCCGACGCGATCGTGCTGCGCGCCGACCGCGACGTCCCCACCGCCATCAAGCGCAAGATCTCGCTGATGTGCGACGTGGACGAGGCCGCCGTCGTCGCCGCCATCGACGCCAAGTCGATCTACGACATCCCCAAGGTGCTGCACACCGAGGGCCTGGACGCCTACGTCGTCCGCAAGCTCGACCTGCCCTTCCGCGACGTGGACTGGTCCACCTGGGACGACCTGCTCGACCGCGTCCACAACCCCGACCACGAGGTCACCGTCGCGCTCGTCGGCAAGTACATCGACCTGCCCGACGCGTACCTCTCGGTCACCGAGGCCATGCGGGCCGGCGGCTTCGCCAACAAGGCGCGCGTCAAGGTCAAGTGGGTCACCTCCGACGACTGCAAGACGCCCGCCGACGCGCAGAAGCAGCTCGGCGACGTCGACGCCATCCTCATCCCCGGCGGCTTCGGCGACCGCGGCGTGAGCGGCAAGGTCGGCGCGATCCGCTACGCCCGCGAGAACAAGGTGCCGCTGCTCGGCATCTGCCTCGGCCTGCAGTGCATCGTGATCGAGGCCGCCCGGAACCTGGCAGACATCCCCGAGGCCAACTCGACCGAGTTCGACCCCGCGACCGCGCACCCCGTCGTCTCGACGATGGAGGAGCAGCTCGCGTACGTCGAGGGCGCGGGCGACCTGGGCGGAACGATGCGCCTGGGCCTCTACCCGGCGAAGCTGGCCGAGGGCTCCATCGTGCGCGAGGTCTACGCCGACCAGCCGTACGTCGAGGAGCGCCACCGCCACCGCTACGAGGTGAACAACGCCTACCGCGCGGAGCTGGAGAAGAAGGCCGGCCTGGTCTTCTCGGGCACCTCGCCGGACAACAAGCTGGTCGAGTACGTCGAGTACCCGCGTGAGGTCCACCCCTACCTGGTCGCCACCCAGGCCCACCCGGAGCTGCGCTCGCGCCCGACGCGTCCGCACCCGCTCTTCGCCGGCCTCGTCAAGGCCGCCGTGGAGCGCAAGACGGGCAAGTAGGCGCCAGCGGCTAACGTTGCCGGGGTACGGGGTCCTCAGGGATTCCGTACCCCGGTTTTTCGTGTGTGGGAGGACGCAGATGGAGTTGCAGGACACCCCGGAGGAGTGGCAGGTCGTCGCCACGACGACCCCCTTCCAGGGCAACAAGACGAGTGTCCGCACGGACGACGTGGTCATGCCGGGCGGCACGGTCGCGCGCCGCGACTACCAGGTCCACCCCGGCTCGGTGGCGGTCGTGGCCCTCGACGAGCGGGACCGGGTGCTGGTGCTGAAGCAGTACCGGCACCCCGTGCGGATGAAGCTGTGGGAGATCCCGGCCGGGCTCCTGGACGTGCCGGGCGAGAACCCGCTGCACGCGGCGGAGCGCGAGCTGTACGAGGAGGCGCACGTCAAGGCCGAGGACTGGCGGGTCCTGACCGACGTCTACACGACGCCGGGCGGCTGCGACGAGGCGGTACGGATCTTCCTGGCCAGGGACCTCTCGGCGGCCGAGGGCGAGCGCTTCGAGGTCGCCGAGGAGGAGGCCGACATGGAGCTGGCCCGCGTCCCCCTGGACGACCTGGTCCGCGGCGCCCTCGCGGGGGAGCTGCACAACAACTGCCTCGTGGTGGGCGTCCTCTCGCTGGCGGCCGCGCGCGCGGTGGAGGGCGGCGTCGACACCCTGCGCCCGGCGACCTCGCCGTGGCCGGCCCGTCCGTTCGAGGCGTAGGGCGCAGCCCTCGGGCCACCGGGGTGCCGGGCATCCCCGGCACCCCGGTGGCCAGGCGCGGTCGGCCTGGCGGTGCGGGCCCTTGGTCCGGCGGTCCGGCCCAGCGGTCCGGCGCCTGCGGCCGTGCGGTTCCGGTCCGAGGTCTTCGGTCCGGCGCCGTCGGCAGGGTGGTTCCTGTCCGGAGTCTCGGTCCGGTGCGGTCGGCCGTGCGGTTCCGGTCCGACGATCTGCTGATCCGATCGGGGGACGTGTCCGCCGCGCTCCGCCGGGTAGGGACCATGCCCTGAACTACGCTCGGCATCGCCCGCGCGGAGATCCCCGCGGGATCGGCTCGTGCGCAGGTGGACGGGAGCGTGGCCCGTGACGGATCAGGCGGTGACAGCGGGCGGGGTGCGGCGATTCTTCGGGCGGCAGCGGGAGTTGAAGGCCCTGGGCGCGGACATCGAACGGACCGGGCTCGACACCCTCGCCGGCCGCAAGGCCCCCCGCGCGCGCGTCCTGCTGATCGCCGGGCGGCCGGGCTCCGGACGCACCGCCCTCGCGGAGGAGCTGGTGGCCGCGCTGGGCGAGCGGTACCCCGACGGGGTGTACCGCGCCCGGCTCACCGAGCCCGGCGGCGACCCCGTCCCCACCGCCCGGGCGGCCCGGGGCCTGCTCCAGGATCTCGGTGTCGACGAACCCCCCGGCGCCGCCGAGGACGAGCTGACCGGACTGGTCCGCGACGCTCTCGCGGACCGGCGGACCGTCCTGGTCCTCGACGACGCGGTCGACGCCGAACAGGTCGACCCGCTGATCCCCGACAACCCCGAGGCCCTGGTCGTCGCCGTCGCCAGGGGCCCCCTCACCGGCATCCCGGACGTCCGCCCCTGCACGCTCGGCGGCATCGACCCCAAGTCGGCCATCGAGATGCTCACCACCTACACCGGCTCGGTGCGCGTCACCGTCGACCCGCAGGCCGCCGAGACGCTCGCCGAGGAGTGCGGAGGCCAGCCCGCCGCCCTGGTCCTCGCCGGCGGCTGGCTCGCCGCCCGGCCCAAGGCGTCCGTCGCCGATCTCGCCAAGCGGCTGCGCGCGCTCCCGGGCGACCCGCTGACCCGTGCCTTCCGCCTCGTCCACGAGTCCCTGCCGGCGCCGGCCGCGCGGACCCTGCGGCTCCTCTGCCTCGCCCCGCTCGGCCGCGCCGACGCCCACACCGCCTCCGCCCTGGCCGGCTGCTCCGTCTCCGCGGCCGCCACGACGCTCACCGACTTCGTGGCCCTCGGGCTGGTCAGGGAGGGCGACGGAGGGCAGTACGAGGTGCCCGCGCACCTCGTGCCCCTGCTCCGCGCCGAGCTGGAGGAGCGCGACAGGACCGCCGAGGTGCAGCTCGCCCGGGCCCGGATGCTGGAGCGGACCGTACGGCTCCTCCAGTCCTGCCGCGCCGTCACCGAACCCGAGGGGTCCGCCGCCCGCAGGAACCTCGCCGGCCTGCCCCGAGCCCTGCGCTTCCCCAACGTCCCCGCCGCGGCCGAGTGGCTGGAGAGCCGCAGGCCCGTCCTGCTCGCCTCCGCCCGGCTCGCGGTCGCCGACGGGGACCTCGACACCCTGGCCCGCCGTCTGGTCGCCGCCCTGGTCCGGGCGCTCGCCGCCCACCGGGGGGCCGAGGCGGCGGCCCCGGACCTCTACGGGCTGCACCGGCTGGTCCTCGACGTGGCCGAGCGCCGGGGACTGCACCGGGAGCGGGCCGCCGCCCTGCTGAACCTGGCCGATCTGGACGCCAGGACCGGCCGGACCCGGGAGGCGCTAGCCCGCTACCGGGCCGCGCTGGACGCCGGGCGGGCCGCGAACGACCCGTACGCCATCGGCCGCGCGATGGAATCCGTAGGCGGCTCCTACCAGGAGCTGGGGGACTGGCAGCGGGCCGGCGACTGGTACGGCCGCGCGCTCGCCCAGCGCCTCGCCCGGGACGAGCGGGCCGACCAGGCCCGGCTCTACGCACGGCTCGGCGCGGTGCACACCTACGCGGGCCGCTACGGCGAGGCCCTGCGGAACTGGCGCGCCGCCGCCGCGGGCTACCGCCGCCAGGCCGATCTCCCCGGCTACGCGCGGGCGTTGAGCGAGGCGGCGCGGGTCCAGGAGTACGCCGGGCGTCCGCAGGATTCGCTGCGGACGTGCGAGGAGGCCGTGGAGTGGGCCCGCCGTGCCCAGGACGTGCGGCTCCAGGCGGCCCTGCAGCTGCGGCTGGCCGACACCCTGGACCGGCTCGGGGATCCCGCCGCCGCCCGTCTGCACCGCTCGGCTGCCGAAAGACTCCTTGGAACCGACAGCTCCGCCTACGAAATCCGCAGTGCTCCTCTCGAAGATTGATGCTTTGCAAGGCTAGACAGCGGGAACTCCTTCATTAGACTGGGTGAGCCGCGTTCGATCGCGGTCTGTCCCGGTGCGCCATGGTGCAGCCGGGTATGTATCGCAGTGCCCCCAGTTATCCCCTCCCCTGATTCAAGGACCGTGATCGACGATGAAGGTCGGCATCCCCCGCGAGGTCAAGAACAACGAGTTCCGCGTGGCCATCACCCCTGCCGGTGTCCACGAGCTCGTCCGCAACGGCCACCAGGTCTTCGTCGAGCAGAACGCCGGAGTCGGCTCCTCGATCACGGACGAGGAGTACATCTCGGCCGGCGCGCAGATCCTGCCCACCGCCGACGAGGTCTGGGAGACCGCCGACCTCCTGCTGAAGGTCAAGGAGCCCATTGCGGAGGAGTACCACCGCCTCCGCAAGGACCAGACCCTCTTCACCTACCTGCACCTCGCCGCGTCCCGCGAGTGCACGGACGCCCTGCTGGAGTCCGGCACCACCGCCATCGCGTACGAGACCGTCGAGACCGCGAACCGCGCGCTGCCGCTGCTCGCCCCGATGTCCGAGGTCGCGGGCCGCCTGGCCCCGCAGGTCGGCGCCTACCACCTGATGCGCTCGGTCGGCGGCCGCGGCGTGCTCCCCGGCGGCGTCCCCGGCACCCACGCCGGCGAGGCGGTCGTCATCGGCGGCGGCGTCTCCGGCTGGAACGCCACCCAGATCGCCGTCGGCATGGGCTTCCACGTGACCCTGCTCGACCGTGACATCAACAAGCTCCGCGAGGCCGACAAGATCTTCGGCACCAAGGTGAAGACGATCGTCTCCAACGCCTTCGAGCTGGAGAAGGCCGTCGTCGAGGCCGACCTCGTCATCGGCGCCGTCCTCATCCCGGGCGCCAAGGCCCCGAAGCTGGTCACCAACGAGCTCGTCGCCAAGATGAAGCCCGGAAGTGTCCTTGTCGACATCGCGATCGACCAGGGCGGCTGCTTCGAGGACTCCCGCCCGACCACCCACGCGGAGCCGACCTTCCAGGTCCACGACTCGGTCTTCTACTGCGTCGCCAACATGCCCGGCGCGGTCCCGAACACCTCCACGTACGCGCTCACCAACGCCACGCTTCCCTACATCGTGTCGCTCGCGAACAACGGCTGGGTCGAGGCGCTGCGCCGCGACGCCGCGCTGGGTCTGGGCCTCAACACCCATGACGGCAAGGTCGTTTACAAGGAGGTCGCCGAGGCGCACGGCCTCCCGCACGTCGAGCTGAGCAGCCTCCTGGGCTGACGCTCACCGGCCGCCTGTCAAGGGTCGCCGTCAACCTCATGCATCCGGCCGGACCTTGTGCACCAAGGTCCGGCCGGATGTGTGTCCGGCCACGTCGAAGGGCCGGTTCAACTCGCCTCGAACGTAACCCTTTAACCGTTTCGCACACCCCCGAAACGTGCGGATGCGTGGCTGCGCGCCCTTGACAGAGGGGTGTTCGGTTGCCGACACATCGGGCCGGGTCCGGCGGATTGTGTTGCTGCGGAGCGGTGACACGCCATAGAGTCGCCAACCGTCGGCATGGTGCCACGCTGACCTATCGATAAATGTTCCTGGTCACTTCCAAGGAGGTAAGACGACTTGTGAATGAGTCGACATTTACTCCCGGGGGTGGGCAGCCAGGAAACCCTGTCGGCTCCGTCGCTGTGCGAACCTTCGCGACACATCAGCCCATGACGACAGCCCACACGATGAAGATGATGGACGGCCTACACGTGAACGCCACGGCCGGCAACGAGAGTGGCCGAGAGTCCACCCACTTCGCCGCCTACGACGAGGTGCCCGAGGGGCACTTCTACGACCCTGACGCCGAGTACGAGCCCGACCCGGAGTACGCGGCCACCCTCGCACCCGACGCTGCCCGGCAGCGCCGCGAGCGGATCGGCCCCACCGGACGGCCCCTGCCGTACTTCCCGATCCCGGGCCCTCTGACCGATCACGGGCCCGCGAAGATCATCGCGATGTGCAACCAGAAGGGCGGCGTCGGCAAGACCACGTCGACCATCAACCTGGGTGCCGCGCTCGCGGAGTACGGGCGACGGGTGCTGCTCGTCGACTTCGACCCGCAGGGAGCCCTGTCGGTCGGTCTCGGCGTGAACCCGATGGAGCTCGACCTCACCGTCTACAACCTGCTCATGGAGCGGGGCATGTCGGCGGACGAGGTGCTGCTCAAGACCGCCGTTCCCAACATGGACCTGCTGCCGAGCAACATCGACCTCTCGGCCGCCGAGGTGCAGTTGGTCAGCGAGGTCGCGCGCGAGTCCACGCTCCAGCGCGCCCTGAAGCCGCTGCTGAACGACTACGACTACATCGTGATCGACTGTCAGCCCTCGCTCGGTCTGCTGACCGTGAACGCGCTGACGGCGGCTCACAAGGTCATCGTGCCGCTGGAATGCGAGTTCTTCGCCCTGCGCGGCGTGGCCCTGCTGACCGAGACGATCGAGAAGGTCCAGGAGCGGCTCAACCCCGAGCTGGAGCTCGACGGCATCCTCGCCACGATGTACGACTCCCGGACCGTGCACAGCCGTGAGGTCCTCGCGCGCGTCGTCGAGGCCTTCGACGACCACGTGTACCACACGGTGATCGGCCGGACCGTGCGCTTCCCGGAGACCACGGTCGCCGGTGAGCCGATCACGACGTACGCCTCGAACTCCGTGGGCGCCGCCGCCTACCGACAGCTCGCCAGGGAGGTGCTCGCCCGGTGTCACGCCGAGTGAGTCTGCCCGGCGCCGACGAACTGTTCCGTACCACCGGGGGGATGGCGCTCCAGGCGTCGTCGCCTCGCAGGGGCGAGGCCCGCGTGCCGGCTCCGGCGGGCGAGAGCGGCCCGGAGGCGGCCGAGGGCTCGGCATCGGCGGAGCACTCGGCGGCGGGGTCGGAGACGGCCGAGCCCCGGGCCCGGACGGCCGAGCCCGCGGACTCCGGGCCACAGGCGAAGCCGGCGGCGCCGGTCGCCCCGGCGGCCCGCCGACGGGGCCGGTCCCCGAACCGGCGGCCCAGTGGGCGTGAGCGGCACGACGAGAAGATCACGGTCTACGTCTCCGCCGAGGAACTGATGGACCTGGAGCACGCCCGCCTCGTCCTGCGCGGCGAGCACGGACTCGCCGTGGACCGGGGCCGGATCGTCCGTGAGGCGGTCGCGGTGGTCCTGGCGGACCTGGAGTCCCGGGGCGACGCGAGCATCCTCGTGCGCCGCCTGCGCGGCCGCTGAGGGGTACCCTGCGGCCTGCCGCACCCCTGCTCCTCCCTGGACCCCGATGCCCCCGCCCCCCGCCGAATCGTCCCGCCCGCCCCGCCGCACCCTCGGCCGGGGGCCCGGAGCGGCCCCCAGCGGTCCGGAACCGTCCCTCCCCGCCGACCCGCCCCGCGGCGGGCACGCCCCCGGGGAGGAGGCGCCGGACCCGGGCGGGTCCGGCGGGGAGGCCCTCTCCGGCGTCGGCCGGGAGACCACGCCCGCCCACGCGGAGGCTCCGGCCCCGGAGACCGCCCCACCGGCGGACACGGGGCACGCCCAGGCCGCCGGGCCGACCGCTGACGCGCCGGGGCCCGCCCCCGCCGCCCAGACGTCCGAGGCGCCCGTGGCCGGGGTGCCCACCCCTGAAGGGCCTGTGGCCGAGGCGCCCGCCTCCGAGGGGACCTGCGCCTCCACGCCCGAGAGGTCCCGGGCGGTCTTCCCCGAGGGGACCCCCGGGGCCTTCCCCGAGGGGACCCGCGGGGTCTCGGCGCCCGAGAGGCCGGGTGTCGGCGAGTCCGAGGGGTCCGGCGCCTCCTCGCCCGAGGGGGCCTGCCCCTCCTCGCCCCAGGCGCCCGCTGGCGCCCTGCCCGAGGACGGGCGGTTCACCGTGCGGCTCGAGAACTTCGAGGGGCCGTTCGACCTTCTCCTCCAGCTCATCTCCAAGCACAAGCTCGACGTCACCGAGGTCGCGCTCTCCAAGGTCACCGACGAGTTCATGGCGCACATCCGGGCCATGGGCGCCGACTGGGACCTCGACCAGACCACCGAGTTCCTCGTCGTCGCCGCCACCCTCCTCGACCTCAAGGCCGCCCGGCTGCTGCCCGCCGCCGAGGTGGAGGACGAGGCCGACCTCGCACTCCTGGAGGCGCGGGACCTGCTCTTCGCGCGGCTCCTCCAGTACCGCGCGTACAAGCGCATCGCCGAGATCCTCGCCGAGCGGTGGGAGGCCGAGGGCCGCCGGTACCCCCGCACCGTCGGCCTGGAGCCCCACCACGCGGCCCTGCTGCCCGAGGTCGTCATCAGCCTCGGCCCCGAGGGCTTCGCCAGGCTCGCCGTCAAGGCCATGCAGCCCAAGGCCAAGCCGCAGGTCTACGTCGACCACATCCACGCCCCGCTCGTCAACGTCCGCGACCAGGCCCGGATCGTCGTCGCGCTCCTCAGGGAGCGGGGCACCGCCAGCTTCCGGGAACTCGCCGCCGGAGCCCCCGACACCCTCACCGTCGTCGCCCGCTTCCTCGCCCTCCTGGAGCTCTACCGGGACCGCTCCGTCGGCCTCGACCAGGACGACGCCCTCGGCGAGCTCACCGTGTCCTGGACCGGAGGCGACGGGGAGACCCGCGTCACCGACGAGTTCGACCAGGAATCCGATCACGAAACGGAGGCCCGCGCGTGAGCGACCTCAAGCCCTCCCTCGAAGCCGTCCTCATGGTCGTCGACGAGCCCGCCACCGAGGACCACCTCGCCAAGGTCCTCGACGTGTCCCGCCGGGAGGTCGGCGACGCCCTGCGCGAACTCGCCGGCGAGTACACCGCCCAGGGCCGCGGCTTCGAGCTGCGTCCGGTCGCCGGCGGCTGGCGTTTCTACACTCGTGCGGAGTACGCCCACGCCGTCGAGGCGTTCGTCCTGGACGGCCAGCAGGCCCGGCTCACCCAGGCGGCCCTGGAGACCCTCGCCGTCGTCGCGTACCGCCAGCCGGTCAGCCGCTCGCGGGTCTCCGCGGTCCGCGGAGTGAACTGTGACGGGGTCATGCGGACCCTGCTCCAGCGGGGTCTGGTGGAGGAGGCGGGCGCGGAACCCGAAACAGGTGCGATCCTGTACAGGACGACGAACCACTTCCTGGAGCGGATGGGCCTGCGCGGCCTGGACGAACTGCCGGAGCTCGCGCCCTTCCTCCCCGAGGCGGACGCGATCGAGGCGGAGACGCTCGAGGGGGTTGTGTCGTTCGACCCGGACGCAGACGACAAGACGACGGAAGATTGATGCGAAGCAGCAGCGGCAGGAACAGCAGCGGAAACAACGGCGGGAGCCGTGGTGGCAACAGCGGCGGCCGCGGCGGCAGCAGCAGTGGCGGCCGCGGCGGCGCGGGCGGTGGCGGCGGCTACCGAGGCTCCGGTGGCGGCAGCAGCAGTGGCGGCGGCTACCGAGGCTCCGGTGGCGGTGGCGGCGGTGGCCGCGACGACCGGCAGGGCGGCGGCGGCCGGCCGCGCAACCCGCGCCCCGAGGAGCGCCGCTACGACGTGGGCGGCACGTCCGAGGCCCCGAAGAAGGGCCGCGGTGCCGCGGCCCGCGGTGGCGCCAAGGGCGGCCCGAAGGCCCCGCAGGGCGGCACGCCGCCCCGTCGTGGCCCGCACGGACAGCGGCAGGCCCCGGCCCGCTCGCGCGAGCTCGACGCCAAGATCGAGCAGCGCAACCGCGACCGGTACGCCGACCGGCCGGAGATCAAGACGCCCAAGACCTTCCCCGGCGCCGAGCAGGAGGGCGAGCGGCTCCAGAAGGTGCTCGCCCGGGCCGGCATGGGCTCGCGCCGCGCGTGCGAGGAGCTGATCGAGCAGGCCCGCGTCGAGGTCAACGGCGAGATCGTCCTGGAGCAGGGCAAGCGCGTCGACCCGGAGAGGGACGAGATCAAGGTCGACGGGCTGACCGTCGCCACCCAGTCGTACCTCTTCTTCGCGCTGAACAAGCCCGCCGGTGTCGTCTCCACCATGGAGGACCCCGACGGCCGCCAGTGCCTCGGCGACTACGTCACCAACCGCGAGACCCGGCTCTTCCACGTCGGACGGCTCGACACCGAGACCGAGGGCATCATCCTGCTCACCAACCACGGCGAGCTGGCCCACCGCCTCACGCACCCGAAGTACGGCGTGAAGAAGACCTACCTGGCCGCCATCACCGGTCCGCTGCCCCGCGAGGTCGGCAAGCGGCTCAAGGACGGCATCCAGCTGGAGGACGGCTACGCCCGCGCCGACCACTTCCGCGTGGTCGAGCAGACCGGCAAGAACTACCTGGTCGAGGTCACCCTCCACGAGGGCCGCAAGCACATCGTGCGCCGCATGCTCGCCGAGGCCGGTTTCCCGGTCGAGAGGCTGGTCCGCACCGCCTTCGGCCCGATCGGCCTCGGAGACCAGAAGTCCGGCTGGCTGCGCCGGCTGACCAACACCGAGGTCGGCATGCTGATGAAGGAAGTCGGCATGTAGGACCCGTCGCCCCGACGACGTGAGCAGAAGCCCGTGACCGCCCGGCGGCCGCGGGCTTCTCGCATGCGCCGTTCGCACTTGTGGCCGAAGCCGCCCGCCCTTTATAGTCAGGATGACTCTTAAAGGAGGCGGGCGTGAGCCTCGCAAGCATCGTCGAACCCCTGCAGCAGCCGCTCTTCACCGTCCTGGACACCCCGGTCAGCTGGACCGAGGTCCTCGGGTTCGGCAGCGGAGCCCTCTGCGTCTGGCTGGTCGCCCGGCAGCACCTCGCCAACTGGCCCATCGGCATCGCCAACAACCTCTTCTTCGTCCTCCTCTTCACGCAGGCCGGCCTCTACGCCGACGCCGGTCTCCAGATCGTCTTCATCACCCTCGCCGTCTACGGCTGGTGGACCTGGACCCACGGGGGTGGTCCAGGCTCCGACGCCCTCCCGGTGCGCCGCACCACACGCACCGAGTGGACGTGGCTGATCACGGCGGGGGTGGTGGGGACCGTCGCCCTCACCCTGCTGCTCGACCGGGCCACCGACTCGACCGTCCCCTTCTGGGACGCCCTGACCACCGCGCTCTCCCTGACGGCGACCTACGGCCAGTGCCGCAAGCGGCTGGAGTCCTGGTGGCTCTGGATCGCCGCGGACGTGATCTACGTACCGCTGTACGCGTACAAGGAGCTGTACCTGACCTCCCTGCTCTACGCCGGCTTCATGACGCTCTGCGTCCTCGGACTGCGCCGCTGGAGCCGCGACCTCGCCGCCCGGCGCCCGCTCCCGGTGGGGGCGGCCGCATGAAGCGCTACGGCCATGGCCTGGTCCTCGGCAAGTTCTATCCGCCGCACGCCGGCCACCACCACCTGGTCCGCACCGCGCGCGACCGCTGCGAACGCCTCACCGTCCTCGTCTGCGCCTCCTCCGTGGAGACCCTGACGCTGGAGGACCGGGTCGCCTGGATGCGCGAGATCCACCCCGACGTCCTCGTCGTCGGAGCCGTCGACGACATCCCCGTCGACCTCCGTGACCCCGACGTGTGGGCCGCCCACATGGCCGTCTTCCGCGCCGCCGTGCCCGAGCCCGTCGACGCCGTCTTCACCTCCGAGCCCTACGGGGAGGAGCTGGGCCGCCGCTTCGGCGCCGACGCCGTGTGCGTCGACCCCGACCGCACGCTCTTCCCGGTGTCCGGCACCGCCGTCCGCAAGGACCCCGCCGGCTGCTGGGACTTCCTGGAGGCGCCCGTGCGGGCCGCGCTCACCCGGCGGGTCGTCGTCCTCGGCGCGGAGTCCACCGGCACCACCACCATGGCCCTCGCCCTCGCCGACCACTACCGGCGGCGCGGCGGGGTCTGGTCCCGCACCCGGTACGTACCGGAGTACGGCCGCGAGTACAGCGAACTCAAGCTCGCCGAACTGCGCGCCGAACGCCCCGACGCGCAATGGCCGGACGTCGCCTTCCGGTCCAGCGACTTCCCCGTCATCGCCCAGCGCCAGGCCGAGCTGGAGGAGGAGGCCGCGCGGGCCGGGTCCCCCGTGCTCATCTGCGACACCGACGCCTTCGCCACCACCATCTGGCACGAGCGGTACATGGGCACCACCAGCTCCGACACGGGTGAGATCGCCGCCCACGGCCGCCAGCACCTCTGGCTCCTCACCGACCACCACGGCGTCGACTTCGAGGACGACGGGCTGCGCGACGGGGAGCACCTGCGGCCCTGGATGACCGCCCGCTTCGTCACCCAGCTCGCCCACAGCGGCCGCCGCACCGCCGTCCTCACCGGCCCGCACGAGGAGCGGCTCGCCACCGCCGTCGCCGCCGTGGACGCGCTGCTCGCCGAAGGCTGGCACCTCGCCGACCCCCTCCCGGAGCGCCGATGAACCGCGCCCAGGCCCCCGACGGCTACGACCCGCACGGCTTCGAGCCGTTCGCCGTCACCGCCGACCTCGCCGTCCTCACCCTCCGCGAGGAGCGCCTCCACGTCCTGCTCGTGGAACGCGGCGAGGAGCCGTACGCCGGCGCCTGGGCCCTGCCCGGCGGCTTCGTCCTGCCCCGCGAGTCCTCCGAACAGGCCGCGCGCCGGGAACTCGCCGAGGAGACCGGTCTGCGCCCCGACGCCGTCGCCGGGCTGCACCTCGAACAGCTGCGCACCTACAGCGATCCCGACCGCGACCCCAGGATGCGGGTCGTATCGGTCGCGTACACCGCGCTCGTCCCCGATCCGCCGGAGCCGCGCGGCGGCGGTGACGCGGCGCGGGCGCGCTGGACGCCCTACGGGGCGCACGGGCCGCTCGCCTTCGACCACGACCGCATCCTCGCCGACGCCCGCGAGCGGATCGGCGCCAAGCTGGAGTACACCTGCCTCGCCACCGCCTTCTGCCCGCCCGAATTCACCCTCGGCGAGCTGCGGCAGGTGTACGAGACGGTCTGGGGCGTCGAACTCGACCGCCCCAACTTCCGGCGCAAGGTCCTCGCCACCCCCGGCTTCGTCCGGGCCGTGGAGGGACCACCGCGCCTCACCGGCGGACGGGGGAAACCGGCCGCTCTCTACCGGGCGGGGGAGGCCACGGCCCTCCACCCGCCGCTGCTGCGACCGGAAGGACGATCCACATGACGGCGTACAGGACGAAGCAGGCGGCCACCGGGGCGCTGATCGGGCTGGCGCTCGGGGACGCGCTGGGATTCCCGACGGAGTTCAGCGACGTGCCGTCGATCCTGGCGAAGTGGGGCCCCTGGCGGCGGATGGACCTGCCGGTGAGCGGCGGCACGGCCTACATCACGGACGACACGCAGATGACGCTCGCCCTCGCACGGGGCATCCGCGCGTGCCAGGCGCGGGGGGTCGTCGTCCCCGAGAGGTTCGCCGCGCTGGTGCGCCGGGAGTTCGTCGACTGGTACCACTCGCCGGAGAACAACCGCGCGCCGGGGAACACGTGCCTCAGCGCCTGTGAGCTGCTGGACGGCGACCGCGCCTGGCAGGACGCCGCCCAGATCCACTCCAAGGGCTGCGGTGCCAACATGCGCGTCGCGCCCCTCGGGCTCGTGCCCGGGCTCAGCGACGAGCAGCGCTCCGGCGCGGCCCAGCTCCAGTCGGCCCTCACCCACGGCCACCCCACGGCCCTCGCCGCCTCCGACCTGACCGCCCGTGCCGTGTACCTGCTGGCCCAGGGCGTCGACCCGACCGGCCTCGTGGGGCACCTGCGCTCGTACGCGTACGACAACCGTTCCGTGTACCGCGAGAGCTGGCTCGGTGACCTGTGGACCCGCTCCCAGGACCCCTCGGCCCGGCACTTCATCGAGCGCGGCTGGGACGAGTGCCTGGCGGTCCTGGAGAAGCTGGACGCCGTCCAGCGCACGGCGGACCCGGAGCTCGACCCCTGCGCGTACACCGGCGACGGCTGGATCGCCGAAGAGGCGCTGGCCACCGGGCTGCTGTGCTTCCTCCTCTTCCCCGGCGACCCGCTCACCGCCCTGCGACGGGCCGCCTGCACGCGGGGGGACTCCGACTCCCTCGCCTGCCTGGCGGGTGCCTTCGCGGGCGCGCACCTGGGCGCCGGGGCCTGGCCGGACGTCTGGACGGACCGGATCGAACACCGCTCCGAACTCCTGGCCCTCGGATCCCTCTGGGACGCTTGATCCATGACCGCCGCCCAGGACCCCGCCGCGCAGGACCCCGTCGTCCTCGACCCCACGGCCGCCCTCGACCCCGCCGTCGACCTCTGCGCCGTCGTGGCGGAGCAGCCCGACCCCCTGATCTTCGCCACCGTCTCCGGCGCCCATCTCTACGGCTTCCCCTCCCGCGACTCCGACGTCGACCTGCGCGGAGCGCACCTGCTGCCGGTGGCCGGGCTCATCGGGCTGCGCGAGCCGGAGGAGACCCGCAGCCGGATGTGGGACCGCGACGGGGTCGAGATGGACCTCGTCACGCACGACCTGCGGAAGTTCGTCCGGCTGATGCTGCGGCGCAACGGCTACGTCCTGGAGCAGCTCCTCTCGCCGCTGATCGCCCACACCACCGACGTTCACGCCGAACTGAGCGCGCTCGCACCGCGGGTGCTCACCTCCCACCACGCGCACCACTACCGCGGCTTCGCGGGGACGCAGTGGCGGCTGTTCGAGAAGACGGGGGAGCTGAAGCCGCTCCTCTACACCGTCCGGGCCCTGCTCACCGGCATCCACCTGATGCGGGCGGGGGAGGTGCAGGCCCACCTGCCCACGCTCCTCGCGGAGGTGCCCGAGGCCCCCGGCTACGTACCGGACCTGATCGCGGCGAAGGAGGAGGCCGAGCACGGGCCGGCCGAGGTGGACGCGGAGCGCGTGCGCGCAGACGTCGGGACGCTCCACGCCGTCCTGGACGAGGCGCAGGGCGCGTCAGGTCTCCCCGACGCCGCCGGCGGGCACGACGACCTCCACGACCTCGTGGTCCGCGTCCGGCTGGAGCACGGAGAGGGCTGAGGACCGGCGCGCGCGCCTCAGGAAGTCCTCCACGCGCGCGTGGTCCGGGGCCGCGGGGAGCGGGCTCGTGGTGGAGGCGCGGTCGGCCTCCTCCGTCAGGCGCGCCATCCAGGACTCCACCCCGGACCAGGACACCTCGCCGCGCTTCACCGCGAGCAGCCGCTCCCGCTCGTCGCCCACGTGGATCGTCAGCTCACCGGTGCGCAGCAGGTCCCGGCAGCTCATCAGCAGCCGCAGCAGGTGCATCGCGTGCTTCCAGCGCGGCGCCCCGTACCGGCGGACGTCGGCGTCGAGCTTCCTGCGCTGGCCGCCCGCGTACCGGACGAAGGTCTGGTGCGCCTGACGGGACAGGAACGCCTCCCGCAGCGACACCAGCTCGCGGCCGGTGGCGTCGATGTGCTCGACCACGGGGGAGTGCAGGCACTCCAGGACGTTGGGGTTGGCGCGCAACGCCAGCTCGCAGAAGCGTTCCAGCTCCCAGCTGAACTGCTCCTCGCCCGGCCCCTCCACGTGCGCCGGGGGCTTCTCGAAGCACCAGAAGAGCGGGGTCGGAGCGAGGAAGACGCCCCGACGGTCGGTGTCGCTCCCCTCGGTGGCCAGACCGAAGGCGCGCGACCCCATGACACAGGAGTAGATCGTGTGGTCGCGCACCAGTTCTGCCGGAGTCATGCGCGACAGGCTACGCCAGCGTGATCTCGTCCCCGGACACCGTGATCCGCTCGGCCGGGAGCGGCCGCGTCGCTGGCCCGCGGGCCACCGATCCGTCGGCGATCCGGAACTTCGAGCCGTGGCACGGACAGTCGATCGTGCCGCCCTCGACCTTGTTCACCAGGCAGCTCTGGTGGGTGCAGATCGCCGAGAAGGCCTTGAACTCGCCCGCCGCCGGCTGGGTGACGACGACCTTCCGCTCCTTGAAGACGGTGCCGCCACCGACCGGGATGTCGGAGGTGCGCGCGAGCGCGTCGCCGGCCGGCGCGGACGGCGCCGTGTCCGTCGCCGAGGCCGTCGGGCTCGCCGTCGCGGTGCCGCCCTCGTCCCCGTCCGAGCCGCAGCCGGTGGCCAGGGCGGCGACCGAACCGGCGCCGGCGAGGAGCACCGTACGGCGGGGCGTGACGTCTGGAGCTTCTGGATTCATGCCGTCCAGCTTGGCCACGGCCCTGTCCGGCATACGGCAACACGCCTGGACCCGCCCGTCCGGCTCCCCCGCACGGCCGTCCCGGCACCCGGACCCCCGCCTCCCCGAGTGGCGACGCGGCCGGGCCGGAGCGACAGTGACCCTGTCTCGGAGGACGGTCGGCACCGCCCGGCCCCCGGGCGCATCACTAGGCTGATCGGAGCACTGATCGCATTTCGAAGGAGCACGACGTGGCGGTACGAGCGGTCCGAGGCGCCGTCCAGCTGGAACGGGACGACGCCGGACACATGCACGAGCAGGTCGAGGAGCTGCTCACCGCCGTCCTGGAGCGCAACGGGCTCACCGCAGACGACCTGATCAGCATCTGGTTCACGGCCACCCCCGATCTGCACAGCGACTTCCCGGCCGCCGCGGCCCGCCGCGTCGGCATCGTCGACGTGCCGCTGATCTGCGCCCAGGAGCTGGACGTCGAGGGCGCCATGCCGAGGGTCGTACGGCTCCTCGCGCACGTCGAGTCCGACCGTCCCAAGCCGGACATCGCCCACGTCTACCTCGGCGCCGCCGCCGCCCTGCGCAAGGACATCGCCCAGTGAGGACCGCGCTCGTCATCGGAACCGGCCTGATCGGCACCTCGGCCGCCCTCGCCCTGGCCGGGCGGGGAGTCGCCGTCCACCTCCGCGACCACGACCCGGCACGCGCCCGCACGGCCGCCGCCCTCGGCGCCGGTACGGACGAGGAGCCCGAGGGACCCGTCGACCTCGCGATCATCGCCGTACCGCCCGCGCACGTGGCGGCCACCCTCGCCTTCGCCATCGGGGACGGCCTCGCCCGCGGCTACCTCGACGTGGCGAGCGTGAAGGGCGGCCCGAAGCGGGAGCTGGCGGAGCTGGGCGTCGACCTCACCGCGTACATCGGCACCCACCCGATGTCCGGCAAGGAGCGCTCCGGACCCCTGGCCGCGACGGCCGACCTCTTCGAGGGGCGCCCCTGGGTGCTCACCCCGACCCGGGACACCGACACCGAGGTGCTGAACCTGGCCCTGGAACTGGTCGCGCTGTGCCGCGCCGTCCCGGTGGTCATGGACGCCGACGCGCACGACCGGGCCGTCGCGCTCGTCTCCCACACCCCGCAGCTGGTGTCGTCGATGGTCGCGGCGCGGCTGGAGGAGGCGGACGAGACGGCGGTACGCCTGTGCGGCCAGGGCATCCGCGACGTCACCCGGATCGCCGCCTCCGACCCGCGCATGTGGGTCGAGATCCTCTCCGCGAACCCCGGACCGGTCGCCGACGTCCTCGCGGGCGTCGCGGCGGACCTGGAGGAGACGGTCCAGGCGCTCCGCTCGCTGCAGTCCGCGGACGAGGCCGAGCGCCGCGGCGGCGCCTCGGGCGTCGAGGACGTCCTGCGCCGCGGCAACGCCGGCCGCGCCCGCGTCCCGGGCAAGCACGGCGCCGCCCCGGCCCAGTACGACACCGTCGCCGTCCTCATCAGCGACCAGCCGGGTGAGCTCGCCCGCATCTTCGCCGACGCGGGCCGCGCGGGCGTCAACATCGAGGACGTCCGCATCGAGCACGCCACCGGGCAGCAGGCGGGCCTGGTCCAGCTGATGGTGGAGCCCTCCGCCGCACCGGTCCTGGGGGCCGCGCTGCGGGAACGGGGCTGGGCGTTGCGGGCGGGTTGACGCGGGTCGTCCCCTCGGCCGGGCGGGCGGGGTGACGCGGTCGTCCCGCCCGCTGGGCCGAATGGGTGCGCGGGAATCGGTAACCTTGGGGTGGCCCCCCGCATCCGATGGGCCTCACCGCGTACCCAGGAAGGTGTTCCCCACCGTGGAAACCGTGATCGTCGCCATCGACGGGCCCTCCGGCACGGGCAAGTCGAGCACCTCGAAGGCGGTTGCCGCCAAGCTGGGGCTGAGCTACCTGGACACCGGTGCCCAGTACCGCGCCATCACCTGGTGGATGATCAGCAACGGCGTGGACGTCGACGACGCCGACGCCGTGGCGAACGCCGCCGCCAAGCCCGTCATCGTCTCCGGTACGGACCCGGCCCGTCCGACGATCACCGTCGACGGAGCCGACGCGGCCGGGCCCATCCGTACCGAGGAGGTCACCTCCAAGGTCAGCGCGGTCAGCGCCGTCCCCGAGGTGCGGTCCCTGATCACCGAGCTGCAGCGGTCCATCGCCAAGAGCGCGGACGGCGGCATCGTCGTCGAGGGACGGGACATCGGTACGACCGTCCTCCCGGACGCCGACCTCAAGATCTTCCTCACCGCGTCCCCCGAGGCACGCGCCGCCCGCCGTTCCGGCGAGCTCAAGGGAGCCGACGTGGCCGCCACCCGGCAGGCACTGATCAAGCGGGACGCGGCCGACTCCAGCCGCAAGACCTCCCCGCTGGCCAAGGCCGACGACGCCGTCGAGGTCGACACCACGGAACTCACCCTCGACCAGGTCATCGAATGCGTCGTCACCCTCGTCGAGGAGAAGAGGGCGGCCGCGAAGTGACCCTGCCCTCCGAGAGGGGCGCCGCCGTGGGGCGCGGCATCGGCATCGGGCTGATGTACGGCCTGTGGAGACCGCGCGTCCTCGGCGCCTGGCGGGTACCGGCCTCCGGACCCGTCATCTTCGCCGTCAACCACGCCCACAACATCGACGGCCCCATGCTCATGGGCACCGCCCCCCGGCCGGTGCACTTCCTCATCAAGCAGGAGGCCTTCGTCGGCCCCCTCGGCCCCTTCCTGGAAGGGATCGGGCAGGTCAAGGTGGACCGGACCAGTGCCGACCGGAACGCCATAGCCAACGCCCTCGCGGTCCTGGAGCAGGGCGGCGTCCTCGGGATCTTCCCCGAGGGCACGAGGGGCGAGGGCGACTTCGCCTCGCTGCGCGCGGGCCTGGCCTACTTCGCCGTC
This sequence comes from Streptomyces sp. NPDC053755, assembly GCF_040677675.1. Classification (NCBI taxonomy): domain Bacteria; kingdom Bacillati; phylum Actinomycetota; class Actinomycetes; order Kitasatosporales; family Streptomycetaceae; genus Streptomyces; species Streptomyces sp. NPDC053755. The sequence goes on along the minus strand of NZ_JBFASK010000037.1, from coordinate 22,996 downwards.
CGCAGCGGCGCGCCGATCGTGCCCGTGGCCGTCCTGGGAAGTTCCGACCGCCCCGGACGGTTGATCAAGGCACTGCCGCCGCTGCGCAGCCGCGTCGACGTCGTCTTCGGCGACGCCTTCGCGGCGGGCGACCCCGGCGGCCGTCGAACCCGCAAGGCGCTCGACGACGCCACCCTCCGTATTCAGGAGCGGCTCACCGCCCACCTGAAAAACGCCAGGCGCCTCACCGGGCGCTGAGCGAGACTCTGAGTAGTGGGCCCCGAGGCTCGGGCACCCCACCGACCACGAATGATCAAGGAACGGACTTCATGAACGACCAGCACGACCACGGGGCACTTGGCGACGCCGAGTACGCGGAGTTCATGGAGCTCGCCTCGGAAGAGGGATTCGACGTCGAGGAGGTCGAAGGCGCGATCGAGGAGGCCGGGCACGGCCCGCTCCCCGTACTCGCCGTCGTCGGCCGGCCCAACGTCGGCAAGTCGACCCTGGTGAACCGGATCATCGGCCGCCGCGAGGCCGTCGTCGAGGACAAGCCCGGCGTCACCCGCGACCGCGTCACCTACGAGGCCGAGTGGGCCGGCCGCCGCTTCAAGGTCGTCGACACCGGCGGCTGGGAGCAGGACGTCCTCGGCATCGACGCCTCCGTCGCCGCCCAGGCGGAGTACGCCATCGAGGCCGCCGACGCCTGCGTCTTCGTCGTGGACGCCACCGTCGGCGCCACCGACACCGACGAGGCCGTCGTCAAGCTGCTGCGCCGCGCCGGCAAGCCCGTCGTGCTCTGCGCCAACAAGGTCGACGGCCCGTCCGGCGAGGCCGACGCCACCGCCCTGTGGTCGCTCGGCCTGGGCGAGCCCCACCCCGTCTCCTCCCTGCACGGCCGCGGCACCGGCGACATGCTCGACGCCGTCCTGGAGGCGCTGCCCGAGGCCCCCGAGCAGACCTTCGGCAACGCCGTCGGCGGCCCGCGCCGCATCGCGCTCATCGGCCGTCCGAACGTCGGCAAGTCCTCGCTGCTCAACAAGGTCGCCGGCGAGGACCGCGTCGTCGTCAACGAGCTGGCCGGCACCACCCGCGACCCGGTCGACGAGCTGATCGAGCTCGGCGGCATCACGTGGAAGTTCGTGGACACCGCCGGTATCCGCAAGAAGGTCCACCTCCAGGAGGGCGCCGACTACTACGCCTCCCTGCGGACCGCGGCCGCCATCGAGAAGGCCGAGGTCGCCGTCGTCCTGATCGACACCACGGACAACATCTCCGTCCAGGACCAGCGCATCATCACCATGGCGGTCGAGTCCGGCCGCGCGCTCGTCATCGCCTACAACAAGTGGGACGAGCTGGACGAGGAGCGGCGCTACTACCTGGAGCGCGAGATCGAGACCGAGATGCAGCAGGTCTCCTGGGCGCCCCGGGTCAACGTCTCCGCCAAGACCGGCCGCCACATGGACCGGCTGGTCCCGGCGATCGAGACCGCGCTCGCCGGCTGGGAGACCCGTGTGCCCACCGGCCGCCTGAACGCCTTCCTCGGCGAGCTGGTCGCCGCCCACCCGCACCCGATCCGCGGCGGCAAGCAGCCCCGCATCCTCTTCGGTACGCAGGCGGGCACCAAGCCGCCCCGGTTCGTGCTCTTCGCCTCCGGCTTCCTGGAGCACGGCTACCGCCGCTTCGTGGAGCGCCGCCTCCGTGAGGAGTTCGGCTTCGAGGGGACCCCGATCCACATCTCGGTGCGTGTGCGCGAGAAGCGCGGCCGCAAGAAGTAGTCGTACGCGAGAAGTCGTCGTACGGACGACATGGCTGAGGGCCGGGGCGCGTCGCCCCGGCCCTCAGCCGTACCGCCGGGTCCTACAGACCCCTGCGGGGACCCGGCGGGAGAGCCGCCGGGAGGTGGTGGTGCTGCGCCGACCATGCCGCCGGCTGCGTCGCGTGCCGGTGGCCGTAGTTCCCGTGCAGTCCTGTGCCCACCTGCGTGCCGAAGGCCCGGAAGCCCAGATCCTCCTCGCCGCTGCGGTCACCCGGCAGGGCGCGGAACGACCGGCGGTACTCCGAGTACAGGGCGTCGTAGATCGGCGTCGCCGACTCGCCCGACATCACGTCCTGCGCGGGACGCATCGAGGGGATCTGACTCGGAAAGGGATGACGGAGTGGGTCGTATGTGTGCACGTACGTGCCAACGACCCCGTCGTCCGTCGGATGCGGGCGGCCCTCGTAAAGAGGCGCCCGCCGGGGGCGGGGAACCGTAGGTACCCCGGGGCCGTGCCCCGCCTGTCCTAAGGCGGGACGCCCGTGCTCCCTCACGTGCCGGCCAGCGGCATCGCGGCGGCGACCAGGCGGCCGTTGGCCGCGGCCTTCTCCAGCGCGTCGCGCAGCAGGTCCTCGCGCGGCTGCTGGCCGATCGAGCCCACCGGCGCCGCGAAGACCAGGACCGTGTGCGACTTGTTCGCCGCCGCGCGCCAGCCCTCCGTGACCTGCAGCGGCTGGTGAGCCTGCCACCAGGCCGCCTGGCCGCCGCCGCCCGTTCCGGGCTGGAGCACGGAGTGCAGCTGTCCCATGGCGACCAGCACCGACCAGCCCGGCAGCGTGCCCGGCTTGCGGTTCACGTCGGAGACCGGGGCGAAGCCCTGCTCGATCAGCAGCGGCAGGAACTCGTCGCTCAGCCCGTCCGAGCCCGGACGCGCGACGGGCGCGGTCGGCTCGACGACCAGCGCCGGGTGCAGCTCGCCCTCGATCAGCACGAGACCGCTGGTGACCCCGAGAACGGCCTGCTCCGGGTGCGCGGCGGTGAGCGCGTCCGCCGCGTCCGTCGCGGCGATGGAGCGTACGGCGCCCTGCAGCTGCTCCTCGGCGACCTGGACGACCTGGGACGGGATGCAGCTGGCGTGGGCGAACGCCAGGACGGCGGTCTCCTCGCCGACGAACAGCACGGTGCTCGTGCGCTCCTGCTCGGAGTCGCCCGGCGTGCGGCAGGAGGTGCAGTCGTAGCTGCCCGGGGCGTTGTCGCCGGCGAGCAGCCGGTCGGCTTCTTCGTCGCCGATCTCGGCGCGTACGTCCTCGCTGACGTCGAGCATGCGCGGCACGGGGGGCTCCCTGGACTCGGTACGTGCGACACCGGGCGGTTCCCGGCTCGTCTCATGAAGAGTTCAACGGGAGAGGCTCGGCCGGGGTCACGCGTCGCGGGGCGCCAAGTTGCGCGTCGGCCGGTGCCTCCGACCGGGTGGGGGGCGCGCCTCGTACCGCGCGGCACGGCCACCGGAAGGGGTCGAGCTGCCTAGCCTGCAGCGATGTCGAAAATCGTATGGTGGACAGCGGGTGTGTGCTCCGCCGCCCTGCTGGCGCTGGTCCCGGCACCGGCCCGGGCGGACGGTCCTTCGCCGGGCCCCTGGGCGCCTCCGGGGGCTTCTGGGGCGCCGGGCGCGCCGGGGAAGCCGGGTGTTCCGGGAGTTCCAGGGATGCCGGGACTGCCGGGTCTGCCCGGGGTCCCTGCGGTCCCGGGTGTCCCGGGCGTCCCGGCGGTGCCGTGGGCTCCTGGCTTCCCGTGGGCCCCTGACACCTCATGGGCCCCCGGCGTTCCGTGGAATGACGGCCCGTGGGACGCCGGCGACCCGTGGGATCCCGAGAGCTCCGGGGAGTCCGACGGCCCTTGGCTCCCGGACGGTCCCGAGGGTCCCGGTGAGACGGAGCAGCCCGGCACACCGCCGGGGTCCGGCGCCCCGCCGGCGTCGGGGCCTCCGCCGGGATCGGGCGCCCCGCCCGGACAGACCGCCGCGTGCGCCAAGGACCAGTGGCCCTGGGGCTGCGTCGCCGAGTGCGAGAGCGGCGGCCGCTGGAACACCAACACGGGCAACGGCTTCTACGGCGGCCTTCAGTTCCGGCAGTCGACCTGGGCGGAGTTCGGCGGCCTGCGCCACGCCCCGCGTGCCGACCTGGCGACCCGTCAGCAACAGATCGCCGTGGCGGAAGAGGTCCTGCGCACCCAGGGATGGAGCGCCTGGCCGGTCTGCTCGAAGCGGTACGGACTGAGCGGGCGGGCTCACGTGGTCAAGCCGGGGGACACCCTCAGTTCGATCGCCCGGCGCTACGGGATCCGGGGCGGCTGGCAGGCGCTCTACGAGGCGAACCGCGCCCTGATCGGCGCGGACCCGAACCGGATCGTCACCGGGACGATGCTGAGGATCTCCCCGCTGTAGGACGACGCAGGCCGCCGGTGCCGGTGCCGGTGCCGGTGCCGGGGACGGCGAAGCCACCGGCGCCGTGGGGGCGGGTGGCGTCGACCGGGAGACCGGGGGAGGCCGCCCCTCCCCCCGAGCCGTGCGCCGGCCTCCCGTCACACGCCCTGGAACGGTCGTCCGTTGGCCGGTCGCGTCCGCCGTGGGCCGGAGGCTGTTGGGCGTCCGCCAGGCTCGGCCCGCCTCTGGCGCCTGCGCTGTGGCCCGGACGTCGAGGTCACGCGGAGCCCTGGCCGCCCGCCTCCCGTCCGCCATGCCGGACGGACCGACGCCCCGTCAGGTATCCGACAGCCGTGCTCCCCGCTCCCGTGGGCGGGGCGGCCGGGCGGCCTCCCGTACACACGGCCATCGTGCCGCGCCACCGCCCCCTGGCGCCCAGCCCACCGACCGTGAACGGCGGGGGCGGCCACGCAGTACAGTCGCCCCGACCGACCATCTGACCGGGGGGAACCGGCAGCGCGATGCGTATCTCCTTTCTGCTCCACAACGGCTACCACATCGGCGGCACGATCCGGACGACGTTCACGCTCGCCCAGGTGCTGGCCGAACGTCACGAGGTGGAGATCGTCTCCGTGTTCCGCCACCGCGACGAGCCGATCCTCGGCGTCCCGGCCGGCGTGACCCTGCGTCACCTGGTCGACCTGCGCAAGAACAGCCCCGGATACGACGGCGGGCACCCCGACTTCTCCCGGCCCGCCCGCGTCTTCCCGCGCGGCGACGGCCGGTGGAAGCAGTACAGCGCGCTCACCGACGCCCGGATCGGCGCACACCTGCGTACCGTCGAGGCCGACGTCGTGGTCGCCACGCGCCCTGGGCTCAACGTCCAGCTCGCCCGCCAGGCCCGGCGCGGCCCCGTCCTGGTCGGCCAGGAGCACCTGATCCTGGACGGTCACAGCTACCGGCTGCGCCGGGACATCGGGCACCACTACGCCCTCCTGGACGCCGTCACCACGGTCACCGAGGCCGACGCCCGCTCGTACCGCGCGCTCGCGCTGCAGGACGTACGGATCGACGCGGTGCCCAACAGCGTCCCCGCGCCGAGCGTTCCGCCGGCCGACCCCGCCGCGAAGATCGTCGTCGCGGCGGGCCGGCTGACCCCGGTCAAGCGGTACGACGTGCTCATCGACGCCTTCGCCGCGGTGGCCGCGGCCCGCCCCGACTGGAAGCTGCGGATCTACGGCACCGGGGACGCCTCCGACAACCTGAGGAAGACGCTCGCCGGCCGGATCGAGCGGCGCGGCCTCGGCGAGAACGTCTTCCTCATGGGAACGGCCCACCCGATGGAGCCGGAGTGGGCCAAGGGTTCGCTCGCCGCCGTCACCTCCCGGCGGGAGTCCTTCGGTATGACCATCGTCGAGGCGATGCGGTGTGGACTGCCGGTCGTCTCCACCGACTGCCCGCACGGCCCCCGGGAGATCATCGAGGACGGGGTGGACGGCCGTCTCGTACCGGTCGACGACGTCTCCGCGATCGCCCGGGCCCTGCTCGAACTCATCGAGGACGACGAACTGCGCGCGAAGACGGCGCGGGCCGCCCTGGCGGCGTCCGAGCGCTTCGACCCGGTCCGTATCGCCGCCCGGCACGAGGAGATCTGGACCGCGCTCCTCGCCCGGGGGGCGCGTGCCCGCGCACACGGGCGAGGCAAGGACGCCCTGCACCGCGCGGTCGGAGCGGCGGTCGACGCCGTCTACACCGCGAAGGCGAAGGCCGGAGCACTGGTCCGCCGGTTCCGCTGAGCCGGTTCTCCGCTGAGCCGGAGGCGCCGAGCCGGAGCCGACGCCCCGGCCCGGCGGCGGGCGGGACCTTCCGCCGCAGGCGCCCTCCACCGGGCCGCAGGGGTGAGGGGGCCGGAGCCGGGAGCGAGAACCTTGCGGACCGTACCTGTCCGCGACGGCTGGCAGACTCGGCCCCATGTTGGAGACCTCCGCACGACTCCTGCGTCTGCTCTCACTGCTGCAGGCCCACCGTGAATGGTCCGGTGCCGATCTCGCCGACCGGCTCGGCGTCACCCCGCGGACCGTGCGCCGGGACGTGGACCGGCTGCGCGAGCTCGGCTATCCCGTCAACGCCAGCCCGGGTACCGGGGGCGGGTACCAGCTCGGCGCGGGCGCCGAGCTGCCCCCGCTGCTCCTGGACGACGAGGAGGCCGTCGCCGTCGCCGTCGGACTGCGCACGGCCGCAGGCCAGGGCATCGAGGGCATCGGCGAGAGCTCCGTACGCGCCCTCGCCAAGCTGGAGCAGGTCCTGCCGGGCCGGCTGCGACACCGCGTCAGCGCGCTGAACGCCTTCACCGTGCCGATGCTCCGCACCCCGGCGACCCAGGTCGACCCGGCGGTCCTCACCGAGCTCGTGGCCGCCTGCCGGGACGGCGAGCGGCTCCGCTTCGAATACCGCGACCACGGCGGCGCCCCGACCCGTCGTACCGTCGAGCCCCACCGTCTGGTGTGCACCGAGCGGCGCTGGTACCTGGTCGCCTGGGACGTGGACCGGGCCGGCTGGCGTACGTTCCGGGCCGACCGGATCGACCCCAGGCCGCCCCACGGTCCGCGCTTCCCGCCCCGCGAACCGCCGGCGGAGGATCTCGCCGCCTATGTCTCTAAGGGCGTGTCCAGCGCCGCCTACGCCCTCGAGGCCACGTTCCGCCTCCATGTCCCGCTCGCCGAGGCGGCCACGGTCGTCGGGCCCATGGACGGCGTCCTGGAGGCGGACGGGGAGCACGCCTGCCTGCTTCGCACCGGCGCCCCGAACATGGACTATCTGCTGATGCACGTGGCCCTGATGGGTCTGGAGTTCGAGGTGGTCGAGCCGCCCGGCCTCGATCACCGGATGCGGACGATCAGGGACCGGATCGACCGCGCCCTGGAGCGATCCACCGCCCCCGGTGAGGGCTGATCCGGGCGCCGGAGAGAGGGCGAATGGGGCGCGGACCGCGGGTAATGCGGCCGGGCGATGTGCCCCCCGTCAATTCCGCCGGGGCGTGCACGGAACGGAATTGCCGTGTCTCTGTGCGACCTTCCATATGAGTCGCGGAATTGCTGGAGAAACGGCCGGAAACCGCCGGATCGAGTGATGATCCCGTGTCCAAACATATGTCGAGAACCTGTGACACAAGCGTGACCGGTGAGGTACATGGGGTTGTTCGGGCCTCTCGAACGCTCTGCGCTTCCGTCACCGTCCGGCGCCGCCTAACGTGAGCACATGACACCGAAGCCGACCTCTCCCGTACCTTCCGAAGACGGCTCCGCGGAGTCCTATGTGGGGCTCGACGCGGAGCGCGCCGAGCAGCTCGCCAGAGCCCGCGGCTGGGGCGTGGTGCGCTCCCTTCCGCCCGGTTCGATCATCACGATGGAGTACCTGGAAGGGCGCATCAACTTCGAGGTGGACCACGGCGCCGTGATCCGCTGCTGGCTCGGCTGACACCTTCCGGGCCGCACCGGCCGCCGCGTGCACCTGCCCGCCGACCGACAGAGGGAAGGGCCCCGGCCGAAGCCGGGGCCCTTCCGCGTGCGGTCGTGCGGTCGGCGGAGTCGCGGGCGTGCGGGGTTCTCAGCCGCCCGTGAGCGGCCGCGAGTGCCCCGGACGACGGCTGCCGGCCGGGGTGACCGGCGTGCGCTCCGAGCGCACGGCGTGCGGCCGGGAGGCGGCCAGCGGCGGAGCGAGCCGCCCCTCCCCGCGCCCGGCCGGAGCCCGGCCGGTCCGGGACCCGATGACCTCCCGTACCGGCTCCTCGGCCGCCGCGGGACGCCGCGGATACGGCGCCGGACGCGGCCCTCCGGTCGCGACGGGCAGCGAGGGCACCAGGCGGCGACGGGCCCGCAGCTGCTCGCGCACCCGGTCCCGCAGGCCGAGGACGAACGCCTCGGCCCGGCCGATCAACGGCTCGCACCAGGGCAGCGCGAGCAGGATGAGCAGGCCGGCGGCCCAGCCGAGCAGCACGTCGCTGAGCCAGTGCGTACCGAGGTAGACGGTGGTCAGGCCCACGCCCAGGGCCACCACGGCCGAGAGGGCCGACAGATAGCGTCTGGCCCGGGGAGTCGTCGCCAGATAGGCGAGGATTCCCCAGGTCACGACCGCGTTGGCGGTGTGTCCGGACGGAAATATATCGCCGCCCGCGAACAGCTCGGCCGAGCCGATCTGCGTCGCGTAGTGGGGACCGAGACGGCCGAGTCCGAGCTTGACCGCCCCGACCGTGACGTTCAGCAGCAGCAGTGCCGCGCCGAGGGTGAGCAGCGGCCGCAGCGTGTGCTGGCGCCAGGAGCGCCAGCCCAGCCAGGCCGCCACCATCACGGCCGTGGGGCCGCGCTGACCGAGGACCACGTAGTAGTCGAGGAAGGCGTGCAGCTCCGGCCATTGCTGGTAGGGACGGAAGAGCATGATCTTCCAGTCGAGGGTCACCAGCCCGGTCGACAGCAGTACGGCCACCACGATGGCGAGATAGAACGCCGACGTCCCGCCGAAGAGGGCGAGACGCGTGCGGGTCATCCGCGGGACCTCTATCTTCGGCGGTTCCGGCTCCCGGTCCAGCCGGGCAAAGATGTCGGTACGCACCCAATCGACGTTACAGGGAGTGAGTAGCGAGCCTGGTCGATCCGGTCTCTTCGTGATGACGATGTGATGTGGAGTTGGTCTCAACCGGGGGTTTTTCCCCGGCCCCGGTCTGAGAATCCGATGACCTTCGGCCCTAATGCGCGAAGCGACTTTCCGGAAGTCTGTTTGTACGCCGGGATAATGCCTCACACGCTCGTCCGCGCGGAATTCCATGCGACACGCGGCGCGGACGGAGTGGCGTACGCCACACCGCCCGGCCCGACGGGGTGAGAGCTGCACCACGCGCTCGGGCCGCGAACTCGCGTACGCTGACGGCTCACTCGCCCGTCGATGCCGGGCCGCCCCGAGGCCACGCGCCCGGCAGGCGACCGCCGAACGCGAGAGATTCCATGGGAGGTACGGACATGCAGCGGACGATCACGGCCGGAGCACGACTCCGGGCCGCGGGCGGCGGTGCCAACCGCTGGGTCGTCCTCCTCGTCCTCTGCGTCAGCCTGCTGCTGGTCGCCCTGGACGCCACGGTGCTCCACGTCGCCGTCCCCTCCCTCACGGAGGACCTGCGACCCAGCTCCACCGCGCTCCTCTGGATCGTCGACGCCTACCCCTTGATCTGCGCCTCGCTGCTGATCCTCTTCGGCACGCTCGGTGACCGGGTGGGGCGGCGCCGGGTGCTCCTGCTCGGTTACGCGCTGTTCGGAGTCGCCTCCGCGGTCGCCGCCCTGGCCACCGCTCCCGAGGTGCTCATCGGCGCCCGCGCCCTCCTCGGAGTCGGCGGCGCCATGATCATGCCGGCCACCCTGTCGATCCTCCGGGCGGTCTTCCCCGACCGGCGGGAGCGCGCCACCGCCATCGGCATCTGGACGGCGGTCGCCGCGGTCGGCGCCGCCACCGGTCCGGTGCTCGGCGGCTTCCTGGTCGAGCACTTCTGGTGGGGCTCGGTCTTCCTGATCAACATCCCGCTCATGGCGCTGATCCTCCCCGCAGGGCGCTGGCTGCTCCCCGAGTCCAAGGGGAGCGGCGACGGTCCCTGGGACGTCCTCGGGGCGCTGATGGCGGCGGCCGGAGTCCTCGGCGCGGTCCTCGGAGTCAAGCGGATCGGCGCGGGGGAGCCCCTGCTCTCCTTCGCCACGGCGGGGCCGCTGCTCCTCGGGGCGGCGCTCCTGATCCTCTTCGTACGACGGCAGCGGCGGCGCACGCACCCGCTGATCGACATGCGGCTGTTCTCCCGCGCCGCGTTCACCACCTCCGTGGGCTGCATCGTGCTCGCCATGCTGGCCCTGGTCGGCCTGGAGCTGATCGCCGTCCAGTACCTCCAGCTGGTCCTCGGCCTGAGCCCGCTGGAGACCGGGCTGCGGCTGCTGCCCCTCACCTTCGCCGCCATGGCGGCCGGTGCCACCGGCTCGTACACGCTGCGCCGGATCGGGCCGCGTCACATGGTCGGCTGGGGCTTCGTGCTCACCGCCGCGGCCGTCCTGCTGCTCGTCCTGATGGGCCAGAACGACCGGCCGCTCCTGCTCACCGTGGGTTTCGTGCTGCTCGGCTTCGGGCTGCAGACGACGCTCTTCTCGGCCTACGAGTCGATGCTGAGCGAGGCCCCGCCGGAGAGCGCGGGCGGGGCGGCGGCCATCGGGGAGACCTCCTACCAGCTCGGCGCGGGCATGGGCATCGCGCTGCTGGGCAGCGTGATGAACGCGTCGTACGCCCCCGGTCTCGCCTCCGTGCCGGGCGTCCCGGAGGCAGCGAGCCGGGCCGCGGCGAACTCGCTCGGCGAGGCCTACCAGACCGCCGACCAGCTCGGCGGCGCGGCCGGGTCGGCGCTGTACCACGCGGCTCGGCACGCCTTCGTGAACGGGCTGCACGTGACGCTCTTCGTCAGCGCGGGGCTGCTGCTGCTCGGCGCCCTGATGGCATTGCGGCTGCCCCGGGTCATGGAGTGCCCGGCGGACGCGGAGGAGGCGGCGGCCACCCTCCCGGTGCTCGCCGACGCCTGCGACGCCGTACGGGTGCCGGCCACGCGCGGACCGCTGCCCAGCGAGCCCCTCGGGCGGGGACGACACCCTGCCGGTGAGGCCGCGGGCCGCGAGCGGTTCGTCCCCGAACACGCCGAGCGGGCCGGGTCCGGACACGCAGCGCGCTGACCGGAGCGGACGTACCGGGGCGCGGACCGAGGCCGACCCGGAGAGGTGCTCACCGGGCGAGGGCGTACCGGGCCCGCTCGTGCCGCGGCGCCGGCCGAGGCCGACCCGGAGAGGTGCTCACCGGGCGAGGCGCTCACCGGTCGCACCGGATCCGGCCGCCGGGAGCACCTCGCTCAGCTCTGGTTGAAGAAACCGTCCTGCGCACGCCCGGCGGAGTCCCCGCTGACGATCTGCGTGTCGGCGGGGGTCAGCAGGAAGACCCGGGTCGCCACGCGCTCGATGGATCCGCGCAGGCCGAAGGCGAGACCCGCGGCGAAGTCCACCACCCGCTTGGCGTCGGAGGGCTCCATGGCGGTGAGGTTCACGATGACCGGAACCCCGTCGCGGAACAGCTCACCGATGCCCCGGGCGTCCCGGAAGCCGTCCGGGGAGACGGTCGCGATCCGGCGGCCCTGCTCATGCGCCGAGTCGGACGCCACCCGCACCCGCGGGTCCGTCACCCAGGCGTCGCCGTTCTCGGCACCCTCGGCGTACTCGTCGTCGTAGTAACGCTCGTCGTTGTCCTCGACGAGTCCCAGCCAGGCACTCGCCTTGCGCACCGATCCCATGGACGCCTCCTTTCAGCGCGGTCACTTGTGGTTCCGCATTCCCTATCGTGGTCCATCATGCGGATCGCGCGCCAAGTGGATAGTCGCCGCGCAGGGGATTCGTGACGGTACTGGTGCAGAACGTGAGGCCCGGTTGCTGGCGAATCGTCAGGAAACTTGCGGTATGCGGGGCCTGACGGAGGATTGCACGGGCTGCGCAACTTAAAATATGAAAGTCGGGCCGGAAGGGTGACGTGGCGGGCGTACGGGTGAACGGTCCGGCTCGATACGATGCCTGGCGCACGCGCGCAGGACACCTGCGCACGACTCACGGGGGAGTCTCTTGTTCGGAATCGTCAGGCCATGCACCCACCGTCTCACCGACGGCCTCAAGACGGAGTGGATGGCCCATCTCTGCGGCCTCTGCCTGGCCCTTCGGGCCGACCACGGCCAGTTCGCGCGGGTGGTGACCAACTACGACGGCCTCATCGTCTCGGTCCTGACGGAGGCTCAGACGGGGGCGCGGACCGGCGCGGTGCCCGGCGGTCGGCGCACGGCGGGGCCCTGCCCCCTGCGCCAGATGAAGCGGGCCCCCGTCGCCCACGGTGAGGGGGCCCGACTCGCCGCCACGGTGTCCCTGGTGCTCGCCTCGGCGAAGGTCCGCGACCACGTCGCGGACCGCGACGGGCTGTTGGCCCGCCGCCCGGTCGCCGCCGCGGCCCGCCGCGTCGCGAGGTCATGGGACCTCGCGGGCGCCCGCACCGGCCGTGAGATCGGCTTCGACACGGACGTCCTGGTGGACGCGGTGGACCGGCAGGGCGGCATCGAGTCCCTGGCCGGCCCCGGCACGTCGCTCCTGGTCGTGACCGAACCGACCGAGACGGCCACCGCGGCCGCCTTCGCCCACACCGCCGCCCTGGCCGGCCGGCCGGGGAACGCGGCGCCGCTGGCCGAGGCCGGTCGGCTCTTCGGACGCCTCGCCCACCTCCTGGACGCCGTGGAGGACAAGGAGACCGACGCCGCGTCGGGTGCCTGGAACCCGCTCACCGCCACGGGCACCTCCCTGGCGGAGGCCCGGCGCCTCGCGGACGACGCGCTGCACGGGATACGCCTGGCGCTGCGGGACACGGAGTTCGTCGACGGCACGCTGGCGCACATGCTCCTGGCGCACGAACTGCGCAACTCGGTGGACCGCGCGTTCGGGACGACGACCTGCGCTCACGGCACTCCGGGCCCGGGGCAGGGCAATCCGTACGGGAACGGCGGCGCGCAGGGCGGCGGGAACCCGTACGGGAACGGGGGCGGGAACCCGTACGGGAACGGAGGCGGGAACCCGTACGGCGGGAATCCTTACGGAGGCGGGGCCGGGGGCCCGGGCGGCCCGGGGGGATACGGCGGGCCGCCGCCGCAGTTCGGCGGGGGCGGCGGGCCGCAGCGCCCGAAGCCGCGCGGCTTCCTCGCCGGCTGCGCCGCCTTCACCTGGCTGTTCTGCACCTGCCAGCTCTGCTGCGCGAAGGAGTACGAGGGCCCGTGGTCCCGGAAGAAGCGCAAGGGCTGCTGCCGCAACGAGGACGGCTGCGACTGCGCCTGCGAGGGCTGTGACTGCTGCGGGTGCGACTGCTGACACCCCGTCGTCGTCCGCGCGGCCGAGCGGAGCCGGGCCGGGACGGGCCGAGTTCCGGTCGGGACGATCCGGGACGGTCGCCTTCCGGCCGAGCCGAGCCGGATCCGCTCGGGCCCGGCCCGGCCGCGGTCTTCCGTACGGGGTACTCCGGCGCGACGCCACGGCCGGCTCGCCGGGTTGTCCGGCCCGTGTGGAAGGGTGGAACCCATGAGCACGGACCCCCAAGCGGACTGGCGTCACTGGCACGAGCAGCGCGTCGCCGCGGTCGCGTCGTCGTACGGACCGCTCTCCCTCGCGGGCACGTACTGGCTCTCCGACTATCCGGACGGGCGAATTCCGGCCGTTCCGGGGCTGTGGCGGGCGGACGGCGACGAGGTGACCCTCACAGCGGGTGCCGAGGACGCCGTCACCGTCGACGGCAAGCCGCTGATCGGCACCGTCCGGCTCACCGCGGACCACTCCCCGGTCCACGAGTCCCGCGCCGAGTCCGCGGGGCGGCGGCTGGTCCTTCTGCGCCGCGAAGGGGACTGGGCGGTACGGGACTTCGACCCGGAGTCGCACACCCGCCGGTCCTTCCGGGGCATCGAGGCGACACCCTACGACGAGCGCTGGGTGGTACCCGGCACGTTCCGCGCGTACGAGCGGGCCCGCAGCGTCCGGGTGGAGAACGCGGACGGCAGGGAGCGCGGGCTCCACCTCGCCGGCGACCTCGCCTTCGAGCTCCACGGCGCCGAGCACGTCCTCCAGGTCGCGGTCGAGGACGACGGCACCCTCTGGGCGGTCTTCGCGGACGCCACCAGCGGCCGGGACAGCTACCGCTTCCGTTTCCTGCGCCCCGCCGCCCCGGCCGAGGACGGCTCGGTGACGGTGGACTTCAACCGGGCGCTGCTGCCGCCGTGCGCCTTCGTCGACCACTTCATCTGCCCCTTCCCGCCGCCGGGCAACACCCTCGACACGGCGGTCCCGGCGGGGGAGAGGCGCGTGAGCGGGGCCTGAGGAGGACAGCTTCGGCCGGGCGGGCGGGACGTCCCGTTCGGTGTGCGGTCTTGTGCGTCCGTCATGCGGGGGTCACTATCGCAGCGGTGCATGTCAGGAACACGCCATACATCCGCACCGCGCCCGTCACCCACGGGCCGCTCCGCCTTACCGGAAGGAGCTCAGTGAAGAGACCGGCAAGACTCAAGCACACCGGCCGCGTACTCGCCGTCGCGGCGGCCTTCGTGGCCACCACCGCCCTCGCTCTGCCGGGCGCCCAGGCATCGCCCGCCCCCGCGCCCGCCGGTGCCACCCAGCTCGCCCGCGCCGACGCCGCCGTCCTCAAGGCCGACGTCGGAGGCACCGCCTGGTACGTGGACCGGGCCTCCGGCCGCGTCGTCGTCACCGCCGACTCCACCGTCTCCGACGCCGGCATCGCCAGAATCCGGCAGGCCGCCGGAGCCGACGCCGACGCTCTCTCCATCCGGCGCACCCCGGGCGTGTTCACGCCCCTGCTCGGAGCGGGTGACGCGATCTACGGCAACGGCTACCGCTGCTCGCTCGGCTTCAACGTCCGCAGCGGCTCGACGTACTACTTCCTCACCGCCGGCCACTGCGGCAACGTCGTGAAGACCTGGTACGCCGACTCCGCCCAGTCGACGCTGATCGGGGCCACCACCGGCTCCAGTTTCCCCGGCAACGACTACGCCCTGGTCCGCTACGACAACACCTCCCTCGCCCACCCCGGCGGGTTCACCGCGGCCGACGCCTACGTCGGAGAGCCCGTCAAGCGCTCCGGCTCCACCACCGGCACCCGCAGCGGCACCGTCACCGGCCTGAACGCCACCGTGCGCTACTCCGGAGGCGGCACCGTGCGCGGCATGATCCAGACCAACGTCTGCGCCGAACCGGGAGACTCCGGGGGCGCCCTGTACGACGGCACCAAGGCGCTCGGCATCACCTCGGGCGGCAGCGGCAACTGCTCCAGCGGTGGCACGACGTTCTACCAGCCGGTGCCCGAAGCCCTCGCCAAGTACAAGGTCAGCCTGTACTGAGGCACCGCACCGAGACGGTCTCCCCGCACGGTAGTTGAGCGTCGTACGGCCGAAAGGCGCCCTTGCGGCGCCGGCCCGGACGGGCCGAGACTCCCCCACAGCGCCGGCCCCCCGGGTCGCGCCTCACGGGTCCGGCACCCCACTGCGGACCCCCGATTCCCCTCTGGAGGAACGAGAAGTGAGGATCAAGCGCACCACCCCCCTCAAGGCCACCGCGAGACGAACCCGCCTCCTCGCCGTCACCACCGGGCTCGTCGCCGCGGCGGCACTCGCCGTCCCCACCGCGAGCGCCGACACCGCCCGGACGTTCAGCGCCACCCAGCTCTCCGCCGCGGGCGACGCGGTCCTGGCCGCCGACGTCGCGGGCACCGCCTGGCACGTCGACCAGGCCACCAGGACGCTCGTCGTCACCGCCGACTCCACCGTCTCCGCGGCGGAGATAGCCAAGATCAAGCGCCAGGCGGGGGCCAACGCCGGCGCGATACGCGTCGAGCGCACCCCGGGCACGTTCAACAAGCTGATCTCCGGCGGCGACGCGATCTACGCCACCAGCTGGCGCTGCTCGCTCGGCTTCAACGTCCGCGACAGCGCGGGCAACTACTACTTCCTGACCGCCGGTCACTGCACCGACGGCGCCGGAACCTGGTACTCCAACTCCGGACGCACCACCGTCCTCGGCTCCACCTCGGGCTCCAGCTTCCCGAACAACGACTACGGCATCGTCCGCTACACCAACAGCTCCGTCACGAAGTCCGGCACGGTCGGCAACGTGGACATCACCAGCGCCGCCAACGCCACCGTCGGCATGTCCGTGACCCGCCGCGGCTCCACCACCGGCACCCACAGCGGCTCGGTCACCGGCCTCAACGCCACCGTCAACTACGGCGGCGGGGACATCGTCTACGGCATGATCCGCACCAACGTCTGCGCCGAACCGGGCGACTCCGGCGGCCCGCTCTACTCCGGCGGCCGCGCGATCGGCCTCACCTCCGGCGGCAGCGGCAACTGCTCCTCGGGCGGCACGACGTTCTTCCAGCCGGTCACGGAGGCGCTGAACGCGTACGGGGTCAGCGTCTACTAGGCGAAGGCCGCGATCCGCACCGGGACGGGAACTGGCGTGGCCCGAACGGGCTGACGTAAGTCTCAAGTTCCCCTCCCCCCGGACGACGAAATGGCCCCACCGGGCACACACCCGGTGGGGCCACTCATTTCATGCCGATTGTCAGCTCGGCCGACTGCTAGGCACCGTCACTCCGCTCGGAGCGTTGACGACGGTTCTCGGCGAAGGTCTCGTCGAGGAGGCCCCGCAGTCTCGATTCGTCGGCGGCGTCCCAGTACTTCACCGAGCGCCAGCGCTCCGAGTCGTAGTCGTCGTGCCACTGCCATGGGCTGACCAGGGCCCACAGGGCGTTCCAGGAGATCCTGACCTGCTGGCGGAGCAGCAGCACATTGTCGTCGGCGGCGGACTCCAGGAAGGACACCGAGTGCCGGAGCGTTCCGGTCAGGTGCAGCACAGCGGCTCCGACGGATCGCGCCAGCTGGCGCTCGTCGGATCCCTTCTCCGCACCTGCGAGCCGTGACGTCCGCGCATGCAGGAACGCTTCCACGTTGTCGACATCGCGAAGCGCGATGTCCCTTCCGTAAACCAGAGCCGCACCCGCATCCTGTGCCTTCGCCACGGCCTTCACCTCCTTTGTCCCTTGCTGTGGTCCCCTGCCCTGTGGCAGGGGATCCGGTCAGTCTCTCTCCCAGATCGGTTCGTCGTAATCGATGTCGATCTCCCCGAACTCGTCGGTCCGCCATACTCTGCGCACGTGCTGCCAGGGAATGCCTCCGTCGAAGGCGATCTCTCGCTCGTGCGGATTCGGACTCCTGTCACCGAGCGTCGCGTTGACGTCGATGGCGTTCGGCACGTCCCGGTCGATCTCGTAGAGGTACCTGGGGTTGGTACCCACCGAGGGGAAGGTGACTGCCGTCTGCCAGTTCTCGGAGGTTCCCACGTAGCGGCTGTGATTACGCGTCTGATCCGCGTAGTCGTACAGCGACACGTCCGAGTTCGGGTCCTGCGGCTGGAAGCCACCCGCCGCCTGGATCTCGTCGGGGGAGCGTGCGTCGCCCCGGTACACCGAGTCGCAGTTGTGGACCAGGACCGCGGTGGTGTCCGCCACCACGTAATACGTGTGGACATCGGACACGGTGAGGTTGTGGACCGTGGCGAGCGAAGCGGTCCAGCGCTCGACCGAGGCGACCTGGACGTAGCCTCCCGCACTGGTCCGGAGCCACTGTCCGGCCTCCAGGTCGGTGGCCTTGATCCAGGCACGCAGGGCCGGTACCCACACGGGGTGGCCGTCGGTCGCAGTGACCTGGGCCGTCTTCGAGCCTGCCGTACCGTCGGTGTCGACCGTGATTCTGACCAGGTGCTTAAGGCCCTGTCCCTTGATCTCGGCGGTCACCGTCTCGGGGCGGGTCTCCCCAGTCTCCGGGTCGGTCGAGACGACCTTGTCACCGGCCCCGACCTGCTCGATCGCCTTGGTGGAACCGTCGGCCATCAGTACCTTCGTGCCGGGCACGAAGCTGTTGCAGGTCTCACCGTTCCCGGTCCTGCCCGAGCCACCGCTGCCGCTGCTGCCGCCCTTGTTCCTGGACGAACCGCCGCTGCTGCCTCCGGGCTTGCCGGCGCTGGACTTGCCGCTGCCTCCACCCTTGCTCTTGCCGCCGGTAACCGATGAGGACTTCGGCGCGGCCTTGGCCTGGGACCGCTTCTGGACCGGGTTACCGGTCTTCTTCTTCGCAGCAGCCGCGGCGTCGGCCTTTCTCTTGGCCTGTTCGGCTGCCTTCTTCTTGGCTCTCTGCGCGGCCTCCTTCTTGGCCTTCTCGATGGCGGCCTTCTTGGCTCGCAAGGCTGCGGCCTCGGCGGCCTTGGCCGCCTTGAGGACGGCCTCCGCAGCCTTCTTGGCGGCCTTGAAGGCCTGGATGGCGTCGATGGTGCGGTTGACGGCCTTGAGGACTGACGGGATCTTGCCGAGCTTGGTCCACGGGATGGCCCCGATGATCAGGCTGCCGCATGACCACATGTCGCCACCGAAGCAGGCCATGGCGTCGTTGATGCCGATGAAGTCCTTGAGCGTCTCCCAGGCCACGGCGAGGATCACCGAGGTCAGGGACTTGCCCATGGTGGACTGCGCCTGCGCGACCTGCGCAGCGGACAGACCCGCGCCCGCGAGCGCGGCCGCTTTCTCCGAGGCGGTCAGGACGATCGACAGACCCGTCGGGTCCGCGTGAGTGACCGGGTTGTTGTGCGCGTAGGCGTACCCGTTCGACTGGAGGAGGTCGTTCAGGTCGAGCACCGGGTCAGCGGACAGGAACCTGCCCACGGCAGGGTCGTAGAGACGCGCGCCCAGCGGCTGGTAGCCGGAGGCGTCGTCCCGCGTCTTGCCCAGGAACCCGGTGTGTGCCTGCAGGTTGGCGGCTGTCTTGCCCCGCTCGTTGCCAAACGGGTCCTGCTTGCGGATTCGGACGGCCTGGGAGCCGTACAGCGCGACCTCGGCGTAGGTCGAGCCCTGCTGGTCGCCGGTGACGGCGACGAGGGTTTCCGCGCCGGTGCCGTAGGCGTAGCGCATGACCGCGCCGCCGGCGACGGCGTAGGTGCGCTGGCTGTTGACCAGGACGCCGCCCTGCTGGACGGTCACCTCCGCCTCGTCGAGGTACAGCGTGGCCTGCTTGCCCTTGATCTTCAGCAGACGATCACCGTCGGGGCCGTAGATGTGACGGGTGTCGTTCTGCGGCGACCACAGCTGGGCGGCGGAAGCACCGTCGCAGGTGGCCAGGACGATCGCGGTACCGCTGGCGGAGTTGCCGTCCTTGACCGCCACGCAGAGGCCCGACGCGATGTGCGTCAGCTGCCCGGCCGTGTTCCGCTTCAGCTCCTGAGCGGTCGAACCGTCACACCTTTGGATCTGCAGCGCCGATCCAGAGGTGTTGGCGGCCGGCTGGAGGCACCAAGTGTCGTAGACCGAGAGCGTGCCCTTGCTTGGGTCGGTCTGCGGCGCCGCGCTGGTTCCCGGGGTCGGGGTGAACTTCCAGTTCTGCGGCCCCGTGGTGTTGCAGCTGTAGAGCTGGATTGGCTGACCGGACACGCCCTGCCCGGACTTCAGGTCGATGCACTTGTCCGCCAGGCCCACGTACGGAGTCTTGCCGCCCGTGCCCTGACCGGTGATCCGGTCCACCTTGCCGTCGTGCGTCCAGGTCAGCGACTGCTTGTCGCCGTTCTCGATCGACGTCACGGACTTGGTCTCGCCGGTGAGCTCGTACAGACGCTCCGCCTCCGCCTTGACCTGCGCACCCGAAGGAGCGCTGTAGGTCTTGGAGACCTTGGTCAAGGTGCGGGGCTGGGTCTTGGCCGCGCCCACACCATAGGTATAGGTGGCGGTGGCGTCCTTGGCCGTCGTGCCGGTGAGGTCCTTCTCGGTCAGCTTCGTACGGTTGCCGAGCAGGTCGTACTCGTACTCGTGCCAGTAGCCGGAGCTGTCCGTCCCGGCCGCCACGTTCAGCGAGCCGTCACCGTTCTTCGGCGCGGTGCACGCCGCCTGGTCCTTCGAGGTCCATGCCGTCTTCAGCTGACCCAGCGGATCGTAGGTGAAGCACTGACGCTCCTCGATCCCGGTGGCGTGCTCACGGATGCCCGTGACGTTGCCCGACGGGTCGTAGGTGTACGAGCGGTTCGAGACCAGGTTGCCCGAGACCACTGAGTTGTCCGCGCCCTCACCCGACTTCTCGCGGTAGACGAGCTGCTCCTTCAGCTCACCACTGGACTCGTCGAACGAGTTCTGCGTCCAGACCCGGTACGGCTGAGCGCCCAGGGTGGAGCGCACGACCTGGCCGTAGGGGGAGTAGACGGTCTCCGAGCCGTACCAGTCCTTGCCGGACAGGGTGAGCGGCATGCCCTCGCTGTTGTAGCGCACGACCAGCTTCTCGGCATCGAACCGGCCGACCGCCGGCACCGTCGCCTCGTCGAGGAG
Source organism: Streptomyces sp. NPDC053755 (assembly GCF_040677675.1). Classification (NCBI taxonomy): domain Bacteria; kingdom Bacillati; phylum Actinomycetota; class Actinomycetes; order Kitasatosporales; family Streptomycetaceae; genus Streptomyces; species Streptomyces sp. NPDC053755. Next base: position 2,831 of record NZ_JBFASK010000037.1, on the reverse strand, counting down.
ACCGGTGTCCGAGTACTTGTAGTCGTAGGTGTACGAGGTCTGCAGTCCCCAGGTCGAAGCCAGCGAGGATGGCAGGGTCAGCGTGTTCGAGGTTGGGGCGTAGTCCTTGGTGTAGCCGTTGATCTTCTTCGTGTACGCCAGGCCGTCGGTGTAGCGGGTGGCGGTGGCGGGCATGCCCTTGCCGCCGGGGACGGTGTCGTAGGTGAAGTCGGCCAGCAGCGTGCCGTTCGCGTCGTTCAGGCGCTGCTGCTTCGGCCGGGACAGCTCGTCGTAGCTGTTCCAGATCTTGACGCCACGCGCATTCGTGCTGGTCAGCACTCGGTCACGGTCGTCGTACGTCGTCCGCAGGGTGCCGGTGTCGGGGTCGGTCGCGCTCTCCTGGCGACCGCGCCGGTCGTAGGTCCACGACCACGGGTGAGTCGGGTCGGCCGAGTTGGTCGCCTTCACCAGCATGCCGCGCGGGTCGTACTGGTAGCTCATCGACGTGAAGCCGCCAGGAGCCGCCGGGTTGAACGTGTCGACCCGAGAGGTCCTGCCGAGGGCGTCGGTGTAGACCCGGTAGGACGAGGTGCCCTGCGGGTTGACGACCTTCGACCAGTCCTGACCGTACTCGTACTTAGTGGCCCGGTCCTCGTATGCCTTGGAGGAGGCTTCCTTGGTGACCGGGTCGACGTACTTCATGTACGGCGTTTCCTGCACCACGCGGCCGAGGCCGTCGTAGGCGTAGCGGGTGATGTTGGGGATTGCGGTGTCGGCGAGCGGGGTGAAGAGTTCGCCGGGCTTGGCGTCCTCGGTGAGGTAGGCGTTGTTGGTCTGGTAGACCTCGCCGGCGCTGTTGTACAGCGTGTCGGTGATGAGGTGCCCCGTACCGCCGGTGGCCTCTTCCTGGGTCTGCCTCTCACGGCCGAGGCCGTCATAGAGGGTGACCGAGGTCTCGATCTTGTCCTCGTGCCCCCGTGCGTACGTGGTGACGTACGGAGGCTTGCGGATTTCGCGCTCGGCGTCTTCCGGGTCCACCTCCGGCTTGGGGATGGTGTACTCGGCGCGAAAGTCCGGGACCGCTCCCGCAGCGGGGGTGCGGCCCGGTGCCCAGGACTCAGAGAGACGGCCCAGCGGGTCGTACTTTGCCTCGCCGACGTGACCGTTCGTGTCAGTGGTCTTCAGCGTCACCGCACGGCCGGGCTCGATTTCCTGGATCTGGTTGTGCCCCAATGCGTTGGTCTGGGTGATCTTGAAGACCTGGCCCGTGGGCGGATCGAAGGTGACAGTGGCGAACTTCCCGTCGGGATCCGTCTGCCGGATCACTCGACCGATGGCGTCGAACGTGCTCGTTCCCGCGCTCTGGAAGGCCGTACCGGTGCCGTTCAGGGACCAGGACTCGGTGGCCAGACCACGGGAGGATGCGGCGAGCGCCGTGCCGTACGCCGTGCCGTCGTAGGACGTCCGGCTGGCACCGCTGAGGGTCGTCAGGTCGGCCCAGTCGGCGGCTGTGCAGAGCGTCGGGGAGACCAGGACTTGCTTGGACAAACCGATCAGGTGCTTGTCGGTCTGGTTCAGGTACTCCGTCTTGGTGCAGGACTCGTCGCCGGTCTTGCCGGTGTCACCAAGGGACTCGACGAGTGTGGGCAGGCCGTGGGTCGGCTCGTAGGTCGTCTTGGTGCGGACCTCGCGCTGGGTACGAGGGTCGTCGGTGTTGGTGCCGGAGGACTTGGTGTAGGCGATTTCCTCGGGTTCGGTGACGCGCCAGGCCTTGAGGTCGGTGAGGCCGTCCTCGCGGTCGCGCTTGCCGAGCTCGGTGGCCACGGGGATGGTGACGGAGCGGGTCAGCCAATCGGTGTCGGCCTTGTCCGCGCTGGAGTAGGACAACTCTTCGGCGATGCGGCCGGCGAACGGCTCGCGGTCGTAGACGGTCGAGCCGTCGGAGGTCTTGATGACGTTGCCGTGGACGTCCTTGACCGGGACGCTGTCGCCCATGCCTCGGTAGAAGCGGGTGACCGCCTTGGTCCGGGGGCTGTCCAGGCCGGGGGTGTTCTCGCCCGTGGAGCCCTCGCCGCTGTCCACGTCCGACGGCTTGGGGCCGGTGAGGACGGTGGTCTGCTCGAAGCCCGCGAACTGGGAGTAGGTGCGCGTGGACTTCTTGGTGAACTCGGCCTCGGCGAGCTTCCAGCCGGCGTTCTTGTACTCGTAGAACGTCTTGGTGCCGTAGGAGCCGGCGACGTTCGGGAGCTCCTCGATCGACTCGACCACGTACTTGTGGAACCAGTCGATGTCCTCGACCTCGGGGTCGGGGTTCCAGTACGTGGGGTAGCACAGGCGGGTGTTGGCCTTGAGAGCGGCCGTGTCAGTCTTCGCCGGAAGGCCCACACCGGTGGCGCACTGGCCCTCGGCCGGCTTGTAGGTGACGACGGTCTCGCCGCCGTACTCGTTGATCACACGGTCGATCCGCAGACGGGAGAAGCCCGGACGAGGATCGCTCGTGCCGCGCATGACGCGGTTGGGCATGTCCTCGGCGTTGGACTCGAAACGCACCGAGTTCAGCGTGACGCTCGCGTCGGTGGAGCCGTTACGGGCATAACCGGTGCGGGAGATCGACTCCAGCCACAGGGCGGTGTTCACGCCGGTCTTCAGAGCCGCGAAGTTCTGGTTGAGCTTGTACTCGTCGACGACCTGACGCGCGGTGGTGTCGGTGCGGCGCTGGGCGGAGGTGGTGATCTTGTCCAGGCGCTTGCGGGACCAGAACGTCGGTCCGGCGTTCCAGCACTTCTGCTTGTACGTGGTCGTGACGGCCGCGCAGCGCAGGTCGGCCGGGGTGTCGTACCAGATGCGGTACT
>NZ_JBFASK010000036.1:0-69783 GCF_040677675.1 Streptomyces sp. NPDC053755 | reverse complement strand
GGATGCCCTTGGGGCGTCCGGTCGATCCGGACGTGAACATCACACACGCCGGGTCGTCCGGCGTCGGCGTCACGTCCAGGCTGCCGGCGGGCCGTGCGGCGATCTCCGCTTCCTCGGTGTCGGTCCGCACGGCCGGCCAGGGGCCCGGGAGACGAGGGGCGTGTCCCGCGGTCGTCACGAGGGCGGTGATGCCGGCGTCGGTGGCGGTGCGGGTGAGGCGTTCGTCGGGGAACTCCGGGTCGAGCAGGGCGTATCCGGCGCCGGTCTTCAGTACGGCGAGGATGGCGACGGCCAGGTCCGGTGACCGGTCCAGGAGGATGCCGGCGAGGTGGCCGCGGCGCAGGCCGGTGGTGGCGTGCAGGTGGTGGGCGAGCCGGTTGGCGTCGGCGTCGAGGCGGGAGTAGGAGAGGTGCGCCTCGCCGAAGACGACGGCGGTCGCGTCGGGGCGTAGCCGGGCCTGTTCCTCGAACCGTACGGTCAGCGGCCTGTCGTCCACCGCGGCCCGCGTGCCCGACCAGGTCTCCAGCACCCGCCGCCGCTCCTCCCCGTCCAGCAACTCGATCTCGTCGAGGGGGCGTTCGAGGTCGCGCAGCACGGTGCCGGCGAAGCGGACGAAGCGGTCCTGGTGCGCGGCCACGGAGGCGGTGTCGCACGTCTCCGGAGCCGCGTCGAAGTCGATCCTCAGCCCGTCCTCCGGACCCAGGTCGTACACCGCCACCGCCAGGTCCTCCACCGGACCGTTCCCCAGGTTGTGCTGGGTGGTGGGCACTCCGAAGAACCGCATCCCGGGCGCGAACGCCATGATGTTCACCTGCGGGGAGGCGGACGGACGGCCCGCCGCGCCCGGCCGGTCCGCCCCCGCGAGTGGGGCGCCGCCCATCTCCTCGAACCGGGTCCGCTGCCGGCGCAGCCCCTGCCGGGCCTCGCCCACGACGGACCGCAGGACATCGGCCAGAGTGGCCGCGGCCGGGACCGGGAGCCTGAGCGGGATGACGTTGGACACCATGCCCGGCGTGCGCCGGGCCAGCTCGGTGGTGCGCGCGGTCACCGGCAGGGCGAGCGTCAACTCGTCGACGCGCACCCCCGAGGCCCGCCGCACGTACGCCGCGACCAGAGCGATCACCATCATCGTCCAGGGCGCCCGGTGCGCCCGGGCGGTCTCCCGGAGCCGCCGCGCGTACGGCGCGGGAAGGGTCACCGTCCGCCGGACGAACGGCAGCGACCCTTCCGGCACCGGGGCGGACCGCCCGTGGCCGATCCTCGGTGACGGCGGCAGGTCCGCCAGACGTTCCCGCCAGTACGCCCGGTCGGCCGCGGCCTCCTCCGACGCCCGGTAGGCGGCGTCCTCCGCGAGGAGGTCGGGGAGCGACCCGAACGGGCTGGGGCTCCAGGGCTCGCCGGCCTCGGCGTGTGCGTACAGCTCGACCAGCCGGGCGTCGAGCAGGGCGAGCCCCGCCCCGTCGATCACCAGGTGGTGGAAGCCGTGGAAGTAGAACCACAGCTCCTCCCCGGCCTTCACCAGGGCATGCCGGGTCAGCCAGTCCGAGGCCAGGTCGAAGGGCCGGGCCAGTTCCGCCTCCATCCAGGCCCGTGCCGCCGCTGCCGGGTCGTCGGCGCCGCTCACGTCCACCAGCGCGAGCTCCTGGTCGCCGGGGTCGGCGTGCAGCTCCTGCCACGGGCCGTCCTCGTCTGCGCCGATGCCCCGGACCCGCATGGCATCGGTCTCCAGGGCGAGTTGCCTGAAGGCGGCCGTGACCAGCTCGGGATCGACCCGGCCGCGCAGTTCCCGGTACTCGCCCACGTTGTAGCGGCGGCCGGAGGGGTCCAGCGCGTGGGCCAGCCAGATGTCGCGCTGAGCCGCCGACAGCGGCAGCCGTACAGAGGCCTTGGGGGACATGCGGGCGCTCCTCGGGGGACGGGACGGTCACGACGGGTTCGGCGCGGCGGGTCCGGTACGAGACGGGGTGGGGCGCCGGCGGGGCGCGGGCCGGCGGACCGGCCGCGAGGGTGGCGAGGACCGGGCCTCCTTGGGGGTGCCCGGTCCTTCCGGCGTACGCCCATCCAATCCGTGCCGCCCGTGGCGGGGCGGCAGTTGTCCCGGTGCCTGGGGAGCAGTTCAGACGGCGGCAGTTGCCTGCGGCGCGGACACTGCCGCCGTGGGCAGCAGGGCCCGTATCAGTGCGGGCACCCGGAAGCGGGAAGCCCCCTCCTGGTGAGCCGCCCGGACGAGACCGGACAACAGCAGCTCGCGCAGCAGCCGGCCGCACTCGGGCAGGCTGCGGCCGGTCAGGGCCGCCAACGCGGGCAGCGGGACTCCCGGGTCGGCGAGCAGGCCCACGGGAGCGCCCGGGGACACGACGGGCGCGGGGCACAGGGCGGTCAGCAGGGCGCGCTGCTCGGCCGGCAAGCGGTCGATCCGGTTCCGGAGGGAGGCGCGCAGCCGGTCGTCCCGCCCGCCGAGATGGTCGAGGAAGGCCGCCGGGTCCGCCTCCAGCGTGTCGCACAGGGCCGCCAGATCGGAGACGACCAGCCAGGACGCGGCGGCGGACAGCGCCCCCGGGTGCCCGTCCAGGAGGCGGCAGACGCGTACGGCCCGCTCCCGGTCGGCACCGGCCGATGCGGCCGGCCCGGGCCGCACCCGCCGCACCTGGTCGAGGAACATCCGGACGGCCGGCTCGCGTTCCGCCCCGGGGTCCGCCGGATCGCCGGGCCGCCCGGGGCCACCGCCGCCGTCCGCGGCCGGGGCGGGCAACGGGCACAGCAGGAAGAGCCGTTCACCGGGGGCCTGCCACGGCTCGTCGGAGGTCACCAGAAGACGCAGTCCCGGCACCTCGTGCTGGAGCCGGGTCAGCCGGTCGAAGCGGGGCGCTCCGGCCGGTGCCCCGTCGAGCACCAGCAGGACGGGGCCCTCGCCCAGGAGGCCGCCCGCCGGCTCCGGGCCCGACGCGTCGGACCCGGAGCCGTAGAGTCCGGCCACCAGCCGCTCGGTGAGATCGGTCCAGGGGCCCGCCGCCGTCGGCAGGTACTCACGGGCCGCGCCGGGAAAGGCGTGCCACAGGACCGGCATGCCGGAGCCGTGCAGTGACCTAGCAACGGCCAGCGCCACCCGGGTCTTGCCCACCCCGGGCAAGCCCGTCAGATGCGTCAGCCGCTCGGCGCCGTCCGGCGAGAGCTCCCGCACCAGGGTCTCGGTCTCCGTGCTCCGTCCCAGCAGCGGCTGCGGGGCGTCCGGCGGCGCAGGGGGCCCGGCGGTGACCCCCAGGGCTCTGCCGAGGTGTGCCGCCTCCTCCAGCGCGGCCCTGGCGCGCGGTCCCAGACGCAGCGCGTCCGCCATCAGCCGCACCGTGTCCGTGCGGGGCCGTCTGGCCCGGCCGTGCTCCAGGTCGCGGATCGCCCGGACGCTGATGGTCGACAGGTCGGCGAGTTCCCGCTGGGTCAGCCCCATCCGCAACCGGTGCGCTCGTATCAGTGCGCCGATCTGCGTGTCCTGGGTGGGACCGGCGGTGAGGGCCGAATTCATGTGTGCTCCCGGGGGGTGTGAGGAGTGACGATTCCCATCCTCGGCAGTCCGCTATCACGCCCCCATCGCCCGGCCGTCCACCCCGCCGCCCACCGGGCCACGTGCCGGGGGACGGCCGCCGCGCCGCTATCACGGATCCGTTCCGGACCCCGACCTGGCCGTGGTCCGTCACCTCGGCCGACCTGTTCGTGCCGTAGCGAAAGGCAGCGCCGTGGTGTCAGTGGTGCGCGTGGGACAGCTGTTATCACGTGAGGCTGCGGCCCCCGGGGCGGCATAGGGGTCGGGGCTCTTGCGCGCACCCCGCCTATCACCGCCCACCTGCGATCCGTCGTCTCCGGCGGCCCTCCGCGATGCCGTGATAACTGCGTGATAGGAGCGGGGGCGGTCCGGGGATTCCCGCCGTTCCTAGCGTGGTGCCCACGAAGAAGGAGACGCCCCGCAGCCCGGCGGGACGCCCCGACCGAAGGGAAGATCCCATGGCCATCGCCCACGCCGTCCGCGCCGCCGTCGTCACCGTCGCCCTGGCGGGAGCCGCACTGCTCGGCGCCCAGGCGGCCCTGGCCGACGAAGGCACCCCGACGGGTGGGACGACCGGTTCCTCCTCGACGCAGCAGGCCACGCCGACCCCGACCCCCTCCAGCGACAACAACCCCTGGGACTGAGCGCTGCCCGGCCGCCCGGCGCCCTCACCGCCCTCTGCCGCCCGGCAGTCTCCCCCGACCCCCTCCAGCGAGAACAACCCCTGGGACTGAGCGCTCCCCGGCCGCCCGGCGCCCTCACCGCCCTCTGCCGCCCGGCAGTCTCCCCCGGCCCCGGGCAACCCACCGCTCCCCAACAGCCCCTGGCCCCCCACCGCTCCCCAGCAGCCCCCGCCCTCGGCGGGCCGGCCGTCGCCCCGGGCGCCCAGCCCTCAGCCGCGGGCCAGCAGCCGCCGCGCCTCGGCGAGCTCCGGCTCCATCCGCCGGTCCCGGAACGCCTGCACCGCGCTGTGCAGAAGCTCCTGCGAGCGGTCCCGGTCGCCCGGACCGTCGCCCGACGCGAGCAGCCGCGCCAGGTCGAGCCGGACCATGGCCGCACCACCCTGGTCCATGATCTGCTCCCGGATGCCCAGCGCCCGGTCGAGACAGTCACGAGCCGCCGCGGTCTGCCCCATCCCGGCATGGGCCAGGCCGAGATCGCGCAGCAGATGCCCCTCGCCGATCACGTCCCCGCTGTCCCGGCACAGCTCCAGCACCTCGGTGAACGTCGCCACCGCGCGGCTCAGTTCGCCCTGGCGCTGCTGCAGCTGCCCGGCTCTCCGCAGGGTCCGCGCCTGCCCGCCGGTGTACCCGACCGACCGGTAGATGCCCAGGGCCTCGTCAAGGCGGCTCTGCGCGGCCGCGCTCTGCCCCCGCAGCATCCAGATCTGCGCGCTCTGGGTGAGCACGATCGCCCGGCCCACCACGTCACCGGCGAGATCGAAATCCCGCAAGGCCCGGTCGTACAGCTCCAGTGCCTGGTGCTCACGGCCGCGGAATCGTTCCAGCAACGCCAGGTCACGATGGCACAGAGCGAGCCCCTGCCGGTCCTCGATCTCCGTGAACAGCCCCAGGGCCGAGGTCAGGGCCGCCCGCGACTCCTCGTGCTGACTGCGGCTCAGGTACAACGAGCCCAGCGACGCCAGGACGGCGGCGCTGCCCCGCTTGTTCCCCGCCGACCGGGCCGCGCCGAGCGCCACCTGATGCGTCCGCTCCCAGTGGTCGAGATAGCCCCGCGTCTCGAACAGCGTGACCAGAGTCGTCGTCAGGTCCCAGCACACCTCGTCGAGCTGTTCGGCCGCCGCGTGCTCCACCGCCTGGACCAGGTTGGCGTGCTCGCTGTCCAGCCACTCCAGAGGGTCGGCGAGCAGCTCGTCCACATGGGCCGCCGGCGGCAGCCACCGCGGGGCCGAACCGTGCAGCACGGTGAAGTCGCCACCGTAGATCCGCCGGTGCGCCTCCTCGGCCAGCGCCATCCAGCCGCCCATCATCCGGCGCAGCGCGGCCGACTGGGTCGCCGGGTCGTCGTGCGCGGTCAGCTGCTCCCGGGCGAACACCCGGATGATCTCGTGGAAGCGGTACCGGAACCCGCCGGTCGACTCGATCCCGACCACGTCCAGCATCTGTACGTCGACCAGCGGTTCCAGCAGGTCCGACGGGAATTGGCGCCGGTCGTCCAGCAGGGCCCCGGCCAGCCAGCCGGGCAGGCTCGGTCCCCGGGCCAGGCTCAGCAGCCGCAGGAGCCGCCGGTCGTCGGAGCCCAGCCCGTCGTGGGTCAGGGAGAGGCTCGCCCGCATCGTCATCTCGCCGTGCGTCAGCTCGTCCAGCCTGTGCCGCTCGTTCGCCAGCCGGTGCACCATCGAGGCCAGGGTCCAGTGCGGCCGGGCCGCCAGCCTGGCGGCGACGATCCGCAGCGCCAGCGGCAGCCCGCCGACGGTCCGGATGAGCGCCTCCGCCGCGACCCGCTCTCCCGCCACCCGCTCCTCGCCGATCACCCGGACGAGCAGTTCCATGGCCTCCTCGGTGCCGAGCACGTCCAGCTCCACCCGGTGCGCGCCGGGCAGTCCGGTCATCCGGACCCGGCTGGTGACCAGCACCGCGCAGCTACCGGCTCCGGGCAGGAGCGGCCGCACCTGGCTCTCGGACGCGGCGTCGTCCAGCACGACCAGGACCCGGCGGGAGCCGAGCAGCGTCCGGTACATCTCGGCCCGTTCGTCCAGCGAGTCCGGGATGACCGGACCGGGGATGCCGAGGGCGCGCAGGAACCGGCCCAGCACCTCGGCAGCCGTCGCCGGAGCACCGCTGGTGCCCCGCAGGTCGCAGTAGAGCTGTCCGTCGGTGAAGTGCCTCTCGCCGGCCTGGTGGGCGATGTGCGTGGCCAGCGTGGACTTGCCCGTTCCCGGCTTGCCGACGATGACGACGAGGCCCACGGCCCGCCGCTCGCCGGTCCCCAGCAAGGTCTTCTCGATGACCGAGATCCGTGCCTCGTGGCCGACGAAGTCGGCGGTGTCGGCGGGAAGCTGTCGCGGTACCTCGGCGGATAACGCGGCCACCGGCGCACCGGCCGCCTCGGTGGCGGAGGGACGCGGGGCAGGCTCGCGTACGGCGGAGGCCACCGGCCCGCCGGGCCGGAGAGCGCCCCCGTCCGCTCCGGTGCTCACGGCACGTTCGCCGTGACCGGCATGCGCGCCGGGTTCCGGCGCGAAGCCCGTCTCCGGCTCCGTACCGGTGCCCGTGCCGAACTCGCCTGCGGGGCCCGCTTCCAGGGCCCCGGCGCGCGGAGCAGCCGACGAGTGGCCGACGACCGCCCCGAGGAGCCCGACGGCCCCGGACCCGTGGCCGACGCCTGCCCCGAGGACGCCGGCGGCCCCGGACCCGGCTTCCCGTGCACCGGCGGCCCCGGACCCGTAGACCGCCCCGGGCGCGTCTGCGCTCCCCGTCCGCGACGGGGCGAGCCCTGCCGTCGGCCCGCTCCCGGGCCCGCCGTTCGTGCCACGGCCCGCCGACGCGGAGGTGCCGGTCCCCGCGAAGGGGTCCCCCAGGTCTCCCGCCCCGGCACCCGCTCCCGGCGCTGCGGGGTAGGGCCCGCGCTCGGCGCCGTCGGCCGGCTGCCCGGACCCCGGGCCCGGGGCCGTACGCGCCCGGTCGCTCGCGCCGGGGCCCGAGAGCCGTGGGGCTGCGACCTCTCCGGCGAGGATCGCCGTCTCCAGCTGCCGTAGCTCCTCGCCCGGTTCCAGCCCCAGCTCGTCCACCAGCAGCTGGCGACCGACCCGGTACACGTCCAGGGCTTCGGCCTGGCGCCCCGAGCGGTACAGCGCCAGCATCAGGCGGCCGCGCAGCCGTTCCCGCAGGGGATGTTCGTGGACGAGGAGCTGGATCTCCCCGACCAGCTGGTGGTGCCGCCCCAACTCCAGCTCCAGGTCGATCCGGGTCTCGGCGGCCGTCAGCCGTTCCTCGTCCAGCTGCCGCGCCTTGCTGCGCAGGGTCTCGCTGGAGATGCCGCTGAGGCAGTCCCCCTGCCACAGGGCGCCGGCGCGGCGCAGCAGTTCGACCGCCTCGGTGGCGCCGACGGCCTGCTTGCCGAGCGACCGCGCGTCACCGATCCACCGGCCGAACAGCACCGCGTCCACGGAGCCGTCCTCCGTCTTGAGGACGTAGCCGGGCGGCCGGGTGGTGATGGCCGCGGCCACCTCCTCCTTGCCGAACAGCTTCCGCAGCCGTGACACACAGATCTGCACCTGCGTCCGGGCGGTGTCCGGCGGCTCGTCCTCCCAGATCAGGTCCACGAGGTAGTCGGTGCTGACGACCCGGTTCGCCTCCAGCAGGAGGGCGGCCAGAATCACCTCCTGACGCCCCGGCGGGATGCGCACCTGCCCGTTCGGGCCGTGCACGTGGAGCGGCCCGAGGATGCGGAAGGCCACGGTCTCAGGAGCGTGAGGTCTCTCCCCGGGCGATACGTTCACTGACTCTCCCCGCAAGGAACACGCCCCAACCCGACAGACAAGCAGCGAAAACGACCCGAAAGACGCGAGTGCGGAGGTCAGTTTTGCCGCCGCGCACCGCATTTGTAAACGGTGTGGAGATCCGGTGGCGGTGATAGGCCCGCGATAGTGCGAGGTTGCGGTGCCGGAGGACGGTGGTACCTGCCGCCGCAAGGCAGGAGGCGGGCGTACGAAAGGACGTGTCATGAACAGTCGTCAGGCGAGGCGGCTGCCGCCCAGCAGTCTGATCACCGACTCCGGAGTCGACCACGTGCGGCTGGCCTACCACTACCTCGACACGGGGGATCTCGACGGCTTCTCCTCCCTGCTGGACGAGGACGCGCGGCTGGAGAGCCCGGCACCGGGCTGTCGCCACCACATCGAACGGATCGTGGCCTCCGGTGACTGCGTGGTCGCGATCGGCCGGCTCACTCCGCAGCAGGTCGACTTCGTGGACGTGTTCACGCTCTCCACCGAGGGCATGCTGAGCAGCCGCCGCCGATACGCGGCCCCTCCGCGCGTCTCCACGCGCTGATCCGGAACTGCCCGGCCTTTCCGCGCCTCTCCGCGCCGAATCGGTCCGCGAGTCGCGACCCCGTTCCTGCCCCCGAGGCCGGCGTCGCCCGCGCGGCGGTGCGATACCGCTCCCCGACCTCCGGGTGTACGTTCCGTCCATGGGCGACGGCTGGCGGGCGGACCGGATCGGGGCGGCCCGGCGGGGTGAGAACCCGACGGTCATCCGCCGGTTGACCGCGGGCTTCGCCGTCATCGGGGACGTGCAGTTCCTGCCCGGCTACGCGGTCCTCCTCGTGGACGATCCGCGGGTGCAACGGCTGTCCGAGTTGCCGAAGGCGAAGCGGCTGGCCTTCCTGACCGACATGGAGCAGCTCGGCGAGGCGGTCGAGCGTGTCTGCCGGCGCCGGGACCCGGCGTTCCGGCGGGTGAACCTCGAGATCCTGGGCAACACGGACCCCTTCCTGCACGCGCATGTCTGGCCGCGGTACGGCTGGGAGCCGCCCGACGTCGTGGGCTCCCCTGTGTGGCTCCACCCGCGGGAGCGGTGGAGTGACGAGCGGTTCCGGCTCGGGCCGCACCACGACGCGCTGCGCACGGAGATCGGCGGTGAACTGGACCGGCTGCGGTCGACGGCGTGACCGGCGAACCGGCGACCGGCCGCCGCAGCGCGCCGCCAGGCGCCGCAGCCGTACGTCGTCGCCGTAGCCCGTAGCCCGTAGCCCTGGCTCGTGGGCACACCCCTTCCCCCGCAGCCGGAAGTCCGTGGCCCGTCGCGCGCGCCCGTCCCTGGGGCCCGTAGCCCCCACCGCCCGCGGCCCGCCGCCCGTGCCCCGTAGCCCACCCCGCCGCCCGTACCCCTCGCTCCCGCACGCCATATCCCATGGGCCGCCGTCACCGGTCACGAGCGTCTGCTCGGAGCGTGCGTGCGACGACCGCTGACCGGTCGGCACCGCCCTGCGCAACTTTCCCCCGTTTCAGCCTCGTTGGCGGGCCGGCGGCACCGCGTGGCGGGATCTGTCCACCATCGTGGGACATTGCGAGCGGTGTGCCATCGGCCGGCAGAAAGCGATTGCACAAGTCGCTGCACGAGCCTTGCCCCTCTCCCAGGCACCGTCCTATTGTCGCGGCCAGAAAGCGCTTTCTGAGTGACAAGGATCGCTCCGGTGGAGGCGGCCGTCGCGGTGGTTTCCGCGACCCCGCGCACGAGCCGCCGACGATCCGGCACTGCCACGCAAGGTCCAAGCCGCACCCCTGTCGTCGGCCGGACCGGACCACGCCGAGAGGAACACCCGGGCACGGGCGCCGACACCCGTGCGCTGCGGAGGCGTTCCCCTCGCCGGCAGGCCGCGTCGCCACGGCACGGAGCAGGACCACCCGGTGTGTGAAGACGAATGGGAGACCAGGATGAGACGACCAGTCGCACTGCGACTCAACGCGGCGCTGGCCACGATGGCCGTGGCGGCAGCGGCCGGCGTCGTGCTGGCGATGCCCGAGGCATCGGCGGCGGCGACCGGAAGCGCCACCGGATTCGCGACCCAGAACGGCGGGACCACCGGCGGCGCGGGCGGGCAGACGGTGCGCGCGACCACGGGGACCGCGATCCACGCGGCCCTGTGCGGCCGGGCGAGCAGCAGCACCCCGATCACCATCGAGGTCGAGGGCACCATCAACCACGGCAACACCAGCAAGGTGTCGGGCGGCAGCTGCTCCACCGCCGACGGCGTGATCGAACTCAAGCAGATCAGCAACGTGACGATCGTCGGGGTCGGCGGCGGAGCCGTCTTCGACCAGGTGGGCATCCACATCCGGGACACCAAGAACGTCATCATCCAGAACGTGACCGTACGGAACGTCAAGAAGTCGGGGTCGCCCACCTCCAACGGCGGTGACGCCATCGGCATGGAGAGCAACGTCCGCAACGTCTGGGTCGACCACGTCACCCTGGAGGCGTCGGGCGGGGAGTCGGAGGGATTCGACGGCCTCTTCGACATGAAGGACAACACGCAGTACGTGACCCTGTCCTACAGCGTCCTGCGCAACTCGGGCCGTGGAGGCCTCATCGGGTCCAGCGAGAGCGACCTCTCCAACGGTTTCGTCACGTTCCACCACAACCTGTACGAGAACATCGACTCCCGCGCGCCCCTGCTGCGCGGCGGCATCGCCCACATCTACAACAACTACTACGCGAAACTGAACGAGTCCGGCATCAACTCCCGCGCGGGTGCGCGGGCCAAGGTGGACAACAACTACTTCAAGGACTCCAAGGACGTCCTGGGCACGTTCTACACGGACGCCGCCGGCTACTGGCAGGTCAGCGGCAACATCTTCGACAACGTCACGTGGTCGAGCCCCGGTACGGACAACAAGCCGGCCGGTCCGAACCCGCAGTCCAACACCACGGTCGGCATTCCGTACGCCTACACCCTCGACGCGGCCGGCTGCGTGCCGGACGTGGTGAGCCGTACGGCGGGTGCCGACAAGGGACTTCAGGTGTCGAACGGCTCCTGCTCGCCGCAGACGCCGTCCCCGACCAACCCCACGCCCTCGCCCACCGGCCCCACGCCGTCCCCGACCACTCCCACGCCGTCCCCGACCCAGCCCAGCGGCACCAACCTCAGCATCGGTGCCGGGTCCGACGGCTCCAGCAAGGCGAGCGGGACGAGCTTCGGCAACGTCCGCGACGGTAACCTCAGCACCTACTGGTCGCCGGTCGGCTCGACCGGTTCGATCTCGATCAAGTGGGGCTCCGCCACCTCCGTATCCAAGATCGTCATCCGCGAGGCGTCCGGCTCCGCCGGCAGCATCGGTGCCTGGCGGGTCGTCAACGCCGATACCGGCGCCGTCCTGACCACGGGCACGGGAGCGGGTCTCATCTCCTTCCCGGCGACGTCGCTGCAGAAGCTGACCTTCGAGATCACCGGCTCGACGGGCACGCCGAAGGTCGCCGAGTACGAGACCTACGCCTGACCGCCGAGCGATCCGCGCATGACGGCGCCCACCCGGCCTCCCGGCCGGGTGGGCGCCGTGGGTACGGCCCGATACGCCGCCGGGACCGGACATCGGATGACGTCACTCCAGGTCACTGGCCTATCCTCGGTCGGTGAACACCCATATCGCGCGCGGCTCCCTCTTCGTGGGAGCCCTCGCAGTCCTCTGTTCCCTGCTGTTCGCCCTGCCGGCGAGCGCTGCGTACGACGACTGCGGCAAGCAGACCTTCTGCCTCTACACCGGCGAGGGCGGGGCGGGTACCGCCCAGCGCCTCCCGCTCGACGCGGCCGCCAAGGCCACGTCCTATGACAGCGCCTGGAACGAGAAGGCCCTCTCCCTGGCGAACAACACCCCTTACTGGGCCTGCCTGTACGAGAACACGCAGTACGGCGGCACGGTCCAGATCATCAAGCCGAACCAGAGCGGCGACCTTGCGCGGATCACCAACGCGGGCAGCGGCGGCACGCTCGCAGCCATGGTGAGTTCCCACAAGCTGTCGCCGTCCCAGGCCGGCTGCTTCACCGGCTTCGAGCGGTGCGAGGAGGGCAGGCTCTGCCTCTTCCGCGAGGCGGGCGGCCGCGGTCAGATGACCCAGCTCGCGACCGACTACCGCGCCTACTCGGGTGGTTGGGAGACCGGCGTCCACTCCGTCCGCAACCGGACGGGCAGGGCCGTCTGCTTCTACGACGCGACCGACTGGACCGGCCAGTTCGCCACGGGCGACAAGGCGTACAAGGTGGTGCGGGGCGACACCACCAGCCTCGAGGGCGCCTTCGACGGAACGTTCCAGTCACACAGGATCCTCGCCACCCCGAAGGACACGGTCTGCCCGTCATGACGCACTCACTCACGCACACGCACCGCTCCCCGCGCCGTGCCCTGGTGGCCGCGGCCACCGCGCTGACCGCCGGTCTCGTCCTGGCCGTCCCGGGCGCCACCAGCGCGGCCGAGAACGCCGCGACCACGGCCGAGGGCGCACCGGCCCTGGCGCACTGGACGGCGCTGGAGAACCGGGCGCTCGCACCCGGGGTCGAGCACTTCCGGTACAGAGAGTCGGCGCCCAACGCGATACGCGCGGGCGCCCCGCGGGAGCTGAACATCATCCGGATGGACCCGGCGAAGGGCGCTCTGCGCCTCGAGAGCACCCACGGTCTCAGGGGCGGGCAGGAGGAGAGCGTCCGCACGATGCTGGCGAAGCTCCCCGACCTCCCGATCGCCGGCGCGAACGGCAGCTACTTCGCCAACGAGGGCACGCCGGGCGTCACCCCGGAGACCATCCAGACCTTCGGCATCTCCGCCCGCGACGGCGAGCTGACCTCCGCCAACTGCACCACCTCCTCCAGCGATCCGCGTCAGGGCGTGGTCCTCCAGTACGGCATCCCCTACATCGCCCCGCTGGAGACCGTGATCACGGTCAGCGGTGACAAGGAGGCCAAGGAGAGTCCGTACGGGGAGAAGACCCAGCGGATCGACGACGTCAACCGCAACCCGGGCGGGGCGCTGGCCTGCCCGCGCGACGCCGACGACCAGGCCGGCAAGGTCGGCCCGTACACCGACGCCTACGGCAAGTCCATCGCGGCCTACACGGACCCGACCGAGTTCGTGCTGTTCGACGACACGTACGAGATGCCGACGCCGAAGCGGGACGTCAACAAGAAGATCACCGCAGACGACCAGGCGGGCTACGAGGTACGTCTGGACGCCACCGGCAGGATCGTGGAGGGCTGGGCCGAGCGCGGCGGGCACACCGTCCCCGAAGGCGAGTACATCCTCCAGGCCATCGGCGACCACCAGGCCGACTGGCTGTCCCGGCAGCACCAGGCCGGCGCCGTCCTGACGATCGATCAGAAGGTCGTCGACCACAGCTTCGACGGCGGCGGCGTCCCTCGCGAGCTGCCGCTCGACGAGTCCGTCGACATCATCGCCGGCGGGGACCGGATGGTGACCGCCGGCACGAGCCACTACGGCGTCGACCGGCCGTCGGAGTACGCCTACGGCTCCTGCGGGCGGCTCTACGACGTCACGGGCGCGCGCAAGACGCTGGTCACCAGCGCCGACTACGTGAAGACCGACTTCTGTCGCGACACCCGGACGGTGCTGGGCGTGGACGACCACGGGCGCACGCTGATCGCGACGCTCTCCGGTCCCCGTGACACGTACGCGCCCGACGGCGGGTTCCTCACGGAGGTCGCGGTGCCGCTCATGACGCTCGGGGCCATGGACGTCGTCAACCTCGACGGCGGCGGCTCGACGACCCTGCTCACCGGGGCGGAGCTGACCCGCCAGAGCGGTCTCACCGACGGGCCCGCTCCCGGCACCGAACGCCAGGTGGCCGACGCGCTCTACATCGGACGGGGCGGCTACCCCCAGAGGTAGCCCGACGCCTTCCCCCGCTCCGCCCCGCCCGCGCACGGTCCGCCGGTGGGGCGGGGCGGGCGCCGGTCGGTGTGCCCCACCGCCCGGCGCCCCTGACCCGTCCGTGCCGGCGGCCCCTTCGCAGGCCGCCCCCACGGCCGCCGTCCCGGGAGCGGCCCCTCTCCGGTCAGAGGGGTCGGCTGAACTCCAGGCGGTCGGCGAAGTTCTCGTACCCCGCCCTGGTGAACGCCTTCGCCATGGCGGTGTTCGCGGCGTCGCAGTCCCCACGGATCTCCTCGGCGCCGTTCGCCGCCAGGATCCTCGTGCCGCGTACCACCGCCGAGGCCGCGTACCCCTTGCCGCGGTGCGCGGGCGCGACACCGACGAACCCGATCACGGCGACGCTCGGGTTCTCCGCCGGCAGGCTGATCACGGCCGGACTGCCGTCCGCGTCGTAGCCGATCTCCCACCACGCGGGCTCGTGCCGCAGCTCGGCAGTCTCCTCGAAGAGCCGCGCGGCTGCCTGCCGGGCACCCCACCGCTTCACGTCAGCGCCCAGCCGGGCGTCGGCGGTCTCGGCGAGCAGCTCCGCCAGGAGGTCGACGAAGGGTTCCGGGCCGAGGTCGGCGAGGCTGCGGAAGGTCAGCCGGTCGTCGTCCGCCGGGAGCGTGCCGGGGACCCGCAGGGCGAACCGCCGGCCGTCGCGCACCACCCGGAAGCCGGACTCCCGCAGGAGTACGCCCCTGCGCTCGGGGTCGCGCTGGAACTGCGGGGCCTGCGCGGGCGAGTCGACCACGTGCTCCAGTTCGTCCGCGCCGCAGGCGCGGGCCTTCGCGACCGCCGCCTCCAGCAGCGCCGCACCCGTCTCCGGCTCGTCGGCCGGAGCCTCGAACAGGACGCAGGCGTACGGGACGTCCTGGCCCGGCAGGGTCCACAGCACCACGCTGCCGACCAGCCGGCCGGCGCCGTCCTCCGCGACCAGACACCACTCGGGCCGGGTGCACCCGGTGTCGAGCAGCATGCCGAGGTAGGCGCGGGTCGCCGCGTTGCGCTCGGCGTCGCCGGGATGCTCCAGGAGCGCGGGGAGTTCGTCAGGACGGGCGGTGCGGATCACGGTCACGGAATGCCTTCGGCAGCAGGGGCGGGGCGGAGTCGCCCCGAGAACCTAGCCGCCGTCGGGCCCCGCGGACCACCCGGTTTTCCGGCCCGCCGGGAGGCCCCGGCCGAGAGCTCCGGCCCGGATCGGGGGCGGCGCGGCGTAGAGTGGGCGGCGGCGCGGCGTGATCACGAGGAGTACGAGTGACTGCGGTGAGCCTTGAGCACACCACCGTGCCCGCCGACACCGGCGAGGTGACCCTGCTGATAGCGCGCCGGGTGGAGCCCGGGTACGAGGCCGACTTCGAGCGGTGGGCGCAGGGCATCCTGGGCAGCGCGGCCAGGTTCCCCGGCCACCTCGGCCACGGCCTGTTCCGCTCGGCCGGCGACGACGCCCCCTGGTTCCTGGTCCATCGCTTCCGCGACGCGGCGGCCTGCCGGGCCTGGCAGGAGTCACCGGAGCGGGCGGCGTGGTTCGCCGACTGCGAAGGACACCACCACACCGAGATAGCCCGGCGCCAACTGACCGGCATGGAGACCTGGTTCGCCAAGCCCGGTTCGACCCGGCCGGCGCCCCCGCGGTGGAAGATGGCGGTCAGCGCCACGCTGGCGATCTACCCTATCTCGCTCGTGGGCGGCTATGTCCTGGTGCCCCGCCTGACCGCGCTGCCGCTCGCGGTCAGCAGCGCGGTCATCGCGTGCGTCTTCAACGTCCTGATGACGTACGTGGCCATGCCGGCCGTCAGCAGGGCGCTGCGGGGGTGGCTCGGCCGCTGAGGACGGCCAGGGGCCGGCTGGAGACCCGCTCCACGGCCGGTCAGGGCCCGGCCAGCATGAAGATCAGTTCCACCCGTCCCGGTCTCTCGCCCTCCGGCTCGTGGACGCGGTAGAGAAGCGTGACCGTCGCGCCCGTGTCCGTGGCCGGCTCGGTGGTGAGGCGGCGGAGTTCCACGGTCCGGATCGGCTCCGCGGCCGACGCCGGGCTCCGCGGGTCCTCGGCCAGGAGAGCGAGGGCGTCGTGCACGGCCCGGCGGCCGCCGGGGGAGAGGTGCGCGAACTCGGTGTAGAGCCGCCGGGGCACCAGGACGTGCCAGTGGGTCACGCGACACCCTTGTCGAGTTCGGCCCACAGGTCGTCCACGTGCATGAGGTCGGTCGCTCCGTCGAGGGAGGCCTGGACCGCGGCGGGAACCTCCGGCCGGGTCCGCAGGGCGACCAGATGGCGGGCTTCCGTGATCACGGCCGCCTGGTCGGCGCCGAAGCGGGCCGCGTCCAGTCGGGCGTTGAAGGCCGTCAGCTCGGCGGAGTCGATGACGGCCAGTGCGGCGCGCAGCTCGGCGAGCGTCTGCGGGCCCTCGTGCGCCTCGATCCGGTAGGGGCTGGCGTACGCCGGGTCCGGCGTGTGGTGCGGCAGCGCGCTCATGGGAGGCCTCCTCACTCTCGTACGGTCACCACGGTACTGACGGCGACGGCATACCGGGAGAGGACGACCAGGGGTTTCGCGTGAGGAGGTCGCCATGGGCGTGCGCGGCGCCTCGGCCCGGCCTCAGCCCTGGAGGGCGGCCAGGCCCTTGCCCAGGTCCTCGCGGTTCATGACCGGGGTGTACGTGACCTTCGCGCCGAGTTCCATGAAGAAGGGTTCGGCGGTCTTCGGCATGTGCGAGGAGTCGGCCAGGTCGAAGAAGACGTACGCCGTACGACTGCCGTTCTCGGTGGTGAAGTAGGCGGCCTCGGGGCGTATCGCCTCCATCGCCTTCTCCATGATCTTCTGCAGGGTGCCCTGCTTGATGGCCTCGTTGGAGATCTGCGTGTCCATCTGGACCTTCATCAACATGCGCATGATGGCGGCCTTTCCCGGCCCGGGCAGGCGCTCCGTGCGGCGCGCCGTTCACACCCGGGCGCCCGTATCACCAGCCTGCCTCCATCCCGTCGCCGGGACCAGTCGGCGCCCCGGCCCGCGCCGCCCGTACGGGCCGAGCGCGGTTGTGCGGCGAGGGCCGCCGACCGACTATGAGGGTACGCAGGAAGGCAGGTGCCATGAGCGCGGTGTACGCGGCCGAGGACGCCGGCTTCCGCGGCCCCCTCGACGTGACGAGGGCGGCGACCGCCGTCCTGGACGCCGACGGCACGGTCGTCGGCTGGAGCCGGGCCGCCCGCGCGCTGCTCGGCCACCCGCCGCACGAGGTGGTGGGGCGTCCCCTGCGCACGCTCGTCGTCGACCGCTCCGGCCGGGGCCCCGACGCCGAGGACCCGGACGCCGCCGAGGCCCGGCACGAGCTGATCCGTATGCGCCACCGGGACGGCCGGATCGTCCGGGTGGCGACCGCGAGCCTTCCGCTGTCCCACACCGGGGCGGGGCCCGCCCGGCTGCTCTGCATGGCGGACGCGGACGAGACGGAACGCTGGGAGGCGCTCCAGTCGATGCTCCGCGGCCTGGCGACCCAGTCGCCGGTCGGCCTCGCCATCTACGACACCGACCTGCTGGTCGTGTGGACCAATCACGCCCTCTACCGCGAGATGGGCGACGCGCAGTACGCCGGTCTGGGCCCCGACGAGATGGTCACCGACGGCGAGATCCTCACCGCGGGATACCCGCCCACCCTCGAAGAGACCATGCGCGGGGTGCTCGACACCGGCGAGCCCGTGATCGAACTCCACTACAGCGGCCGCCCGCCGGCGGATCCCGAGCACGACCACGTCTGGTCCTGCTCCTACTACCGGCTCGAGGACACGAACGGCACCACCCTGGGCGTGTGCGAGGAGACGGTCGACATCACCGACCGTTACCTGGCCCAGCAGCGCCTGGACCTGCTCGTGCGGGCCGGCGCCCGCGTCGGCACCTCCCTGGACATGACCCGTACGGCGCAGGAACTCTGGGCCGTGGCGGTCCCGCAGTTCGCCGACGGCGTCACGGTCGACCTCATCGACGTCGTGATGAGGGGGGAGCAGCCGACGCCGGGGACGGCCTCCACCAGGCGTGTCGTGCGCGTGTGGGAGGGTCCGCCCGGCGCGGCGGCGGACGGCGAGGCGCGCCGGCCCCGGCCGGTCACGCACGCGGCCGACTCCCTCGAGGCCCGCAGTCTGGCCGACGGGGTCTCCGTCCTGGAACGCTCGACGGCCCCGGACGGCACGCACACGCGGCTCGCCGTACCGCTGGGCACCGAGGCCGCCCCGCTCGGCGTCGTCACCTTCCGCCGCGACAGCCACCCCGACGCCTTCGAGGCCGGTGACCTGCTCGTGGCCGAGGAACTGGTGGCCCGAGCCGCCGTCAGCATCGACAACGCCCGCCGCTTCACCCGCGAACACGCGGCCGCCCTCACCCTCCAGCGCAGCCTGCTGCCCCGGCACCTGCCCCGGCTGACCGGTGTGGACGTCGCCCATCGCTACCTGCCGGCGGACAGCGGAGCCGGGGTGGGCGGCGACTGGTACGACGTGATCGCCCTGTCCGGCACCCGTGTCGGCCTGGTCGTCGGCGACGTGGTCGGCCACGGGGTACGGGCCGCCGCCACCATGGGCCGCGTCCGAACCAGCGTGCGCGCCCTCGCCCGGCTCGACCTGCCGCCCGACGAACTCCTCACCCGCCTCGACGAACTCATCACCCAGGACGTCCACGAGCAGGCCGCCGTGGAGGCCGAGACCGACGACGCGGCCCTCGGCGTGACCTGCCTGTACGCCGTGTACGACCCGGTGACCGGGCGGTGCAGCATGGCCCGTGCCGGGCACCCGCTGCCGTCCGTCGTCGACTCCGTCACGGGTCTCGTCACCCAGCCCGACCTGCCCGCCGGGCCGCCCCTGGGTCTGGGCGGTCTGCCCTTCGAGAGCGCCGAGTTCTCCCTTCCCGAAGGCAGTGTGCTCGCCCTGTTCACCGACGGGCTGGTCCAGGGCCGGGGGCGGGACCGGGACGCCGAACTCGACGCCCTGCACGCCGTCCTCGCCGGGCACCGGGGTCCTGCCGGGGAACCGCCGCCGCCCCTCGACGACCTGTGCGACCGGATCGTCGCCACGCTGCTGCCCGGCCCGGTCGGCGACGACGCGGCGTTCCTCCTGGTGCGCACCCGGATCCTCGACAGCCAGGAGGTCGCCGCCTGGGAACTCGCCGACGACCCCGCGGTGGTGGGCCGGGCCCGCGCCCTGGCCACCGATCAGGTCGACGCGTGGGGACTCGACGGCGAGCTCCTGTTCACCACCGAACTGGTCGTCAGCGAACTCGTCACCAACGCCATCCGTTACGCCTCCGGCCCCGTCCAGCTACGGCTCATCCGCGACCGCACCCTGATCTGCGAGGTCTCCGACACCGGCCACACCTCGCCCCATCTGCGGCGCGCCGGCAGCGAGGACGAGGGCGGCCGCGGGCTCTTCCTCATCGCGCAGATGACCCAGCAGTGGGGGACGCGCTACACCGCGACGGGCAAGACGATCTGGGCCGAGCAACCGCTTCCGCCGTGAGCGGCTGCTCACGGCCGCCTAGACGGGTACGCGCGCCACCAGCGCCGCCAGCAGGGCGCAGAGCGCAGCGGCCGCCCAGAATCGGGGGGAGCGGAGGTCGTCGAGATCCTTGCGCCGGGTGCCGGCCTTGCGGAGCGCCTTCTCGGCGAGGGGGGCGATGCCCACGGCCACGTACACCCGGAGCGCGGTCTCCATGAGGGACCGACCGTCGACGGGCGGCAGGACGAGGAAGGCCAGGGCGAACCCGGCGGTGACGGCGGACTCCAGCCGCCAGCCGCGGCCGTGCCGTACGACCAGCACGGCCTGGGCGGCCAGGAGCAGGAGGAAGGCGGCCTGGAACACGATCACGGAGACGTCCTCGCTTCCGGGGGCCCGGCGGGGGCCGGGCGTGCGAACGAATAGGCGAACGGAACAGCGGAGCGGCAGGGGAACGGTCGGGGGACCGGGAAAAGATACGGGGAGGGGGCCGCACGGCGTCGCCGCGGATCGGCCCCCTCCCCTCAAGCCGCTACTTCTTCCAGCGGTTGACCTTGATCTTCGGGTACATCACCCAGGACCAGAAGCCCTTGTGCTGCCAGATCCCGACCGTGATCTTGACACCCTTGCTCTTGGGCATCGCGTTCTTGATCTGGATCTCGGTGGCGAACCACCGCATCGCGCCGCCGATGCCCTCCAGGGCCAGGCCCGCGATCTTGGCCCAGAAGGCCGGCATCGTCAGGCCGATCCGGCCGAAGGCCGACACCAGACGCGCGCCCGCCTTGAGGGCACGGGCCAGCTTCTTGGCCTTCTTCTTCTTGACGTTCCAGACCTTCTTCTTCTTCCAGCGCTGGCCGTCCAGGTCCTGCGCGTTCACTGGGTCGCCGGGGTACGCGTAGGCACTGAGCGAGCCGCCCGGAACCGGGTCGGCCTGCAGGAAGCGGCCGGTGACCGGCGAGTAGAGGCGGACACCCATCAGAGTGGAGCCGCTCAGCGTCTCCGAGGAGCGCTGGTGCCCGCCGACCCAGCCGTAGCGCGCGGCGGCCGCGCCCTCGGTCGGGTTGCCGTACTCGTCGGTGCGCAGCACCACGGGCGCCTTGGCGGTGTCCGCCGGGAGCTGGACGGAGACGTCGCCGTGGAGGTTGAGCAGTTGCAGGACGAGCCCGCCGGTCTTGTCCGTCGTCGCGGTCAACTGGCCGCTGAGCCCGTTGACGTAGCGGGTGACGGTGCCCTGCGCGTCCTCCGCGGTCCACGTCGGGTTGTCCCCGGTGCCGTAGTGGTGCGTCCTGGACTCGGTCCGCGTCCACGTGCCGTCCGTGCCCTTGGCCTCCACGGTCCACGCGGCCAGCCGGCCGGTGGCGTCGAGGTTCCACGTCTGGCGGCGGTCACCGACCGTCTCGCTGTGGACGAGGTCGTTGGCGTAGTACGTGAGCTGGGCACCGGTCGGCGTCGCGGTGGTGCGGCCGAACGCGTCGTAGGCGTAACCGCCGTCGACGATCCGGTCGGCGCTGTCGTACGTGTGCGAGACGCTGGTGCTCGCCGTCCCTCCTTCGGAGCAGTCGGCCGTGGTCAGGCCGGTGCGGTTGCTGTTGGCGTCGAACGTGTAGGACCTGCGGGTGCACAGGGCGTCCGCGGTGTCCTTCGCCGTCACGAGCCGGCCCGCCGCGTCATAGGTGTAGGCGGTGCCGGTGGCCGTGCCGTCGGACTGGTTGTGCCCGGCCTGCTGTGCGTGCGCGGTGTGTCCGGTGGTGTCGGACAGCAGGGCCGTGCCGTCGGCGGACGCGTACCTGCGGGCGGTGGTGTTGCCCGCCGGGTCCCGGTCCACGGTCAGGGTGAGGGCGCCGGGCAGCGTCTCGGTGGCGAGTTCGCCGTCCGCGTCGTAGGTGCCGGAGAAGGCACCGGCGACCGAGTCGGTGACGCGGGTGGCCAGACCGCGCGGTTCGACGGCCGTGTCGTAGGTGTAGGTGGTGGTGGACGGCGCCGAGTCGGAGACCCGGACCGGCCGGTCCAGGGCGTCGTACGCCGTGGTGACGGTGTTTCCGCTGCCGTCGGTGGTGCTGATCCGGCGGCCGAGCGCGTCGTAACCGTAGGACACGGTGGCGCCGCCGGCGGTCTGCGAGGCGACCTCGCCGTTCTGCTGGTGGTAGACCGTCGTGGCCTCCGGCAGCGCGGTGCCCGTGCCGCCGGTGACGGCGGACTTGATCTGCCGGCCCGCCGTGTCGGTGGTGATCGTGGTGGTGCGGGTGACCCCGTTGGCGGTCTCGGCGACCGAGGAGACGTTGCCCCAGCGGTCGTAGCCGAAGGTCTTGGTCGCCAGTTCGGCCGGGTGGGAGCCTCCGCCGGTGACCGTCCCGGCCGGGCGGGTGCGGCACACCAGACCGGCCCAGGCGGGCTTGCCCGCGCAGGTGCCGGTGCCGGTCGCGGACCAGTACTCGGTCAGCGTGGTCAGGGCGTCGGTGCCGTCGGAACGGCCCGAGGTCTCCCGGGTCTTGCGGCCGGCGGCGTCGTACGCCGTCGTCGTGGTGATCGCCAGGCCGCCCGGGTCGACGACGCTGCGCGTCGGCTGGCCGGAGGCCCAGTCGTAGCCGGTCGCCGTCGTGCGGCGGTCGGCGTCGGTGGCGTACCCCGGTACGGCGGCACCGGTGACTGTGGTGGTCACCAGGTCCTGCACCGCCGCGTCGGCGGGCCGGCCCTCGTCGTAGGTGTTGACGGTGTGGGTGCGGGCCGGGACCTCGCTGCCCGCGGGCAGCGTCCCCTCGGCGGTGCCCCCGGTCAGGGCGCGCTCCAGGGTGACCAGGTGCAGCGGGCCGGACTCCTCGGTCTCGCGGCGCCCGTCCGCGCTGTACACGGTGCGGGTGGAGAGCTGCTCGGCGCGCTCGGCGACGGTCGCGTCGATGATGCCGAGCCGGGTCAGCTCCGCCTTGGCCGCGTCGGTGGCGCCGAGCGCGAGGGCCCGGTTGCCGGCGGTCAGGGACCGCTCCTCGGAGCCGTACTGGTTGTAGTCGACGGAGTCGATGTGGCCGCCCGGCTGGGCGGTGTTGACCTCACGGCCCGACGCGTCGGCGTACACGATCGTCGCCCGGCCGTACGCGTTCGCGGCCAGCGACGTGCCGACGTTGGACGCGGGGACCTGGTCCGCCGGGAAGACGGCGGTGGCCTCGACCGGGGCGTCGCTCTGGCCCCAGACCGCGACCGCGGCCGCGTTCATCTGGTACGGGGCGGACGCGCCGGACACCGGCACCTGGTAGACGACCGTGGTGACGGCCTTGCCGCCGTCGGTCTCGGTGGCGCTGCCCTGCTTCAGGGTCGGCCGCGACGCGGACAGGAGCATGCCCTCGCCGGCCGTGACCGCGGTGCCCGCCTTGCCGTACGTCAGCGTCCACGGCAGCTCGCCGGGCTCGGTGATCGTCGTGACCCGGCCCGCGCTGTCATAGCCGTAGGCCGTCTTCAGCACGGGGCTGGTCCGCGGGTCCCACACCTCGCGCAGCCGCCCGGAGGCGTCGTACGCGTACTGGGCGAGGGTCTCGGCCGTCGCCGCGCCGGCGCCGGGGGAGGCGGCCCACAGCCGGATCTGGGAGACCTGCCCGGCGTAGGAGCCGAAGGCGGTCGCCGTCGCCGTGGTGGAGGACGCGTAGACGTACTCCAGGACGCGGCAGCCGTTCGTGGCGGGCGTCGCCTGGCAGGTGGCCGCGTCGACCGCCGAGGTGGCGCCGACCAGGTACTTGGGACGGGACTGGACGGCGCCCCCGACCGTGACCTTCTCGGACACCACGGTCGTGGTCGAGTCGTCGACCGACAGGGCGGTGGTGGCCAGGGTCCAGGAGGCCGCGGCGGAGTCGACCTTGCGGAAGACGCTCACCGTGCCGCTGGTGTCCTTCAGGGTGAACGTCCCGGTCAGCGAGCCCGTCAGGGTCAGGTCCTCGGAGCCCGACTCGGCCTTCCAGCCGCCGCCGCTGGTCGCGGTGAAGGCGGTGGCGACACCGGTGGAGTCCAGGGCCTCGACCGAGGTGGCCGACGTCCTGCGCAGCACCGTCCAGTCGGTTCCCGCGTCCTCGGCGCTGACGCCCGAGGACCAGTTGGGACCGAAGATCCCGGCCTGGCCCTCCTGGACGTCCTGCGCCACCGGCCGTCGCGAGGAGAGCGAGCGCTCGACGGAGAGGCCGAAGACCTCCGCGTCGGTGTCGCTGTACGTGAAGTCACCGGTCTGGGCGTTGACCGCGCCGGGGCCGACCTCCAGGCTCGGGGCGTTGCCCGCCTGCCGGTCGAGCGTGACCTCGACGACCTGTGAGTTGTACGTGGTGGCCGTGCCGGCGTCGAACACCGCACGCAGCTCCAGCACGCCGTCCTCGGCCAGCGAGGTCGCCGCGTCCCACACCAGCGGAGGCGCGGTGCCGGAGGTGACCTGGGCGGGCCAGCTGACGGCCCCGCCGGTGGCCGTGGTGACCTGGGCGGCCGGCACGGCCTTCCAGGCGTCGGTCTCACCGCGGCGGTACTGGTACGTCACTCCGGTGTACTCGGCCTTGCCCTTGGCCTGCAGGGCGATGCGCCGGGCCGTGTCGTCGCCGTCGGAGGGGGCGATGACGGCGGCGCCGTCCGCGCCGACCCCGAAGCTGTAGCTGGTGACGTCGGCGGAGAGGTTGCCGCCGGAGTCGACGGTCTTCGCCCGCAGGGTGTGCCAGCCGTCCGCCGGGTCGACGGAGATGGTCAGCGGGTCGCCGCCGGTGCCGTCGACGGTGTCGTCCACGCGGTTCGGCAGATTGGCGTCGTCCAGACCCCAGGAGTAGCCCTGGCCGTCGGCGGTGGCCGTGTCCAGGGTGCAGGTGACCGGTCCGCTCGCCCGCCCGGTCCAGGTGTCCTTGTCGTACGTCTGGCAGCTGATCGCGGGCGCGGCCGGCTTGGCGGTGTTGACGCCGAACGGCATGTACGCGCTCCACGGGCCGTAGAACGTCCCGTCGTACCCGCGCACGCGGTAGCGCAGTTTCGGCCCCGACGGCAGCTTGTTCGCCGTCGGTATCGTCAGCGTCGCGTTCGAACCGGAGGCCACGGCGGCGCTCGTACCGGTGTAGGTGTACGTCGTGTCGTTGTAGGCCGGGTCCGGGGTGATCTCGAACTGGGCCCGGACCGTGGCGCCGTCGGGGTCGGTGACCTTGGCGGACAGGGTCGGGGTCAGCGACGTCACGTACCGGATGCCGTTGTAGGCGTTGACGGCGGACGGCGAGATCGCGGAAGCGGTCGGCGAACCCGGGAACGAGTCGTAGGTGACCGTCAGGTGCGGCTCCTGCGCGTGGTCACCGCTGACGTAGTTCGCCGAGCGGAACCGCCGCCAGGTCAGCGAGTCGGTCTCGCTGGTGCCCCGGATCTGCAGACCGTGGTTGGGCTGGCCGTCGGCCCACGCCTGCACGATCGCGTCGATGTCGAAGTCGACGGTGCCGGCCGGGCAGCTGGTGTTGTAGCCCTTCGCGGCGGTGCTGGTGACCGCCCCGGCGTCGGTCGTCGCGGGCTGCGCGCCCCAGGTGATCGCCGAGGAGTCCCAGGCACCGGTGACGCGCCGCACCTGGGTGCCGGACCCGGTGGTCTGGCAGGTCGACGCGTAGTACGAGTAGAGGCCCAGGTTGGTGTCGTTGACGCGCTTGCCCTTGAAGGCCGAGACGTCGAACTTCAGGTAGGCGCGCGCCTTGGTGGTGCCGCCGTCGTACGTGCCCGACTTCAGTTCGGGCGACGACACCTGGGAGTCGGGGAAGTTGGTGGCGACCCAGGTGTCGGTGGAGGCGGCGAGCGTCGAGGTCGGGTCGACCGTGACCGGGTAGGTCAGGTCCTTGGCGAAGTACGCCGGGTCGGGAGTCAGGACGAGGGTCTGCTTCCCGTCCTTCGCCGTCTCGATCCTCACCGGCACCTTGGCCAGGTGCTTGGACTCTCCCGAGCGCGGGTCCTTGGAGGAGTCCCACATCATCGGAGCGGGCGCCTCGGCGACCAGCTTGCCCGCGGGGTCCTTGAGCAGCAGCCGCCCGCTGGCCGCCTGGGACAGCTTCAGTCCCCTGGCCTCGACGGGGATGCGGTACGTGACGGGCGCCGTGGGCGCCTTGGCCAGGTGGACGTTCTGCGAGAAGCCCTGGGGCAGCGCGGTGACGCTCAGCGTCTGGCCGCCGCCCAGGTCGTACGCGGCGGTGTCCCCCTTCAGCTTCGGCGCGGGCAGGTTCTTCTCCCAGCCCATCGCGAAGCTGCGTCCGCTGCGGCCGACGGAGGCGAGCTTGGTGTCGCCGCCGTCGGAGACGGCGATGTCCGCCGTCGTGGTCCGGGGCTTCAGGTCGGCGCCGGCGTCCGCGAGCGTGGTGTCGATGTCCTGCCAGGTGTCGCCGCGCTTGACGCGGACCGGCGCGGCGTAGACGGCCGTCTGCATCTGACCGTCGGGCAGCACGTAGGTCGCCGAGGTCTCGGTGCGCGCCGAGAGGACCTCGATCCTGCGCTTCTGCAACCGAGCCATCAGCCGGGCGGACGCCTCGTCCTGGGCCGCGGCGGGGCCCTGCGCGGCCGCCGCGGC
The DNA here is from genome assembly GCF_040677675.1 of Streptomyces sp. NPDC053755. NCBI lineage: Bacteria > Bacillati > Actinomycetota > Actinomycetes > Kitasatosporales > Streptomycetaceae > Streptomyces > Streptomyces sp. NPDC053755. The sequence continues at coordinate 43,852 of NZ_JBFASK010000036.1, read as the reverse complement.
GGGGCGCGCGGTGGGCTGCTGCGAACTCAAGGCGACGGCCTGGCCGGTGGTGGCGACGACCACGGCCGTCTCGGCGGCCAGGACGGCGGCGACCGCGCCGGCTATCAGGCGTAACCGCTGCCGGGTCGATCTGCGTGTCCTCGCCATCGGGGGTCTGTTGGGCACAATCCCTCCCACATCTTGTCTGTGCCACGTCAGTTCGTACGGCAGACAGATTTGCGGATCACCCCACGCCCGTCTCCCCGCGGAAGGAAACCTTCATAACCTTCAGAGGTTCTCTTGAGCCTTCGCGTCCTCCCGGCCGGAATCGAGTGGCCGGAGATGAGCGGTCGGGCGGGGGGAAGGCCCGGAGGGGGCGATCGGGCGGGTGGGAGGCAGGGGACGGGAGGGCCGGCCGGCTGGCCCGGGACGAGCGGCCTGCGTTCTCGGGGGCAGAGCGGGCCGGTCCCTCGGACCGATTCACCGCGCCACGGCGGTGGTCAGCTGGTCAGCCTCGCCGTATGCGAAGAGGACTGCTCGGCAGCGGAGACGTCGCCCGTGCGCCGGCCCACGGCTGGAGCGCCGTCGGCCACGACGTACTGCTCGGCTCCCGGCGGGCCGAGGGCCGATCGGAAGGAGGGCTCCCCGTGGCGGGTCATGGACTCGACCGTGAGGTCCGCCCCGGACAGCCTCGGCGCCCCCCCCGTCCTCCCCGTCAAGGTGGTCACCCGGCCCTCTGCCCAGGCGCCGTCCCAGGCGGCGAGGGCGCGGCCGCCCTTCACCCGGCGAGGACGTCGAGGAACGGCTTCCAGTCGATGTGATCGCTCTCGGTGCCGGCCGGCACGAGGGTGTACGAGGTGCTCAACCAGCGCAGCACGTGACCGCGTTCGAAGGTGATGAGGGCGCAGGCGGAGGGTGCGCCCAGGCGTAGCACGACCTGGTCGTAGGGGGCGGGGCGGATGTGCACCTCGCCGATGCCGGTGGGCTTGTCGGTACCGGTGAAGAGCATGTCCCGCTCCAGGTTCCACACCACGTCGCCCGTGGGGGTGTGCAGGGTGAGCTGGAGGGTGAAGGGCGAGCGGGAGCGGTAGCGGACGGTGGTCGGAAGGGGGACGCGGCAGGACTCGGCGACCAGGTGGGCCGTCGCCTTCCACTTGATCTCACGGCTGGGCGGCGGAACGGGCGAACCGGTCTCGGGCATGGGGGGCTCCAGCGTCGGGGGCGCCACCCCGGGACGGTGGCGCATCAAGCTCCGGTTACCCCGCAGACCGTGATCACGCCTCGATCCTGTGAGGCTACGGAGAAGGAGGTGTCGAGATCTTGTACGGAGCGTCAATCCCGAACGGCCTGATCATTCGTTCGAGGGTCGGCTCTTCGTATGATCGACGGCCGGGTGGGTCTGACGGGCCGACAACGGCCGTGCTCGGCCGCGGCGGTGACACCGCCGCTCCGGGCCGTGTCCGGAACGCCTCGCCCGGGCTGCGGACTCCGCCCGAAGAGCGGGGGCGGATACCTTCCGGACACTCCGCGGGGTCCGGATGTCAGTGCGGGTTGGCACGATGGTGATCATGAGTCACAACATCGCGTACTCCACCGCCGACAAGGCCCACGTCCTCGCCTTCCTGGGCAGCAACGGCGATCTCACGGCGGACCAGTCCCGCGTCCTCGACGGCATCCGCACCTACGCCCGGGCACACCAGGATTCCCTCGACGCCCAGGGCGTCGACTGGGGGCTGTCCATCCCCGACGCCCTCGACCACCTCCTCGCCGGGCACACGAACTCGGACGCGGACTGCGCGGGCAACGCCTACCACGCGGCGATGCAGCACATCATCGACCGCAACGCCTCCGACCCCTCCCACCTGGGCACCTACTCCAAGCCCTCGACGTTCTTCGGCCTGGTGGACGACGAGATGCGCCGACTCGGCGTGCCCGCCGACCTCCTGCCCCACGGGTACCTCTACGGCGGGCTGCCCGACGAGTTCCCCTTCCTTCCGTACGCGATGGACGGATACCCCGCCATCGGGCACCTGCCGCTGGCGAAGACCAAGGCGGCCGCCGACGCCTACCGCTCGGTCCTGGACCGGATGGACCCGGACTTCCGCTACGACGTCCGGGAACTGATAGAGAAGCTGGACTTCGAGCACGACGAGTGGCAGACGGCCACGAAGAACGTCGACTGGTACACCCAGGACACACTCTTCTTCAAGCTCACCTGACCGGCCCGGGGTGCCGTGCGTCCCGGCGTCGGCCGGGACGCACGCCCGGCGCCCCGGGTGCGGAGCCGCGGCGGGTGCGGCGGCGGTCGTGGCGCTGCGGATCGCCCACGGGACGGCGACGCCCTGCTCAGCGCCGCTCCGACGCAGGGGCGGGCAGGTCGGCCTCCCCGGGCAGGAAGGTCACCTGCGGCGCTCCCGTGCGCGGGTGGACGGTGACCTCGGCCGTCACCCCGTACACCCGCCGCAGCAGGTCCGGGGTGAGCACCTCCGCGGGCGTGCCCGTGGCGGTGACCGCTCCCTCACGCAGGACGTAGAGGCGGTCGCAGTAGAAGGCGGCGAGGTTCAGGTCGTGGAGGGCGACCAGGACCGTGGCCGGGAGCCGGCGCACGAGACCCAGCACCTCCAGCTGGTGGCGGATGTCCAGGTGGTTGGTCGGCTCGTCCATGACCAGCAGGGCGGGCTGCTGGGCCAGTGCGCGGGCGATGAGCACGCGCTGGCGTTCGCCGCCGGACAGCCGGTCGAAGGAGCGGTCGGCCAGTTCGGCGGCGTCCACCGATTCCAGCGCCGACCCGACGATCCGGGCGTCCTCCCCGGTGTCGCCGTCGAAGAGCCGCTTGTGCGGCGTGCGTCCCATGGAGACCACGTCCCGCACGGTCAGGTCGAAGTCCGCACCGCTCTCCTGCACCACGGCGGCCAGCGTTCGGGCGAGCCGCCGGACCGGCATCGACCGGACCTCCGTGCCGTCCACCCGCACGCTCCCGCCCTCCGGGCGCAGCACGCGGTAGACGGCCCGCAGGAGGCTGGACTTGCCACTGCCGTTGGGCCCGACGAGGCCGATCACCTCGCCGGGCCGGGCGGTCAGCGAGACGTCCCGTACGAGCCGGCGCGCCCCCGCCGCGAGCGTGACGCCCTCGACGACGAGTTCGGCCGCCGTCACGGCGCTCCCCGGTCGGCCGTGCGCCGGGCGTCCCGGCGCATGAGCCACAGGAAGAACGGGCCCCCGCACAGCGCCGTGAGGACACCGACGGGAATCTCCATCGGCGCCGCGATCGTCCGCGCCGCGATGTCCGCCCAGACCAGGAACACGGCTCCGCCCAGGGCTGCCGTCGGCAGCACCCGGCGGTGGTCGCCGCCGACGAAGAGCCGCACGGTGTGCGGCATCATCAGCCCCACGAACCCGATCGGCCCGGCGGCCGCCACCAGGACCCCGGTGACCAGCGAGAGCAGCACGAATGTGCGGGCCCGGAACCGGGCCACGTCGAGTCCCATCGTCGCGGCCGCCTCCTCACCCGCCAGCAGCAGGTTCAGCGAACGGGCCCGCGTCAGCAGGACCGCGATGCCCAGCGCGAGCGCGGCGCCCGGCAGCCACAGGGTGCCCCACTGGACACCGCCCAGCCCCCCGAGGGTCCAGGCGAGGACGGCCCGTGCCTCGTTGCCCCGGTCGCTGGTCAGCAGCAGGACGTCCATGACCGCCGTGAGGACGGAGGCGAACGCCACCCCCGACAGCACCAGGCGCACCGAGGTGATCCGGCCGCCGGACCGGGCCGTGGTGTACACGAGCAGGAGGGTCAGCAGGGCGCCGGCGAACGCGGCGGCCGACAGGGAGACCGGTCCGAAGAGGCTCACCCCGAAGACGATCACCGCGACGGCGCCCAGCGAGGCGCCCGAGGACACCCCCAGGAGGTACGGCTCCGCGAGGGGATTGCGCACGAGGGCCTGCATGGCGGTTCCCACCACCGCGAGCCCGGCGCCCGTCACCGCCCCCAGCAGCACGCGCGGGGCCCGCACGTCGAGCACGATGGTCTCGCGCGCCGACGACCAGGTGGGCTCCGACCAGTCGGCGAAGAGGGCGTGCGTCACGATGCCCCAGACCTGGCCGGGAGGCACGTGCACCGAGCCGACGGCCATGCCGGCCGTCATCGACGCCAGGAGCACGACCGCCAGGACGGCGAGGGCGACCGGGAAGGCGCGGCGGCGGGCCCCGGCCCCCCGGTGCGGGGCCGTGCCCCGCGCGGAGGCGCCCGGGGCGCCTGGATCCGCGGGCCGGGCGGGGGCGCCGGGGGAGACGGGGACGGAATCGGCGGCGGACACGGCGTCGGCCGGGGCCGTCACCGGAAGCGCTCGGGATGCAGCCCGCGGGCGAGGTCCTCCACCGCGTACGGCGCGCGGACCCCGACCAGGGTCGCGGTCAGCGGCAGCACCACGAAGCGCTTGTTCCGTACCGCCGGCACCTCGGCGAGGGCCGGCTGTGACAGCAGGAACTCCTTCTTCCGCTCGACGCTGTCCGCCCCCGCGTAGTCGTAGATGGCGATGACCTCCGGCTTGCGGGCGACGACCTGTTCCCAGGAGACGTCACCGAAGACGTCGTCCAGGTCGGCGAAGACGTTGGCGCCTCCGGCGAGCCGGATGACCTCGGTGCCGAGGCTCTTGCCCCCCGCGGTGAACGCGGACTTGTCGCCGCTGTCGTACACGAAGACGGGGACGGAGGGCGCGCCCTCGACGGCCTCCGTCGTCTTCGCGACGCGGCCCCGGAGGTCGGCCACCAGCGCGTCGGCGCGCTCCGGAACGCCGAAGAGCGAGCCGATCGCGCGGATCTCGTCGTACGTGTCCGTCATCGACACCTTCTTCTTCCCGCAGTACTCGCGGTTGAGATAGGTGTCGATGCCGGCGTCGGCGAACGCCTTCCGCGAGCGTCCCTCGTTCTCGGAGAACGCGCTGGCGTAGCCGCCGTAGACGAAGTCCGGTTCCGCGTCGAGGACGGACTCGAACGACGGCTCCTTCCTGGCCAGTTCCGGGATCGCCGCGAAGTCCTTCCGGAAAGCGGGCAGGACGTCCGAGTCGGGGAACGCCGTGCCGACCATCCGGTTCTTCAGCCCGAGGGCCAGCATCAGCTCCGCGGGGTGCTGGTGGATCGTCACCACCCGGGAGGGTGGCTTGTCGTACGTGGTGCGCGTACCGCAGTTGTCGACGGTGACGGGGAAGCCCTTGGCGGCCGGTGCGGGGCCCTTCGGGCCGGAGGCCGTGGACGGCGAGGTGCCGCAGCCGGTGAGCAGGACTCCCGACAGGGCGAGGGCCAGGGCCGCGGCGCGCACGGAGCGGCGTCGCGGACGGGCGGCCGGACGCCGGCGCGGGGTGGGGCATGTGCCGGGCGTACGAGGCGCCCCGGAGATGAGGGGCGTGCCGGGCACGCGGGACGTGCTGGGGTACAAGAAAAGCCTCCTGGGGAGTCCGCGCTCCTCGGATCGGGCCCGCGACAGGCCAGTTTCCTGACTCCCGGATCGGCGTACACCCCAGCCTTCCCACGCGTGCGCTCAGTGGCGTCTCGACGGGTGCACTCCCCGGTCACAGTGGCGGGACCGTGCCGGATTCGCACCGGCTTCCTGTCTCCCGTCGCGGTGATGACCAGGTGATCCTACGGTTCCGCGCGAGCGGAACGGAAGCGGGCACGCCCCGGGCCCCGCCGCGTAGTTGCCGAATCGGCAAGCATGTTTGACGTTTTTCCGCGCCTTGGCGACTCTGGGCCCAGGTGCCGCCGGCACTGCGCGACCATCCCGAAGGAGCCTTCATGCCGACCTCGCAGCCCACCGATCCGACGGAGTTCTGGGAAGAGCGCTACAGCACCAGCGCCCGCGTCTGGAGCGGCGACCCGAACCCGCTCCTCGTCCGTGAGGCGGCCGGCCTGGAGCCGGGCACCGCCCTGGACCTGGGCTGCGGTGAGGGAGGTGACGTGCTGTGGCTGGCCTCGCGCGGATGGCGGGTGACCGGCGTGGACATCTCCGCCACCGCCCTCGAGCGGGCGGCGGCCCACGCCGCCGAGGCGGGTCTCGCCGACCGCGTGGCCTTCGAGCGGCACGAACTCGGAGTGACCTTCCCCAAGGGCGAGTTCGGTCTGGTGAGCGCCCAGTTCCTCCAGTCGCCCGTCGCCCTGGACCAGGAGGGCGTGCTCAGGTCGGCCGCCGAAGCGGTCGCGCCGGGCGGCACCCTCCTCATCGCGATGCACGCCGCGTGGCCCTCCTGGATGGAGGAGCACGAGTACCCGTTCGACGCCGATTTCCCCACGCTCGAAGGCGTGCTCGCGATGCTCGACCTGTCGCACCCCTGGCGGGTGGACACCCTGGAGGGTGTGGAGCGCGCCCTGTCCTCGCCCGACGGCAGGTCCGGAACCCGGGTGGACAACGTGTGGCGGCTGACCCGTACCGCCTGAAACGAGCCGCCTGACCAGCCGCCCGGTCGGTGCGGCCCTCCCCACCCCGGCTCGCGCGCCGTCGCGAGGGGCGGCTCGGCCCCTCGCACACCTGTGTGATCATGACGGGTCGGGTCCGGACAGGACCCAGGGGAGGGAACATGGCGTACACGGACACCAACGGCATCGACCTGTCCGGCGTGACGGGCAGGCTGCTCCAGACCGTGGACCTGGTGAAGAACCCGGCTCCGCAGGCCATCGCGACGGACACCGTCAACGGGCACGTCTTCGTGCTCCAGGTGGAGAGCTCGGCCACGGCGTCGGCGGGCAACATGTACCTCAACCGCATCGACCGGCAGACCGGAGTGCGTACGGGCTCGATGCAGCTGAAGGGCTTCGGGCACGGTCTCGCCATGGGCGTGGAACCGGTCGGCGCCGACAGCCACGTCTGGACCGAGGTCGGCCCGCTCCATGTCACGAGCGGGGGCACGGCCTTCGGCAAGGCCGTCACGCGGTTCCGGTTCGAGGACGGGGCGGTGCTCGACGGAGCCGCGATCCCGCAGGAGCGGAAGTTCACCGCGCCCGGCAGCACCGCCGGCACCGGGCCTTCGACCGACCCGGTGAACGGCCTCCTGACGGTGATGTACCACCAGGGCGGCGAGCGCCGCTTCACGCGCTACGACCTGACCGGCGCCGCCGCCGGCGACTGGGCACCGGTGGGCCCGACGTTCACGGTGCCCGCCGGAGAGGACACCACCCCCGCGGTGCCGTCGCCCTACCCGCTGGAGCCGAAGCTCACCTTCCAGGGGTTCGCGAGCCTCGGTGACGTCCTGTACGTGTACCAGTGGGCGCCGTACGACAAGGACAAGGACCCGGCCCTTCCCAGCGAGTTCCCGGGGATCACGTTCCTCACCTCGTACTCGTGGACGACGGGACAGCGGCTCGACCGGCAGGTGGTCACGGGCGCCGACGGCCTCACGCGGCGGGAACCCGAGGGGCTCGCCGTCGAGGTCGACCCGGCGACGGGGGAGACACGCCTGCTGTTCGGGTTCAGCAACACCACGCCGGGCAGCGAGTTCGCCCGCGACGTCACGATCGGCTGGTACCCGACCAGGCCGGCCGTGGACGGGATCAAGGTGCTGTCGGACTGGGAGGACCTCGTCCTCGAAGCCGGGACCGCCCCGGGCGCCCAGCGCCCGCGCGGCCGCCTGATCGCCATGGCCGGCACCACCCACCTCCAGCTGCGCGGCACCCTGACCTGCTTTCCCGGCCTGACGGCGGACGGCAAGGTCGCCACGCTGCCGCACCGGCTGCGCCCCACCCGGCCGGCCCGCCAGAACGTGCCGCGGAACAACTTCCACGGGCGCTGCGTCTGCCGCGTCGAGGCGGACGTCCACGGCGCGCTCTGGGCGTACGGCGCCACCGCCGACAACGCCATCACGTGGATCGACCTCGACGGCGTCTCGGTCGCCTGGCGATGACGGCACGCCGTCCCGGTCGCCCACGGCCCCGGGCCGTCGCCGCCCCGCCCCCTCGCCGCCCCGTCCTACCCGATCCGGAGGATCGCGCATGAACCGCCCCACCACCAGCCGCCGTTCCCTGCTCGGAGCGGTGCTGGCCGCCCCGGCCGTCGCCGTCGGCACCCCGCTGCTGTCCGCCTCACCCGCCGCCGCGGCGGACGTACCGGAAGGGTGTCAGCTCCTGGTCGACTGGACGGACCTCACGCTCGCCCCGGGCGTCGTGGCCGAGGCGCCCGCGCAGGCACGGGTCATCCGGCTCGCGGGCACCGAGTACCTGCAACTGCGCGGCACGGTCACCTGCTCCTTCACCGGCGACGCCCAGCTGGGCACCCTGCCCGCCACGATCCGCCCGCCGAAGCTGACCCGCGGGATCTGCCCCCGCAACAACTACCAGGGCGTCAACGCCGTCCGCGTCGAGGCCAACACCCTGGGCGTCGTGACGGTCTTCGGGCCGCAGACGACCAACAAGGTCACCTGGATCCAGCTGGACAGCTTCTCTTCCGTCCTCCTCTGACCGAGCGGGACGACGACGGACCGGATCCGCGTGCCTCACCCCGCGCTTCCGGTCCGTCGCTCGCTCATGTCCTGCCGACGGGTCCCGCGTCGTCCACCGGCTCCAGCGCCTCCGAGAGGGTCTGGGCCCGGTCCGGCGTCGGCGTAGGGCCGGGGGTGCTCCCGCGGCGGCGCCCGGTGAGGTAGGTGGCGACCGGTCCGGTGTAGCGGGGCGTGAGCGGGCCGAGGATGACCAGGACGAGAGCGTACGCGGTGGCCAGGGGGCCGAGCGCGGGCTCGAATGCCCGCCGTCACGGCCAGGCCCGCGATCACGATGGAGAACTCGCCCCGGGCCACCGGGGTGGGCGCGTCCGTTCCGTCACCAGCCCGAGGCCGGTGGTGGACGGCAGGTTGGGGCTGTGGTGCGCGGGCATCAGCGCGTCGACCGGGGCCTCCGCCTCACGACCGGTCGGTCTTCACGGACAGCGCGCACTCGTCCGGATCGTCCTGCGGTGCGCGTCGAGCGTCCGTGCGCCGTCGCGGTGGGCGATCACCGAAAGGCGCCGGTGCTCGCGGGTGGTGAGGTCGTAGCGGACCCCGAAACCGGGTAGCGGGGTCCGGCTGAGGCGAGGAGCGGGCACGGAGAACCCCCAGGTCAGTGGTGTCGTAGTGGCGCGGAAGGCGCGGCTCCGCCCCCCCGTCGCCACCCTGAGGGCCGGGGATCCGCCCGCATCCCGGGCACGTGGGAGGAAGGTCGCGGAGGGCCGGAGCGGCGCCGTGCCGGAAAGGCCTTGGTGCGCCGGATGATCACGGGTTAAGGTCCGCGGGCACGTGGCGGGGAACCACGGCGGGAATCACGGCGGGTGGGGGACATGGCCGAGGACATCGACGCGCTTCCGAGAGGCGCGGGCGCGTGGGGGCAGGCCGTCATGGCCCTGGGAATGGTGGCCGTGCTGGCCCTCGCCGTGGGTGTGGGGCACGTGTGGGAGAACGCGTCCGCGAACGACGCCGCCGTGCGGCCCGTGACGTGTGCGGACGGGGAGTCGGGAGGGGCGGGCCAGGCGTCGGGGGACGCCGGCCGGGCGTCGGCGAAGACCCGGGCCCGGCAGCCCCGGCGCGTCTCGGGGGCGGAGCTGTGCGCGGCGCTGCACCGCTCCGACCTCGCCGCCCTCCTGGGCACGCCGACGGAGACGGCGACGAGCGCCAGTGGCGGTGACGGCTCCGTCCGCCTCGCCGGCGAGGAGATCGCCCTCCCCTCCGCCCAGGTCGAGTTCGCGACCTACACCGTGTCGCTGTCGGCCACCTACGACCGTCTGCCCGTGGCCGGATCCGCGGCCCTGCTGGGAGCCGGCGCCCAGGAGCGGACGGTCCTGGGCCGACCGGCGGTGCTCTACTGGGACCACACGCTCAGGATCAGCTTCCGCCTCGACGGAAGCGACGCGGACAGCGGCCCGGGAGTGCCCGTCGGAGTCCTCTCCGTGGCCCGGAGTCCGCAGGACGGCGGCGACAGCTTCGAGTTGTCGCTGTGGCGTTCGGACGGCGCGGTGCCGAGCGACGCGGTACTGGTCCGTGTCGCGGAGAAGGTACTGCCGACGGTGCCGGGGTGGGCCGCTCACGGGTGAGCGGCCCGCCGTCCCGATCCGTCGGCGCGTAAAGGGGTCGGCCGTGGATCAGCCCTCGGCCGTGGATCAGCCCTCCAGCAGGTTCCCCATCCACTCCTCGATGCCCGCCACCGTGCGCGGCAGGGCGCCCGACATCAGGCGGGCGCCCGTCGCCGTGACGACGAGGTCGTCCTCGATGCGGACGCCGATGCCGCGCAGTTGCGCCGGCAGGGTCTCGTCGTCCGGCTGGAGGTAGAGGCCCGGCTCGACGGTCAGGACGTGGCCTTCCTCCAGGACGCCGTCGGTGTAGGTCTCGGCCCGCGCCTTCGCGCAGTCGTGGACGTCGAGCCCCAGCATGTGGCCGCTGCCGCACAGGGTGTACCTGCGGTGCAGGTCGCCTTCGGCGCTCTTCAGGACGCCCCACGCGGCCAGCCCTTCCGCGATCACCCGCATCGCGGCCCGGTGGAAGTCCCGGAAGCCGGCCCCCGGCCGCAGGGCCGCGATACCCGCCTCCTGGGCGGCCAGCACCAGTTCGTACACCTCGCGCTGGACCGGTGAGAAGCGCCCGGACAGGGGGAGGGTACGGGTGACGTCGGCCGTGTAGAGGGTGTCGGTCTCCACCCCGGCGTCGAGGAGCAGGAGGTCGTTCCGGTCGAGCCGGCCGTCGTTGCGTATCCAGTGCAGGACGCACGCGTGGGCGCCCGACGCCGCGATGGTGTCGTAGCCGGTGCCGTTGCCCTCCGCCCGGGCCCGCAGGCCGAACACCCCCTCGATCCACCGCTCACCGCGGGTGTGCGCCAGCGCGCGCGGCAGCGCCCGTACGACGTCCTCGAAACCCGCCGTGGTGTGGTCGACGGCGAGCTGCAGCTGCCCGACCTCCCAGGCATCCTTCACCAGGCGCAACTCGGAGAGGGCGCAGTCCAGTTCGGCGTCCTCCGAGGCCCTGCGGCCGGGCGGGGAGCCCAGGGTGTCCAGGTGGGCGCAGCGCAGGCCCGTGAGCCGTTCCGCCTCCGCGAGGTCGGGGCGGCGGCCGACCCAGAACTCCCCGTACCTGCGGTCCCGGAAGAACGCGTCCTCGCCTTCCGCGCGGGGCGACCGGGGGCGCAGGTACAGCACCGCCTCGTGGCGTTGCGGACCGACCGGTTCCAGCACCAGGACGTGTCCCGCCTGGTCCTCGCCCGTCAGGCCGGTCAGCCACGCGTACGCGCTGTGCGGACGGAAGCGGTGGTCGCAGTCGTTGGAGCGCACCGTCAGCTCCCCGGCCGGGACGATCAGCCGTTCCCCGGGGAAGCGCGCCGAGAGCCGGGCACGCCGGCCGGGGGTGGAGTCGTGTGCCGGCACCCGGGCGGACGCGGGCAGCGGCGAGGGCGACCAGCCGTCACCCATGAAGCGGGACAGATCGGGAGACACCTGCAGGTCGTGGCTGCCGATGTGCAGGCGCGCGGGGGAGTCGGTCACGGGGCTCCTCGTGAAGAAGCGAACTGGTGGGCGCACAGGGCTTGTCAGTGCAATTTCACATTACTATGTTACAGCTCACATCGCGGCATGTTCCTCTCCGTCAACCTCCGTGCGGCACGCGGCGGTTGACGCGTCCGTCGCCGCGTCCAGCGCACCACTTCCCCCACCTCCCACCCCCCAGGAGCACTTGGTGTCCCAGCACAGAGCCGCGCGCACGTCCCTCCTGTCGGCCGCCGTGGCGGTCACCCTCCTCACCACGGCCGGCCAGGCGTGGACCTCGACCGCCGCACCCGGCTCCGCCGCGGCCCCGACGTCCGCGCCGGCGAGCGCCCCCGGAGCCGTCCCGCCCCCCTCGGCGGGCGCGTTCGCCTCCGGCGCGCCCGGCGCCGACCCCTTCGACGAGGTCGACCGCCTCGCCTCGGAGCGGAGGAAGGCGCCGGCCTCCTCGTCCGCCCCCGGAGCCCGCACCGCCGACGGCCGCGTCCCCGGAGCCTCCACCGCCGCACCGCCGTCCCCGCGTGCGGAGAAGCTCGCCGCCCGCACGGCACGGACGGCCGCGGGCGTCCCCTGCACCCTCGACGGGATCACGCGCCTCGCGCCGGAACAGTTCGCGGACTTCCTCGGCGACCCGGCCGTCCTCGCCGACGACTGTCTGCGCGGCCTGATCTGGACCTGGGACGCCCGCCTGACGCCCGTCATGTCCGACGCGCACGTCCAGGCCGTGTCCCGCCGCATATCCGCCCTGGCCGCCACTCACGACGGCCGGAACTCCTCCCACCTGGAGGAGATGTTCACGTACCTGCACGCCGTGGCCTACCACGACCACACCCGCTCCGAGATCGACATCACGGACGCCCCGACCGTGGACGCCATGCGGCGCGCCATCGCCGACTTCGGCGCCGCCGCCCGCACCTTCGACGTCACCGCGGCCAACGCCCGCACCCTGCGCGAGGCGCTCTACGCGGGCAGCGCCCCGGGCCTGCGCGCACACCAGACCGGACTGATCAAGAAGGTCCTGGCCACCATGGACCCGTCCCACCCGGCCACCCACCTGGACCCGGCCTGGGCGGGCGCCGCGCTCGCCGCGCTGTCCGTCAACTACCTCGGCGTCTACCCGGGGAACGCCGACACCGCGTTCCACGCGGCCGTGACCGCGGACGACTCCTACCGCGCCGCCTTCAAGGCCTTCGCCGGCCACGCCCACCTCAAGGGCACCGCCAACGCCTGGGTCGCGCGCGACGCCCTCGGAGAGTACGGCCGCTTCGGCCAGATCGCCGCCCTCCGGGACCGGATCGTCCCCGACCTCGGCGCCCTTCTGCCCGTCGCCCGCTCGACGTTCGGTGACGGCAGCCAGCCGTGGGCCAAGCTCGTCTCCTGGCTCGGCTTCTACGAGGCGTGCGAGCCGTACGGAGTCTGCAAGGAGGACATCGAGAAGCGGATCTTCCCGTACACCTACACCTACGACAACGGCGCCATCAAGGTCCGCACCGGCCTGGACCGGGCCACCGTCGACCAGTTGTACTACGCCGCCAAGCAGGTCAAGGCGCAGTACCACCGGGTCCTGGGCACCGAACAGCCGCTCGCCGGGGACCCCAACACCACGCTCACCATCGTGCTGTACGCCTCGCGGGCCGACTACGAGAACTACCACCCCATCCTGACCGGCTACGACACGAACAACGGCGGGATCTACATCGAGAAGGGCGCCACCTTCTACACGTACCAGCGCCGTGTCCCGCAGGACTCCTCGCTCACGCTCGAGGAGCTCTTCCGGCACGAGTACACGCACTACCTCAACGGCCGGTTCGCCGTGCCCGGATTCTTCGGTGAGGGCCCCTGGTACGAAGGGGACAGGACGACCGCCATGGACGAGGGCACCGCCGAGTTCTTCGACGGAGCCACCCGCGACAACGGCATCGCCGTGCGCAAGTCCCTGGTCAAGAGCATCATCGCCGACACCGCGGGCGGCGGCCCGAGGATGACCGTCGAGCAGATACTGAACGCCACCTACGAAGGCGACGGCTTCCGCTTCTACAGCTACGCCGGGACCTTCTTCGAGTACCTGTGGACCGAGAGGCCCTCGGTGCTCCGCGAGATGTACACCCACCTGCGCGGCAACGACGTCGCCGGCTACGACGCGTGGCGCCACCGGCTCGGCGCGGACACCTACACGCAGCGAGGCTACGACCGCTTCCTCGACGCGCAGATCGCCAGGGTCGACGACCTCTTCGTGCCGGACACCGTCTACACCACGAACGACCGGCTCCGCGACGCCGCGCTCGCGAACGTGAAGACCTCGTTCGCGAGCGCCACCCACAACACGCCGGACTGCGTCGAGAACGGCGATCCCGGCAAGCGCCGGTTCACCTGCACCGGCCGGATCACCGCCAACCTGAAGGACTGGCGCAGCGCCGACCAGAACTTCAAGGACATGTCCGAGACGGTGGACTACTTCCTTCTGGACCGGGCGGGCGCGGTCTCCAACAACCTGGCCGACATGAACTGCTCCTTCGGCCCGGTGGAGATATGGAGCAACCGGGTGGCGGGAACGTCCCCGTACAGCTGCGAGGGACCGCTGCGCAGCTAGTCCGTCCGCCCGTCCGGCGTTCATCGGTCGTCCGGACGGCCGATCGTCCTCCGAAGCCGAAGCCGAAGCCGAAGCCGAAGCCGAAGCCGAAGCCGAAGCCGAAGCCGACCCCATGCGGGGGCGCCGCGGTCCCGTCCCGTCCTCCTGGCGGGACCGGACCGCAGCGGCCCCCGGCACCCTGGCCGCCCTCTGAAGAATGTGACACCTTACTGCCGTGGACGTGATCGTTATCGGTGCCGGCGTCGTCGGTGCCGCATGCGCGTACGACGCCGCCCGCGCGGGCCTCTCCGTCGCCGTGGTCGACCGGGGCGCCGTCGGGGGCGGCACCACCGGCGCCGGGGAGGGCAATCTGCTGGTCTCCGACAAGGAGGCGGGCCCCGAGCTCGACCTCGCCCTGTTCTCCGCCGGTCTGTGGCGGGACCTCGCCGCGGCGCTCCCGGGGGAGTTCGAGTACGAGCCCAAGGGCGGGATCGTCGTCGCCCCCGACGACGCCGCCCTCAAGGCGCTGCGCGTCTTCGCGGACGGCCAGCGGGGCGCGGGCGTCGACGCGGTGGAGGTGCCGGCCGGCGCGCTGCACGACCTGGAACCGCATCTGGCCCCGGGCCTGGCGGGCGCCTTCCACTATCCGCAGGACGCCCAGGTCCAGCCCGCCCGCGCGGCGGCCCGCCTTCTCGCCGCCTCCGGCGCCACGCTGCACCTGGGCGAGGAGGTGACCGACATCGTGAGGAGGAAGGGGGCCGTTCGCGGTGTCCGCACCCGAGCGGGAACGGAGATCCTGGCCCCCCACGTGGTGAACGCCGCGGGCACCTGGGGCGGACGCGTCGCGGAACTGGCGGGCGTGAACCTGCCCGTACTCCCGCGCCGCGGCTTCGTCCTGGTGACGGAGCCACTGCCCCGCGTCGTGCGGCACAAGGTGTACGCCGCCGACTACATCTCCGACGTCGCCAGCGGCTCCGCCGCCCTGCAGTCCTCGGCGGTGGTCGAGGGCACGCCGTCGGGGCCGGTGCTCATCGGGGCGACCCGCGAGCGCGTGGGCTTCGACCGGTCCCTGTCGGTGGAGGCCCTGCGCCGGCTGGCCGCCCAGGCCGCGGCGCTGTTCCCGGTCCTGGCGGACGTGCGCGTGCTGCGCACCTACCTCGGCTTCCGCCCGTACCTCCCGGACCACCTCCCGGCGATCGGACCCGACCCCCGCGTCCCCGGCCTCCTGCACGCCTGCGGCCACGAGGGCGCCGGCATCGGCCTCGCCCCGGCCACGGGCCGCCTGATCACGGCCGCCCTGACGGGCACCCGGCCGCCGGTGGACCCCACGCCGTTCCGCCCCGACCGGTTCGAGGGAACACCCCGGTGAGCGGCAACGGCCCGCGGGAGAGACCGCTGCGGGGGCTCGACGCCGCCTGCTTCCGCACGACCGAACCGATGACGCCCGCCCGGGCTTCCTCCCGCACGACCGAACCGATGACCGCCGCCCGTGTCCCCTCCGGCACGACCGAACCGTGTTCGTGCCCGCACCCGAAGGAGCCCCGGCCGATGAACGACCCCGCCGCCGACGCGTCCGCCGATCCCGCTCGGGAGGCCGCACCGCGCCAGGCGCGCCGGCGGCCCTGGTGGTCGGCGCGCCGGCGGTCGCCGCGCGGCCTGGTGGGCGGAGCGCCGGAGGCGACGTACGTCCTCCGGTTCGACGGCCGTGAACTGACCGCGCAGGCGGGCCAGAGCGTCGCCGCCGTGCTCTGGAACGCCGGCGTCCTCGCCTGGCGCACCACCCGCGAGGGAGACGCCCCGCGGGGGGTGTTCTGCGGGATCGGCGTCTGTCACGACTGCCTCGTCACCGTCAACGGCCGTCCCAACCAACGGGCCTGCCTCCTACCCGCCCGCCCCGGGGACGACGTCACCACACAGAAGGGGACCGGCCATGCCGACCTGGCCGTCTGAGGCGACGCCCGACGCCGAGGGGCCGTCGGGCGCAGCGCCTGCCCAGGCGCCGTCCCACGCCCCGGTCCCCGACCTCGCCGTCGTCGGTGCCGGGCCGGCCGGGCTCGCCGCCGCCGTCACCGCCGCGGCCCTCGGTCTGCGCGTCGTCGTCCTGGACGCAGGCGACCGCCCCGGCGGCCAGTACTACCGCAGCCCCGCCCCCGGGCTCGGCGCGGCCCGGCCGGAGGCCCTGCACCACGACTGGGCGGCCTTCGCCGCCCGCGAGGCCGCCTTCCGCGGACACGAGTCGACGGGCCGCATCACGTACCTCCCCGCCCACCACGTGTGGACGGTGGTACGGGCGGACTCCGTGACGGGCGAGGGCTGGGTGCTGCACGCCGTGGCGGGCGAAGACGACAGGGCCGTGAGGGTGCGGGCGAGGACCGTGCTGCTGGCCACCGGAGCCTACGAGCGGCAACTGCCTTTTCCGGGCTGGACGTTGCCCGGGGTCGTGGGGGCCGGCGGAGCCCAGGCCATGCTCAAGAGCGGTCTGGTGCTTCCGGGCAGGCGGGTCGTGGTCGCCGGCAGCGGGCCACTGCTGCCTGCCGTCGCCGGGTCGCTCGCCGCCGCAGGGGCCCGCGTACCCGCCGTCGTCGAAGCAGGTGCCTACACCGGCTACGCCCGGCACGCGTCCGCGCTCCTCCGCAATGCCGGCAAGCTCGCCGAGGGCGCCGCGTACGGCGGCGCCCTGCTCCGCCACCGGATCCGCCTCCTCGCCCGGCACGCCGTCACCGAAGTCCACGGCACCGACCGCGTCGAGGCGGTCACGGTGGCCCGGATCGACCACGAGTGGCGCCCGCTGGCCGGCACCGCCCGGAGGATTCCGTGCGACGCCGTGGCCGTCGGCCACGGGCTCGTGCCCCAACTGGAGCTGGCCACCGGCCTGGGCTGTGCCACCCGCTCCGCAGGCGACGGCACCGTTGCACTCGCCCTGGACTCCCGGCAGCGCACGTCCGTCCCGGGCATCTGGTCCGCCGGTGAGACAGGCGGCATCGGCGGAGCCCGACTGGCCCTCACCGAGGGCGAGATCGCGGCCCGCGCGATCGCCGGCGCGGTCGTCCCCACCGCCCTGCTGCGCCGCCGCCTCCGGCTGCGTGCCTTCGCGGCCGCCATGACCGCGGTCCACCGCCCCGGCCCCGGCTGGAGGGGCGGGCTGCGCGACGACACCGAGGTGTGCCGCTGTGAGGAGGTGCCGGCCGGCCGGATCCGCGAGGCGGTCGCCGGTCTGGGCGCCCGGGACGTCCGTACGGTCAAACTGCTCACCCGCGCCGGTATGGGCTGGTGCCAGGGCCGTATGTGCGGACCCGCCGTCGCCGCCCTCGTCGGCGAGCCGCCCGTCGCCGACCGACGCCCCTTCTCCTGTCCGGTCCCGCTGCGTCATCTCGCCGAACTGCCCGCCACGGAGAGCTGATTCGACGGCCGGTGCTCTTGCGGGCTGGAGCACACCACCTTGTAAAATGTCACACATCACTTGAGGAGTTGCGATGACCCACGCGCCTTCCCCCGCGCCCACCCCGCCCCCCGGATCCGAGCCCGCCCCGCCCGCCCGCGCATCGCGTACCCGCCCCTGGCGCGGAATCATGGTCGCCACGGCCCTCCCGATGCGTGAGGACCTCTCCGTCGACTTCGACGCCTACGCCGAGCACGTCGCCTGGCTGATCGCCAACGGCTGTGACGGCGTGGTCCCCAACGGCTCACTCGGTGAGTACCAGACCCTCACCGACGAGGAGCGGTCCCGCGTCGTCCGCACCGCCGTGGAGGCGGCGGGGGGTGACGGAGCCCGTGTCATGCCCGGCGTCGCCGCCTACGGCAGCGCCGAAGCGCGCCGCTGGGCCGACCAGGCCGCCGAGGCGGGCGCCGGCTCCGTCCTCCTGCTGCCCCCCAACGCCTACCGTGCCGACGAGACCGCCGTACGCGCCCACTACGCCGAGGTCGCCCGCGCCGGGCTCCCCGTCGTCGCCTACAACAACCCCGTCGACACCAAGGTGGACCTGACCCCGGCCCTCCTCGCCCGGCTCCACGGCGAGGGATCCGTCGTCGCCGTCAAGGAGTTCAGCGGAGACGTCCGCCGCGCCTACGAGATCGCCGAACTCGCACCCGGCCTCGACCTCCTCGTCGGCGCCGACGACGTCCTGCTCGAACTCGCCCTCGCCGGCGCCGTCGGCTGGGTGGCCGGCTACCCCAACGCGCTGCCGCGTTCCTGCGCCGCCCTCTACCACGCGGCGGTCTCCGGGGACCTCGGCACCGCGCTCCCGCTGTACAAGTCCCTGCACCCGCTGCTCCGCTGGGACTCCAGGACCGAGTTCGTCCAGGCCATCAAGGCATCCATGGACCTGGCAGGCCGCACCGGCGGCCCCACCCGCCCTCCCCGCTCTCCGCTCACCGGCGAGACCGGGGCCGCCGTCCGCGCCGCGACCGAGAAGGCCCTCGCCGAGGGGCACCGCTAAGCGATCCCGGAGGAGACCTCCATGCGTACGCGTCACGTCTACCACGCCGTGGATTCGCACACCGAGGGCATGCCGACCCGGGTGATCACCGGGGGAGTCGGGGTGATCCCCGGCGCCACCATGGCCGACAAGAGGCTTCACTTCATCGAGCACCTGGACGACGTCCGGACCCTGCTCATGTACGAGCCGCGCGGGCACTCCGCCATGAGCGGCGCCCTCCTCCAACCGCCCACGCGACCCGACGCCGACTTCGGCGTGCTCTACATCGAGGTCTCCGGGCTGCTGCCCATGTGCGGGCACGGCACCATCGGCGTGGCCACCGTCCTGGTCGAGACCGGCATGGTCCCCGTCGTGGAGCCGGTCACCACGGTCCGCCTCGACACCCCGGCCGGGCTCGTCAGCGTCGACGTCCGTGTCGAGGACGGGGCCGCCACCGCCGTCACCCTCACCAACGTCCCCTCCTTCTGCGCCGGACTCGACCTCGAGGCCGAAGTCCCCGGCCACGGCACGGTCACCTACGACCTCGCCTACGGCGGCAACTTCTACGCCTTCGTCGAACTCGACTCCCTCGGCCTGCCCTTCGACCGGTCCCGCAAGGACGACCTGCTCGCCGCGGGTCTCGCGGTCATGGACGCGGTCAACGCCTCCGCCGACCGGCCCGTCCACCCCGAGAACCCCTCGATCGCCGGGGTCAAGCACGTCTATCTCGCGGCCCCCGGCTCCGACGCCCGGCGCTCGCGGCATGCCATGGCGATCCACCCCGGCTGGTTCGACCGCTCTCCCTGCGGCACGGGCACCAGCGCCCGCATGGCCCAGCTGCACGCGCGCGGTCTGCTGCCGCTCGGCGCCGACTTCGTCAACGAGTCCTTCATCGGCACGCGGTTCACCGGCCGGCTCACCGGAAAGACCACCGTGGGAGGCATTCCCGCCGTCGTACCGACGGTCACGGGACGAGCCTGGATCACCGGCACCGCCCAGTACTTCCTCGACCCGTCCGACCCCTTCCCCGCGGGCTTCCTCCTGTGAGACCCGCGACGCCCGCCGCCCGCACCGGCCGCGCGCTCTCGGCGCGACCGGGTTCCGTACGGCCGGCCGCGGTGGCGCGGCGGCGATGTCGCGCACCACCCCGAGTCGGCGCAACGTGACATCGTACGCTGGTCCCCTGCGACGCTCGGAGGAACGGCAATGGGTGACCTGAAGCAGCACAGTCTCATCAAGGCCCAGGAACGGCTGCGCGACCAGGTCGGGCATGCCCTTCGAGCGGCCCTGATAGCGGGGGAGTTGCGCCCCGGGCGCGTCTACTCCGCGCCCGGCCTCGCCGGCGAACTGGGCGTCTCGGCCACGCCGGTGCGCGAGGCGATGCTCGACCTGGCGCGGGAGGGACTCGTCGAGCCGGTCCGCAACAAGGGCTTCAGGATCACCGAGGTCAGCGAGCGGGACCTCGACCAGTACACCGAACTGCGCACGATGATCGAGGTTCCGACGATCGGCCGGGTGACGAAGATGGCCACCGTCGAGCAGTTGGAGGCGCTGCGCCCGATCGCGGAGGAGATCGTCACCAGCGCCCGCGGGCACGACCTCATCGGCTATCTGGAGGCGGACCGCCGCTTCCACCTCTCCCTGCTGGCCCTGGCGGGCAACGACCGGCTGGTCGAGACGGTCGGGGACCTGCGCAAGCGCTCCCGCCTCTACGGCCTGACCGGTCTGGACGAAGCCGGGAAGCTGGTCTCCTCGGCGGAGGAGCACCTCGAACTCCTCGACCTGATGCTCGGCGGCGACGCCGAGGCGGCCGAGGCATGCATGCTCCGCCACCTCGGCCACGTCCGGTCTCTGTGGGCCCAGGGCCGTGACGAACCGGTGGGCCGCACCCAGGGCGGCCTCGGCTCGGGCCTGTAGGTCGCGCTCGGCCGGCGCGCGTGGGTCATGGCGTCTCCCGACCGGGCGCGGCCTTGGCGGGACCCCTGGGGCGCGCCGTCGAGGGTGTCGGCGCGGTGGACCGCGTCGGCCGTGGGTGGGATGCCCGGTCATCTCGTCGCCGGCCCGCAAGGTGCACGTACGCGGAAGCGGCTGCGACGTCAGGGACGCCGCAGCCGCTTCCGCGGAAGGCGGGCCCGCGCCTACACGTGTGCGACGAGGGCGTAGCGCTCGCCGTACACCGGCCCGGCCCACAACTCGGCCCGATCACCGAGCGGTTCGACGTGCACGCCGGAGACCAGCGGCCGGACGGCCTCAGCGAGGTCGGCGGCGCCGATCCCGCCGTGCCACGGCAGCGCATCGGCTCCGGCCACATACGCCGGGCCGCTCTCCCCGGCCTCGCGCCAGCGTCCCTCGACCAGCAGCAGCCGACCGCCCGGGCGAAGCCTCGCCACCCAGGCGCGGAGAGCCCCCACGGGATCGGGCAGGGTCCACACCAGGTGCCGGGCGATCACCGCGTCGAAGCACTCGTCGCCGACCGGCGGCGCCGCCGCGTCCCCGAGGAGGAACCGGCCCTCCAGCCCCGCCGCCGACAGCTTGGCCCGCGCCCGCTCGATCATCCGCGGCGCCACGTCCACACCGGTCACACGATGTCCCGCCGCGGCCAGGAGCAGGGACAGCGAGCCCGTACCGCACCCGACGTCGAGGACATCGGCCGGCTCGGAGGGCGCCATCCGCTCCAGGAGCCGAGCCCACGCCCGGCGGGTCGGTTCGTGCAGCAGTCCGTGGTCGGGCTCGGCGTCGAAAGCCGAGGCGGCGTCGTCCCAGTACCGCGTGATCGCGGAAGTGATGTCCGTCATGACGGGGATTCTCCTCGTCACCACTGACAACGGGGGCGGGCGGAGGAGCGGCCGTCACCACCCCGGGCCGGGCAGGACGTCGAAGCGGCCGTCACGGCTTCTCGACGGTGGTGAGCCAGAGGCTCACGTACCGTTCCACGTCCACACCCAATGCCACGTCCACCAGCGGCTGTGGGCGGACGCCCCCGTGGATCTCGGACTCGCCCGGGCGGGGGCGCCGGTCCACGATCGTCTGTCCCCGGGTGGGGCCCGGGGCGAGGCTGACCTCCACCGGCAGCGCCTCCGTGGTGATCCCCTCCGGGTCGACGACCGCGCAGACCGCGCCCGCGTCACCGAGACCGCCGGTCGGGGTGGGGTCGCCGGAGGTCGCCGGGTCGCGGTGGGCGAGGAGTTCGCCGGCCAGCCGCAGGCGCGGCTCGCCGCTGGCACGCAGCCGCTGGACGTCGGCGGCGGGCACGAGCACCCTCTTGAAGACGTCCAGCCCGTACATCGTGATCGGCACACCGGCCGTGAGCAGGATCGCGGCCGCCTCCGGGTCGTGCCAGACGTTGAACTCCGCGACCGGGGTGGCGTTCCCCGTCGCCACCGCGCCGCCCATGAAGACGATCCGCTCGATGTTGCGCACCACCTCCGGGTGGGTGCGCAACAGCAGCGCGATGTTCGTCAGCGGCGCCGTGGGGACGACGGTCACCGGCCTCGGTGACGCGAGGATCTCGCGGCGCAGCAGCGTGACCGCGTCCACGTCGACCGGCCTGCGGGTCGGCGCGGGCAGACCGAGGTCGCCCATCCCGTCCTGCCCGTGCACGTGCCGGGCCGTCCGCACCGGCTCGATCAGGGGACGGTCGGCGCCCCTCGCGACCGGGATGTCGCCCGCGCCCGCCTGCTCCAGCACGGTGAGCGTGTTGCGGACCACCCCGTCCAGGTCGGTGTTCCCGGCCACGCAGGTCACCGCGCGTACGTCGAGTCCCGGGTGGCGTACGGCGAACAGCAGGGCCAGGGCGTCGTCGACACCCGTGTCGCAGTCGATGACGACGGGGATGGGCTGACCAGTCACGGCAACGCTCCTTGTCTCCTGCGACGTCGCTCCGGGCCTTCGTCCCCGCGCGTACGGACGTGACCCTATACAGCCCCCGCCCTCCCGTTCCCGCATCCCCGCGCGGACGTCGGCGTACCGCCGTCGGGTCCGCCCCCCGCCGGCCCGGGGGCCTGCCACGAGGGCGGCCGACCGAGACGGCGTGGGCGGTCGGGGCCGTCCGGGTGACCCGCCGCCGGGCGGCCCGGCGCGGGGCAGCGCCCGACGAGGGCGTGGAACCCGCGGTGGGGCCGGACCCGGGGAAGGCCCGCAGCCGCCGGTCCGCCCGGACCCGACGACGGCCCGGGCCCGGCCTCGGTACGCGCGCGGCTCACCCTGACGGCGGGCGAGGCCGGCCGCGGGGCGCCGTGCGCGGCACCGCCAGGTCGGCGACGACCGGCCGGTGGTCGGACGCCGACGACTCGGGAACGTCCACGTGCAGGGTGCGGATCCCGGCCGAGGCGGTCACGTAGTCGAGGTGCTTGACCGGGTCTCGCGCGGGATACGTCTTCGCGCAGGGGCCGGCGACGGCACAGGCGTCGGTCATGCGGCCCCACAGAGGGGCGAGTTCCGGCGCGGCGGGCTCGGCGTTGAAGTCGCCGAGCAGCAGCTGGGGGTCGTCGCCGTCCCGGCCGAGGATCCGCAGGGTGTCGGCGATCTGCGTCCCGCGGACCGACGGGTCGGCGCGGTAGTCGAGGTGCGTGCCGTACACGTGCAGGCGCGTGCCCCGCAGATCGACCGTGATCTCCGGAAAACCCGGCGCCCGCGCGGGCTCGGCGTTCCGCTCCTGGGTGGACAGGCGGGTCAGCTCGTGGTTCTCGGCGGCCAGGACGGGAAGCCGGCTGAGGAGCGCCACGCCGAACCGCCGTCTGGGGGACTGGGGCGTGACGCCGGGGAGGTCGTAGATGTGCCCGAAGAACAACCCCATGTCCAGACGCTCGGCCAGCGTCGCGGCCTGGTCCTGCCACGCGCTGCGCTCGCCCCAGTGGACGTCGACCTCCTGCAGGGCGACGACGTCGGGACGGGCCGCCTCGATCGTGCCGGCGGTCCGCTCCAGGTCGAGCCGCCCGTCGTGTCCGGCGCCGGCATGGATGTTGTAGGTCATCGCGCGGACCGTCTCCTGGCCGCCGGTGGGCGCGGCCGGGCCGGACCGGCCGGGGGCCGCGGCGGCGGGCACGGCCGCTCCGAGGAGACCGGCGACGGCCAGGGCGAGACGTAACCTGCGGAACGCGTTCGGGCGCATACGCCGTTCTCCGGTGTCGATGGCAAGGGCGGGGCGCACGTCATGGAGGTCGGAGGCCGTCCCCCCGACGGCACCCGGGTCACCCCGTCGAGGTGTGGCTGGCAGGATGGCGGGCATGGACATCTTGCGCAGGAACAACGTCACGGTCACGGGGAACCCGCGTGGGCCGGTGGTGGTGCTGGCGCACGGGTTCGGGTGTGATCAGAACATGTGGCGGCTCACCGTGCCCGCCCTCGCCGACGACTACCGCGTCGTGCTCTTCGACTACGTCGGTTCGGGACGCTCCGATCTGTCCGCCTTCTCGGCCGAGCGTTACGCCGGTCTGGACGGTTACGCCCAGGACGTCGTCGAGGTCTGCGAGGCGCTCGACCTGCGCGGAGCGGCGTTCGTCGGGCACTCGGTCAGCGCCATGATCGGCGTCCTGGCCGCCGCCGAGGCGCCCGAACGCATCGGATCCCTGATCATGGTCGCCCCGTCCCCCCGGTACATCGACGATCTCGACTACCGCGGCGGTTTCAGCGCCGAGGACATCGACGAACTGCTGGTGTCCCTGGAGTCGAACTATCTCGGATGGTCCTCCGCCATGGCGCCGGTCATCATGGGGAACCCGGA
Source organism: Streptomyces sp. NPDC053755 (assembly GCF_040677675.1). Lineage (NCBI taxonomy): Bacteria > Bacillati > Actinomycetota > Actinomycetes > Kitasatosporales > Streptomycetaceae > Streptomyces > Streptomyces sp. NPDC053755. The sequence continues at coordinate 19,697 of NZ_JBFASK010000036.1, read as the reverse complement.
CCGGCCCGAGCTGGGCGAAGAGCTGACCAACAGCTTCTGCGCCACGGACCCCGACATGGCCAGGGCCTTCGCCCGTGCGACCTTCCTGTCGGACTCCCGCGAGGACCTGAAGACGGTCGGCGTGCCCACGCTGGTGCTGGACTGCACCCAGGACGTCATCGCCCCGCGCGAGGTCGGAGCCTACGTCCACCGCGCGATCGCCGGGTCGCGGCTCGTCACACTGGACGCCACCGGTCACTGCCCGCACATGTCCGCACCCGAGGCCACCAACGAGGCCATCCGCACCTTCCTGTCCGGCCTGTGATGACGTGCCCCATCGGTCACGGCCCCGGACCGTACGAAACCAGCGGCGAACGGGTGGGTGACGCGGCTTTCGCCGCCCTGCTCGAGGACAGCGCGGAGGAGTTGTACGAAAGCGCGCCGTGCGGCTACCTCTCCACGCTGATGGACGGGACCATCGTCAAGATCAACGCCACTCTGCTGGACTGGCTCGGCCTCGACCGCGAGGCCGTGGTGGGCCGGACGAGGTTCACCGACCTGCTGACCGTGGGCGGCAAGCTCTATCACGAGACGCACTTCGCGCCCCTGCTGCGGATGCAGGGCAGACTCAACGGCATCGCCCTGGAGATCAAACGGGCCGGCGGCGGGCGCATGCCCGTCCTGCTCTCCTCCGTGGTCAAGCACGGCGCTTCGGGTGAGCCGCTCCTGATCCGCACCACCGTCTTCGACGGGCACGACCGCCGTGCCTACGAGGAGGAGCTCCTGCGGGCACGCAAGGCGTCCGAACGGGCGGTGAAACAGGCCGAGGCCGACCGTGCCAGGCTGCAGGACGCACTCGCCGTCCTGCAGAAGTCGCTCCTCCCCGACTCCTTGCCGACGGTGCCCGGCATAGAGGCCGCCGCGCACTACCACACCGCTTCCCCCGACCGGCTCGGCGGCGACTTCTACGACATCTTCGCCATCGACGGAAAACGCTGGGCGTTCTTCCTCGGAGACGTCTGCGGCAAGGGGCCCGAGGCCGCCGCGGTCACCTCGCTGACCCGCTACACGCTGCGGGCGGCGGCCCTCCACACGCCCGACCCCGTCGCCGCCCTGACCACGCTCAACACCGTCCTCCACGAGCGCTACAGCGGAGGCGACCCCCGCTACTGCACGGCGATCTTCGGCATCCTCGAACCCGATCCGGTGACCGGCGACGCCACGGTCCGCCTGGCCTCCGGCGGCCATCCGCCCGCGCTGATCCTGCGCGCCGACGGGACCTGCGACTACCTCCGCACCCCCGGCGGTCTGCTCGTCGGAGTCGTCGCCGAGCCGAACTTCGTCACCGCCGTCACCACGCTCGGCCCCGGCGACAGCATCCTGCTGTACACCGACGGCCTCACCGAAGCCCGTACCGGCGCGGGCCGCACCCATCTGTACGGGGACGAGGCCCTGCGGGAGTTCGCGACCGGCCAGGCCGGCCGGTCAGCGCACCGCCTGATCGATGCGCTCACCGAGCTGCTCGCCGGCTTCGGCGACGGCCTCGACGACGACACCGCCCTCCTCGCCCTCGGCATACCCCGCCCGACCCATCCGGCCTCCGGCCCCGTGACGAAGAACCCCTCATGACACCCCTGAAGATCAGCTCCCGCTCCGCCGCCACCGGCCCCGTCCTGGAGGTCACCGGCGAGCTGGACTACTCCAGCGCCGCCGAACTGAGGCGGCAGGTCACCGCGCTCGTGCTCCAGCCGGGGCAGCGCCTGGTCCTGGACCTCGCCGGGATGGAATTCTGCGATTCCAGCGGCATCACCGTCCTCCTCGCGGCCCGCAACCACGCGCAGGCCGCTCAGGCCGACATGGCCCTGGCCGCCGTACCGGACAACACCATGCGGATCCTGCGCATCGTGGGACTCGACCAGGTCTTCACCCTGTACGCCGAGAGCGACGCGGCCACCCGCCCGTGAGTCCCGGACCCCGGGTCGTGTCCGGAAAGTCCCGCCCGGGCCGCGACGCCCCGCGCGCACGCTCGCGCACCCCGCGACCGTCCGCCCGCCCCGGGCCGTCTTCTCCCGCCCGGACACCCCCCGCACCCCGACGGCGGTCACCCTTTGCGGTGAAAAGGGGACTCCGGCGCGAGGGCCGCGTGTCGGGGCGGCACATATGAGGGGCGGGTGCTAAAGGGCACCCTCCCGTCGTGCCGCCGGCAGACCCGGAGGCGAAAGGACGTACCCATGCGGACCATGCGGAACCAGCTCGCGACGACCGCCCTCCTCATAGCCGCCACGGGTGTCCTGTGCGCCTCCCCGGCGTCGGCCGCGCCCGTCGGAGACCAGGACGCCTCCTTCGTGCGGACGGGGCACCGGGTGGACCTCGCCGAGATCGCCGCGGGCGAGGACGCCCGGAAGAACGCCACCACCGCCTGCGTCAAGGCCGTCGGAGCCGCGCTCGTACGCGATCACACCCAGCTTGACGCGGGACTGGTGGGGCTGGCGAAGGAACTCGGTGTCCCCCTGCCCGACTCTCCCGCCCCCGAGGACCGCCGGAAGCTCGAGGCCGTCCGGGCCAAGGCGGGCACGCCGGCCTACGACACCGCGTGGCTGGCCGACCAGGCCGCCGGACACACCCGGGCGCTCGCCCTGATCGACGAGGAGATCGCCCGGGGCGACAACGCCCAGGTCGTCGCCGCCGCCCGCGTCGCGCGGCCGGTCATCGCCATGCACCTCGACATGGTCCGCGGCGGCACCTGCCACGGCGTCGCGGAGCCGAAGACGATCGACGCGGGCAGCGGCCGACTGGCGGCGGTCGCGGACGACCACCTCGTCCTCGGCACGGTGGCCCTGACGGGCGGAGCCGTCCTGGCGGGCGCCGGCCTGTGGCTCCTGGTCGCCCGGCGGCGCAACAACGCGGACAGGTGACGGCAAGGAGCCGACCCGCCGCCGCTCGCGAGGTCAGTAGCCGGCGGTCTGCCCGCTGTACTGGTAGCCGGGGCCCGTGTCGCAGTGCGCCCTGACGTACGCGGTCACTCCCGCGTCGTAGACGGTGTTCGACCACACCGTGGCGTTCACGGCCCCGAACGCGGGGCTGCGCGAGTACTCCTGGCCGTCGGAGTTGCGGTGGACGGTGACGGTGCAGCCGGCCTGGTCGTAGTCGGTACCCCAGGCGCCGGTCAGGCGCCCCCAGACGGTGCGGCAGCTCGAGCTGTAGCGGAGTTCGAGCAGCGGGCCGGTGGCGGCACCGTCGTAACTGCGCTTGAGGCGCGTGGAGTGGATGGTCTGCCCGCCGCAGGACGCGGCCATGGTGTCGGGATCCTTGTTGTCGCAGTTGGAGGAGGTCCCGGTCTGGCCGGAGTACCAGGAACAGGTGGCCGCCTGGGCGGGTGTCGCCAGACCCAGCCACACGGCCCCCGTCGCCGCCGTCAGGGTCAGCGCGCTCACCAGCGCCTTGACACGGACTCTCTGCATGCAATCGCCCCCTTGCGTCATCATCCGCGGATGCGGAACGCCGCCATCTTGCCAGCGGCTCCCGGCGGGCCCCAGACTCTGCGAGCAGGCTCGAAGTGCGCAGGCCGCGAGGGGGAATTCATTGCTCCGGATCCACTTCACCGAGGTCGACCTCGCCCGGACGCGCGTCGCCCAGCGCCCCGACCCGCTGTGGGAGATCGCGTCGAGCCTGCACCGGTTCCAGACACGCCGCGGCAGGTGGGCCTACTCCGGCTGGTACCGGTCGACGGCGCAGCGGCTGACCGAGTCGGGCCTCGCGCCCACGGTGCGATCCCTGCTGCTCCCCGCGTTCCCGCGCGCGGCCTACTACCCCGACTTCCTGACACCCCCGGAAGCGCAGGAGGGCCTGGCGGCCGGCCTCGAGGCGATCCTGGCGACGCCGCGGGACCGGGTGCTCCGCGAGGTGGCGCTGGTCCCCGACGCCGGCCGCCATCCCTGGCTGCCGCGCCTCGCCGAACCGGAGCGGCGCGGAACGCTGACGGACGCGCTGCGCGCGTACCACGAGACGGCCATCAAGCCGTACGAGGACCGGATACAGGCCCGCATCGACGCCGACCGGGCCGTTCGGGCACGCGCCTTTCTCGACGGCGGCGCCGAGGGGCTGCTGGCCGGCTTCGCGCCGCGCATGAACTGGCGGCCCCCGGTGCTGGAGGTGGAGCACCACATGGTCGGCGGTGACCTGCACCTGAACGGCCGCGGCCTCGTCCTCCTCCCGTCCTACTTCAACTGGCACAGCCCGGTGACCCTCGCGGACCCGGGCCTGCCCCCGGTCCTGGTCTACCCCCTGCTCCACAAGGCCCCGCCCGATCCGGCGCACGGCGACGGGACCCGCGCGCTCGACGCGCTCCTGGGGCGCACACGGACGGCGGTCCTGCGCGCGGCCGCGCACGGCGTGACCTCGACCGAGGCCGCCAGGGCGGCCGGCGTCTCACCGACGACCGTCAGCTTCCACACCCGCGCCCTGCGCGACGCGGGACTCATCGCGAGCGAGCGCGTCGCCGCCCACGTGCTGCACACGCTCACCCCTGTCGGGGCGGCGCTGCTGCGCGAGGCGGGACGAGCGCCCCGGACCGCTCCGGGCCCCGCCGCCTGTGCTCCCCGGCCGGGCACCCGCCGGGAGATCGATGCCGGGACGACGGCATGACTCGGTCGCGTTCCGGATATGGCTTCTCCTCGAGAGCCGCCACATCCGGCAGGGGAGAGGCAACACCTGGCATGAGCGAGTCGGTCGGGAACGACGTCCGTCCCCCCGCGTGCGGGGGCGTGCCGAGCACGTCTCCGCACCGTGTCCCCGGAGCCCCCCGGTGACCCCCGAGGACGAGGCGACCGCGCATCTGCTCGTCGCGGCCGCGTTCCACGACGCCGCGGCGAAGGCCGAGGAGCGGGGCGACAGCTCCGTCGGGGAGTTCTCCCGTGCGGTCATCCGCCGGTTCGAGGAGCAGCAGCACCTGGAGGGCGCCCTCTACGACATCGTCCTGCAGTACGCCAAGGAGTACGCCTCTCCCACCGACAGGGCGGCGCTGGAGCGCTGGATCACCGAGGTGACGGGCCGGTAGGCGGCCCCGCCGGGGCGGTCGGGTGCCTCTGCTCCGCCTCCACGGCCGCGCCCGCCCGCGCCGCGTCGGGATCCGGGGGTGTGGGTCCCGGTCCGCGGGGCAGGCGGTCCTCCTCGGTCGCGGCGGCCGCACCGACCGCGACCCGGCCGAGGCCGTGGCGAGTGACCGGCCTCAGGAGGACGTCCGAGACGGAGGAGTGATCGGCATGGCGGAGAACGTGTGGAGCTACGGGGAGGCGTTCGGTCATCTGGTGGGCACCGACCTGACCGGATGGCGGGTCGAGGCGACCGACGGCCACATCGGGAAGGTCGACAAGCACTCCGACGAGGTCGGGGACGCCTACCTGGTGGTCGACACCGGGGTGTGGATCTTCGGCAGGGAGGTGCTGCTCCCGGCGAGCACGGTGACCCGGATCGACCTGGAGGGGCACACGGTGCACCTCGGCCTGACCAAGGAGCAGATCAAGGACGCACCGGAGTTCCACGCCGACAAGCACCTCGCGGACCAGCAGTACCGCGAGGAGATCGCCGTGTACTACCGGACGGGCGGGCCCTTCGGGGGCGGGCCGAGCCCCGTCTGACCCTCGGCCCGGCACGACGAGGCGGCTCCCGCACCAGGTGCGGGAGCCGCCTCGCGGCGTGGTGCCACGCCCCGCCCGGCCGAAGGCCGGGACTCACGCGATCGCGCCGAGGGTGTCCGCGAGACGGCGGCGGGTGGCGCGGGCCGCGGGCAGGACGGCGAGGGCGATCGCGCCCGTGACGGCAGCCAGGGCGAGAGCCGCGAGGTAGGGGAGCGGAGGGGCGTGCGCGATGCCCGCCCCGATGCCGACGGCCCGGGCCTCGTGGTCGATCAGCCAGTGGGCGAAGGGGACCCCGAGGGCTGTACCCGCGAGGGCGGCGGCGAGGGCGGTGCAGCCGACGGCGCTGACGGTGACCGTGGTGATCTGGCGCGGGGACAGCCCGATCGCCTTCAGCGCGATCAGGTCCCGGCCGCTGTCCCGGACGCTGCCGCCGATGGTGGTGGACAGCTCCGTGAGGCCGATCAGCGCCAGGACGGCGATCAGACCGGCGACGACCCCGCGCAGTGCGGAGAGGTGGTCGGCGGGGCTGGTGACCTCGCGGATGTCCAGCCGCCCCCGGGAGGCTTCGGTGAGGTGATCGCGCACGGCGGGCGCGTCGGCGCCGGGTCGCAGGCGGAGCTGGTAGAGCGAGGGGCGCAGGGAGGGGTCGTTCTCGCGCAGGGTGTCGAGCGACGTCGAGACCACCCGGCCGCCGTTCTCGGGCTCGATGCTGCGGCCGACGATGTGCAGGACCTGCGGGTGCCCGCCGACGGTCAGCCGCACCCAGTCGCCGACGCGGGCGTCGAGGTGGTCCAGCAGGCCCTGGCCGGCGACCGCCTCGTCCGGACCGTGGGCCGGGCGGCCCTCGGCGACGGAGTACGGGTAGGGCTCCGCCCTGGTGCCGACGCCGCGCAGGGCGATGGTGCCGGTCTGGCCCGGGACCAGGGCGGCGACCTCCAGGCCGGGGTGGGCGGCGGCGACGTCGGGGTCGTTCTCGAGGAGGGCGGCCGCCTCGGCGTCCGAGAGGGCCCCGTCGGGGCGGGCGGTGAGCGCGGCGGCCAGACCGAGCTCCTCCGGCCGGCTCTCGAACCGCTCGATGGTCGTCCAGGCTCCGAGTGCCACCGTGATCAGCAGCAGGGGAAGGGCGAGACGGACGACGGTCGCCGGGGCGCGGCGGCCGCGTCCGAAGGCCTGGTGCCAGCCGAGGACGAGCGCCGCCGGGACGCGCAGCCCGAGCGCCTTCCTCGCCGCCCGGGAGAGCCCCGTTCCCGGTGCCGGCCTGCGGGACGCCCGTCCCGGACCGCTGGACGGCAGCACCGGTACGGGGGGCACGCGGCCGGCCCGCCAGGCGGCCAGGCACGTGGCCGCGCCGATGAACAGCACCGCCGCGACGGGGACGAGCAGCAGGGCCGGGAGGTGGCCCGGGAGTCCCTGCCAGACCTCGACCGCGTCGCCGAGCCTGCCGGGCAGGCGGCCGCCCGCGCCGCGGACGAGCAGCACGGCCAGCGCGGCCCCCAGGACGGCGAAGGCCAGATGCTGGACGAGGAAGATCCGGACCACCTGGCCGGGCGTGAACCCGACCGCCTTGAGGACGGAGATGTCCCGCAGATGGCCGCGGACGCGCGTGCTGATCGCACCGAACACCGCCAGCGCGGCCGCGACGAGCGCGCCCACACCGAAGAGTCCGAGGACCTGGCCGAGCAGCCGCGTGTCGCCCTGCGCCTCGGCGCGGGCCTGCTGCCAGGTGGAGACATCGGTCACGGCGCCCGCGCCGAGCGTGGTGACGACGCGCTGGACGGTGTAGCCGGTGTCCTCCGGATCGTCCAGACGGAGCCCGACGACCTGACCGCCGGTACGGTCCCGGGGCACCGCCCGTGGCAGGGCCCAGATGGTGCCGGGCCGCTCCCCGGGGCGGTAGCGGCGCTCGGCGGTGTCGGCGACGCCGAGGACGGTGACGGTGCGTCCGGGGAGGGTGAGGCGGTCGCCGGGTTCGGCCCACAGGGCGCGGGCGAGGCCCGCTTCGAGGACCACGCCGTCCGGCACGGCGGGGTCGAGCCAGCGGCCGGTCGTCGTCAGGGGCCGTCCGGTGGCGGGCAGACCGGCCGCCGCCGGGTCGGTCGAGTCAGGGGGGCCGGCCACCGCCCTGAGTTCGGCGCCGGCGCGGGCGCCGCGCGAGGCGACGGTCGTGGTGGCCGTGCGGTACGGGCCGGAGACGGCGGCGACACCGTCGAGCGCGGCGAGCCGCCCGGTGTCGGCGGCGGGCCCGGTGTGGATCCACACGTGCGCGCCGTGGGACTGGGTGAAGACCCGCTGCCAGGGGTTGGTGGCGTAGCCGAAGAGGGCGGTCGCGAGCAGCAGCGAGGCGACGATGCCGGCCGTGGCCGCGACGAGGAACAGCGCCTCGCCCCGATGCGTCCGCAGATCGGCGTGCGCCCAGCGCAGCATGGCCCGCACGGTCAGTCCTTCAGTTCGTTCAGCGCGAGGACGCCGGACAGCCCGGCGCCGCGCGGCGCCGGGCCGCCGAGTTCGGCGTCGTCGGCGATACGGCCGTCGAAGAAGCTGATCACCCTGTCCGCCGCGCTCGCGAGCCGCGCGTCGTGGGTCACGAGGACGATGCTCTGCCCGCGCTGGTGGAAGCGGGTCAGCAGCCGCATCACCTCGCGGGTGCCCTTGCTGTCGAGGCTTCCGGCCGGTTCGTCGGCGAGGAGCAGGCGCGGATGGTTGACCAGGGCCCGGGCCAGGGCGACGCGCTGCTGCTCGCCGCCGGACAGCTCTCCGGGCATGCTGCGGGCCTTGCCTTCCAGACCCAGTTCGGCGAGGAGCGTCTCGCGCTCGGTCCGGGCCCGCCGGGCGGAGGCGCCGGCCAGCAGGGCGGGGAGTTCGACGTTGTCCGCGACGGTGAGGTTGGAGACGAGGTTGAAGAACTGGAAGACGATGCCGATGCGGCGGCGCCGCTCGACGGCCCACCGGGCCTCGCTGTAGCCGTCCGTGCGTTCGCCGTCGAGCCAGAGGGAGCCGGTGTCGGGGCGCTGCAGGCCGCCGAGGAGGTGCAGCAGTGTGGACTTCCCGGCGCCCGAGGGGCCGGTGATGGCGACGAACTCGCCGTGCCGCACGGTCAGGTCGACTCCGCGTACGGCATGGGCGGGGGCGCCCTCGCCGTGGTGGGTCTTGCCGAGGCCCTCGGCCCGCAGCAGCGGCACGGCGGATCCGCCGGGAGCGGCCGGCGACGCGGGTGCCGGGGGTATCGCGGAGGCGTCCGTCACCGCAGGTCCTCCAGTTCCTCCTGGCAGCGCTCCAGCCAGTCGAGATCGGCCTGGAGATGCAGCATGGCGCCCTCGATCAGCAGGTGGGAGATGCGGTTGCCCCGGTCTTCGGTCGCGGCCAGCTTGGAAAGGTTGCGCATGGTGTTGAGGTACTCGCGTCGCTGTCTGTTGATGAGGGCGATCTGGTCGGCGAGACCGGTCCTCGGGGCGAGGGCGAGCTTCATGAAGAACTCGTCCCGGACCCTCGGCTCGTCGGCCGTCTCCTCGAACCAGGCGCGCAGCGCTTCCTGCCCGGCGTCGGTGAGGCGGTAGATCTTCTTGTTGGGCCGGCTCTCCTGGGCGATCTCCTCGCCCTCGATGAGGCCGGACTTCTCCAGCCGGCCGAGCGTCACGTAGATCTGGCCGACGTTGGTGGGAGGGTACGCGGCGCCCAGGAGTTGCTCAAGGTCCTGCTTGAGTTCGTAGCCGTGGGCGGGCCCCCGTGCCAGGAGGGCGAGGAGCGGAAGGCGCACTCGTGCTGTCCTCCTCCGCCTGCTCCCGATGTGATGTGGGCTCTAGTATCGCCCATGCCTAACGGGTATACATGCCCGAGACGCCGGACGCCGAGGTCCTGCGCCGGTGTACAGGGAGGAACCTATGCGGTGGATGCGTGCCGCCGGTAGGGGTCTCCTGGTCACCATGATCGTTCTGACCGGATACGTCACCTCCGGTGCCGCCCCCGCCGCCGGGGAGCGCGGGAGCGGGCGCGGCCCGATGACCCTGGCCACGGCCGGGGACCTCACGGGCTATCTGGGCCGCGTGCTCGACGGGTGGAACCGCGAGCATCCGGGCGAGCGCGTCACGCTGGTGGAGCTGCCCGACTCGGCGGACGAGACCCGCGCGCAGATGATCACCGATCTGCGGTCCGGCGAGGGCCGGTTCGACATCCTCAACATCGACGTGGCCTGGACGACGGAGTTCGCCGCCGCCGGGTGGATCGCCCCCGTGGACCGGACGAGGATCCCGCTCGACGGCCTGCTGCGGCCGGTCGTGGACACGGCGACGTACGAAGGCCGGCTGTACGCCGTCCCGTACGTCACCAATGCCGGAATGCTCTTCTACCGCAAGGACGTGCTCGACCGCGAGGGCGAACGGCCGCCGCGGACCTGGGCCGAACTGGAGCGCCAGGCGCGCACGATCGCGCCCCGGCACGGGCTCGGCGGATACGCCGGGCAGTTCCTGCCCTACGAGGGGCTGACCGTCAACGCCGCCGAGGCCGTGTACTCCGCGGGCGGCACCATCCTCGGCGACGAGGGCGAGCGGGTCACGGTGGAGTCGGCGGCCGCGCGCGCCGGGGTCGGGTTCCTCGCCCGCGGTGTGCGCGACGGCTGGATCCCCCGGGAGGCGCTGACGTACACGGAGGAGGAGTCCCGGCAGGCGTTCCAGGACGGCCGGCTGCTCTTCCTGCGCAACTGGCCCTACGCCTACGCGGGCGCGTCCGGCCCGGACTCCAGGGTGGCGGGGAGGTTCGGCGCCGTGCCCCTTCCCGGCCCCGGCGGGCCGGGCACCAGCGTGCTCGGCGGATCGAACCTGGCGGTGAGCAGCCAGGCGCGCCATCCGGACTCGGCACGCGACCTCGTCGCCTACCTCACGAGCGAGCGGGTGCAGCGGCGGGTGCTGACCGAGGGCGCGCTGCCGCCCGTGCGGGCCGCGCTGTACGCCGACCCGGCGCTGGTGCGGCGGTTCCCCTACCTGCCCGCGCTGCGTGACAGTGTGCTCGCCGCCGAGCCGCGGCCCAAGAGCCCGCGGTACGAGCAGGTCAGCCTGGCCGTGCAGGCCGTGGTGCACGACGCCATGGCCCAGCACCAGACGCCCGAGGCGGCCGTACGCCGACTGGCCGGCGAGCTCGCGGCCATCGCCCGTCGCCGCTGACCCGGCCCCGGCACGCGCCGGGGCCGGGGCCGGATTCCCTCGTCCGCCCCGAGCGGCAGGCGCATAGTTACATGTTAGCTACCTCTGTGACGCTTCTTCGTCTCCGGCCTCCGGCATGAAACGGTACGTAACCCCTCAAAGGACGCCGGTTTCGCCGCAGTCGTTGACACCTCCTTGGCACTCTTACCTAACATGCATGCATAACGGCTATCCGCTCTGGATGGCGCGCACCCTTCACGGAGAAACAGGTCAACGGGTGATGCTCACAGCTTCCGCCGGCGACGGCCTCGCGCAGCGCCTCACACACCACTCCGCCCACCCCTGGTGGCGCGACGCGGTGATCTACCAGGTCTACGTCCGCAGCTTCCTGGACAGCACCGGTGACGGCATCGGCGACCTCGCCGGCGTACGCGCCGGACTGGCGTACCTGAAGAAGCTCGGCGTCGACGGCATCTGGCTGAGCCCCTTCTACCCCTCGCCGCAGGCCGACCACGGTTACGACGTCGCCGACTACTGCGACGTGGACCCCGTCTACGGCGACCTGGAGGAGTTCGGCCGGCTCGTCACCGACGCGCACCGGCTCGGGATCAAGGTCCTCCTGGACATCGTCCCCAACCACTGCTCCAGCGAGCACGCCTGGTTCCGCGAGGCGCTCGCGGCCGGCCCCGGCAGCGAGGCCCGCGCCCGGTTCCACTTCGCCGCGGGCCGGGGGCCTGGCGGCGACGAGCCGCCCAACAACTGGCACGCCATGTTCGGCGGCCCCGCCTGGAGCCGGGTCACCGAGGAGGACGGCACCCCCGGCCAGTGGTACCTCCACATGTTCACCCCCGAGCAGCCCGACCTCAACTGGCGCAACCCCCAGGTGGGCGCCCACTTCGAGCACGTCCTCCGCTTCTGGCTGGACCGGGGAGTCGACGGCTTCCGCATCGACGTGGCCGCGGGCCTCTTCAAACACCCCGACCTGCCGGACTCCGCCGACCCCGAGGCCGACGCCCGGACCCGCGACTCGGTCAACCCGCTGGCCTGGAACCAGCCGGAGGTGCACGACGTCTGGCGCCACTGGCGGTCGGTGTGCGAGGGGTACACGGCCCGCGACGGGCGCGAGCGGCTGCTCGTCGGCGAGGTCTCCGTGCCGAACGCCAGGGAACACGCCGCGTACGTACGCCCCGACGAACTGCACCAGGCCTTCTTCTTCGACCTCCTCGGCGCGCCCTGGGACGCCGGCTCCTTCCGCGCGGTGATCGACGAGGCGATGCGCGACATCGCCGGCACCGGCTCCACCGTCACCTGGGTCCTCAACAACCACGACCAGGTCCGCACGGTCACCCGCTACGGAGAGTCCGGCACCGAGGGCAGCGGCCTGGGGGCCGCCCGGGCGCGGGCCGCCGCCCTGCTGATGCTGGCGCTCCCCGGCGCCGCCTACATCTACCAGGGCGAGGAGCTGGGCCTCCCGGAGGTCGTGGACCTGCCCGACGAGGTGCTCACCGACCCCATCTTCCGGCGCACCGGCAGCCGGGCCCGGATCCGCGACGGCTGCCGCGTCCCGCTGCCGTGGTCCGGCCATGCCTCCCCGTTCGGCTTCAGCACCGGCGCCGAGAGCGCCAAACCGTGGCTGCCGCAGCCCGGCTGGTTCGCCGAGCACGCCACCGACCGGGCCCTCGCCGACACCCGCTCGTCCTGGCACCTGTACCGCGAGGGTCTGCAACTGCGGCGCGGGCTGCCCCAGTTGGGCGAGGGCACGCTGCGTTGGCTGGAGGCGCCTCCCGGCGTCCTGGCCTTCGCGCGCGGCGAGGGCCTCGTCTGTGCCGTGAACTTCACCGCCGCGCCGGTGCCCGCACCGGTATCCGGCGCCCCCCTGCTGGCCAGCGGGCCCTGCCCGGCCGGCGTCCTGCCCGGATCCACCGCCGCCTGGTGGATCAGCGACCACACCACCTCGGAGGTATGACATGACGATGCGACGACGTACGGCGATGGCGTGCTGCTCGGCCCTCACCCTGGCGCTCGGGGCGACCGCCTGCGGCGGCGGCCCGGTCGGCGCGGGCGGTGGCGGCAAGGCACTCAGCGGCCAGACCCTGAACGTGGCCGGTGTCTGGTCCGGCGCCGAGCAGAAGAACTTCCAGAAGGTGCTCGACGCCTTCACCGAGAAGACCGGGGCCGAGACCCGCTTCACCTCGACCGGCGACAACGTCTCCACCGTCGTCGGCAGCAAGATCGAGGGCGGCAACGCACCCGACGTGGTCATGGTCCCCCAGGTCGGCGTGCTCCAGCAGTTCGCGAAGAAGAACTGGCTCAAGCCGCTGTCCGCGACGACCGTGAAGGCCGTCGACGCCAACTACGCGCCCGTCTGGAAGGAGTACGGATCCGTCGACGGCACCCTTTACGGCCTGTACTTCAAGGCCGCCCACAAGTCGACCGTCTGGTACAGCCCGCAGGCGTTCGAACAGGCCGGCGTCAAGCCGCCGAAGACGTACGAGGAGATGCTCCGCAGCGGCCAGGCCGTCTCCGACTCCGGCCTGCCCGCCTTCGCGGTCGCCGGCGAGGACGGCTGGACGCTCACCGACTGGTTCGAGAACGTCTACCTCTCCCAGGCCGGCCCCGAGAAGTACGACCGGCTGGCCAAGCACGAGATCAGCTGGACCGACCCGTCCGTCGTCAAGGCGCTGACCACGCTCGGCACCCTGTTCGCCGACAAGAAGCTGATAGCCGGCGGGCAGAAGGGAGCGCTCGGCACCGACTTCCCCGGCTCCGTCGAGAAGGTCTTCGGCCCCGAACCCGAGGCCGGCATGGTGTACGAGGGCGACTTCGTCGCCGGTATCGCCAAGGACCAGTTCGGCAGGAAGATCGGCCAGGACGCCGCCTTCTTCCCCTTCCCCGCCGTCACGGGCGGCAAGGCCCCCGTCGTCAGCGGCGGTGACGCCGCCGTCGTCCTGGCCGACGGCAGGAACCAGAAGGCCGCGACGGCGTTCCTCGAGTACCTGGCGACACCCGAGGCCGCCGCCGTCTGGGCCGAGGCCGGCGGGTTCCTCTCCCCGAACAGGAAGCTGGACCTCGCAGCGTACGGCGACGACACCCTGCGCGAGACGGCCGGCTCGCTGATCGCCGCCGGGGACTCCGTGCGCTTCGACATGTCCGACCAGGCCCCGGCCTCCTTCGGCGGCACCAAGGGCGTGGGGGAGTGGAAGCTGCTCCAGGACTTCCTGCGCGACCCGTCGAACCCGGCCGGAACCGCGGCCGCGCTCGAAGCCGCCGCGGCCAAGGCATACAAGGGCTGACGGACATGACCACCCTCACCCCCACCGCGGGGGCCGCGAGCCCCCGGCGGCGCGCCCAGCGCCGCCGGCGGGCCATCGCCGTGGCCTTCGTCCTGCCCGCGCTGCTCCTCCTCGGCGCCCTGGTCGTCTACCCCGTCCTCTTCTCCGTCGGCCGCAGCCTCCTCGACGCCTCCGGCAGCCGCTTCGTCGGCGGCGAGAACTACGCCGAGATCTTCCGCGACCCGGCCACACTGACCGCGATCCGCAACAGCGCCCTCTGGGTCGTCGTCGCCCCGACGCTGCTGACCGGCCTCGGGCTCGTCCTCGCCGTCCTGGTGGAGAAGATCCGCTGGGCCACCGCGTTCAAGCTGCTGCTCTTCATGCCGATGGCCGTCTCCTTCCTCGCGGCCGGCATCATCTTCCGCCTCGCCTACGAGGAGGACCCCGACAAGGGCGTGCTCAACGCCGCCGTCGTCGGCGTGCACGACGCCTTCACGGACACCTCCTCGTACCCCACGGCCCGGGCCCGCGAGGGACTGGGCTTCGCCAAGGCCCCGGACGGCTCCTACGCCACCACCGACGCCGTCGCGCCGGGCCGGGCGGTCCAGCTCGGACTGGTCGGCGTCCCGCCCAAGGACGTGCCGGCCGACGCGAGGCCCGCGTCACCGGCGCAGGCCGGCCCGGACGAGGTGCGGGGCGCCGTCTTCCTGGACTTCACGCCCGGCGGCGCGGGACGGCCCGGCGTGATCGACCCGGCCGAACGCGGCCTGCCGGGACTGACGGTGGAGGCGGTACGGGACGGCAGGACCGCCGCCACCACCACGACCGCCGCCGACGGCTCCTTCCGCCTCACCGGCCTCGACGCGTCGGACACGTACACCGTCCGGCTGCCCGCCGCGAACTTCGCGCCCCCCTACGAGGGCGTCTCCTGGCTCGGCCCGGCCCTCGTCACCCCCGCGATCATCGGCGCGTACCTGTGGATCTGGACCGGCTTCGCCATGGTGCTCATCGGCGCCGGCCTGTCCTCCCTCCCGCGTGACGCGCTGGAGGCCGCCCGGATGGACGGCGCGAGCGAATGGCAGGTGTTCCGCAGGATCACCGTCCCGCTGCTGGCGCCGGTGCTCACGGTCGTCTTCGTGACCCTGGTGATCAACGTGATGAAGGTCTTCGACCTCATCTACATCATCGCGCCGGGGCCCGTGCAGGAGGACGCCACCGTCCTCGCCACCCAGATGTGGCTCGTCTCCTTCGGCGGCGGCAACGACCAGGGGCTCGGCAGCGCCCTCGGCGTGCTGCTCCTCCTGCTGGTGATCCCCGCCATGGTCTTCAACGTCCGCCGCTTCCGCAGGAGCCAGTCATGAGCGCGACCGTCACTCCGGCGCCGTCGAAGCGCCCCGCCCCGCCGGCCGGCCCGCGCACGCCCGTCCGGCGGCCCTCGGGCCGGGGACCCGGCGTCCGGCTCCGCCGCCTGCTCGGCAGCAGCCTCGTCCAGGCGTTCCTCGCCGTCGTCGGCCTGGTCTGGATCACGCCCGTCGCGGGTCTGCTGCTCTCCTCGCTCCGTTCGGCCGACGACAGCGCGTCGAGCGGCTGGTGGACCGCACTGAGCGCCCCGGGGCAGCTGTCGCTCGACAACTACACGGCCGTGCTCGCCAACGCGGGCATCACCCGGGCCTTCTGGAACACGGTGCTCATCTCGGTGCCGACGACCGTGCTCGTCGTCGTCATCGCCGCGCTCGCCGGCTACGCCTTCGCCTGGCTGGAGTTCCCCGGCCGCGACTGGATCTTCCTGCTGGTCGTGGCCCTCCTGGTGGTGCCCGTGCAGGTCGGGCTGTTGCCGGTCGCCAAGCTCTTCGGGCAGCTGGGCCTCTTCGGGACGATCCCGGGTGTGGTGCTCTTCCACGTCGCGTACGGGCTGCCGTTCGCGGTCTTCCTGCTGCGCAACTACTTCGCCGACATCCCGCGCGAGATGCTGGAGGCCGCGCGGATGGACGGCGGTGGCGAGTGGCGTATCCTCACGCGGCTCGTCCTGCCGGTGGCCAGGCCCGCGCTCGCGAGCCTGGCGATCTTCCAGTTCCTCTGGGTGTGGAACGACATGCTGGTGGCGCTGCTGTTCGCGGACAGCGGCGCGCAGCCGCTGACCGTGGAACTCCAGTCACAGGTCCGGCAGTTCGGCAGCAACATCGACGTACTGGCCCCCGGTGCGTTCCTCTCCCTGATCGTCCCGGTCGTGGTCTTCTTCGCCTTCCAGCGCCACTTCGTGCAGGGGGTGATGGCGGGCTCGGTCAAATGACGGCCCCTTCAGGCACGCTCCTCGAGCTCGGCCAGCACCAAGGTGCCCGCGCCCGGGAACGTCAGCCGCTTCAGAGGGTGCCGGTAGGGCCAGCCCTCCGTCCGGTGGAAGCTGACGTCCGCCGGAACCGGGACACCGCGCAGGTCCACGCCGTGCGTGCCCGGCGGGAGTTCCGCCGCGGCCGCCCGCAGCGGGTCGGCGGACCCCGCCCACTCCTCGACGGGCACCGGGCGGGGCCATGCCTCCCCGGTGTTCGGGAACAGCCAGGGGGCGTCCGGGCGCCACGCACCGCCCGACCGCTCCCGGGCCGCGGCCTCCCGGGCCAGCCGCGCGTAGGTCAGCAGCAGATCGGGGAGCGACTCGGCGATCAGCGTCAGATCGGGGAACTCCCGCAGGGTCCCGGGCGAGGACATCACCGACACCGCGCACCCCCACGCCCCCGTGACCGGGTCGATCCGGATCTGCGCGAGCGCGTCGTAGGGGCCGTAGCGGACTCGGGCGAGCGGCCAGTAGGTGCCGTCGCCCCCGAGCATGGCGTGCGTCTCCGGCGAGACCTCGTGCTCCTTCGCGCCGGGCAGCAGCAGAAGGTCGGGCAGCCCGTCGACCCGTACCGCGCCGATCTCCCGGAACACGTCCCGCAGGTCGGCCGGGACCGGAACCGGCCAGCGGTCCGTCTCGTCGTCCGCGCAGCCCGGCGCAAGCCGCACACGCGCCGGGAACCGGGCTGCCAGGGAGCGCAGTTCGGTCACCGCCCGCGCCGCCGCGTCGGACGGCACGGTGTGCCGGAGGACGGGCCGGCCAAGGAAGTCGCCGCTCACCACACTGCGGAGCGACAGCAGCCGGCCGCCGCCGGAGAGCGTCGCCACGACCTCGCTGCCGCCGGTGTCGGCGGTGTCGAACTCCAGCGAGTAGTACGGCTCCCAGCGCACCCGGCACGGGTAGCCGGGCACCGAGGCCAGGTCGACCACGTCCGTCAGCTGGTCACCGCGGCCGACGAGCGCGGCGAGTGCGGCGTCGGGACCCTCGGCCACCGCCACACTGGGCACGGCGGTCACGAACGCCGTGCCCGCCCCGTCGTGGTGTCCGCCGGCCGTGACGGGCGCGGGGCCGGCGAGGGAGGCCAGCCACTGGGTGAAGGTCGGGGCCAGCACCCACACCTCGCCGTCCTCCCCGAACGAAGCGGCGAGCACCGGCCCCCAGTCGGGGCGGTCCGCCCCGTCGACGCCGACCAGCACCGGAAGGCGCCCGGGGCCGTGTTCGCCCATCGTCCAGTACCCGTCGCGGAAGGCACCGGGGGCGTACCGGGCCTCCGGTCCGAAGCGGTAGGCGTCGCCCCGGGATCCGTCCGTGCCGGGTTCCCCGACGAGCCCGCCGGTCTCCAGCAGCACCCGGCGCACCGCGGCCGGAACGGTGACCGGCCACGCGTCGAGCTCCTCCGCCGTGAAGGGTTCGGCCGTCCGCACCGTACCGTTCGCCCGCAGGGCGGCCAGGGCCTCGTCCGCCCGTGCCGTCGCCTTCGCCTCGCCGTCCACGGCTGTCCCTCTCGTCCGCCCGTTCGGATCACGCCCGGTGAGGGTATCCGGACGCACCCGGTGGGCTGTCGCGGCGTCCGGCACGTGCGCCACCCGTCGCGCCTCGCCGGCCGAGCCCCCGCCGAGGCGGCATCGGCCGTCGACGGCCCCCCTCGCCACCGCGGCCGGGCCGCCTCGGGTTTGACGCCCGGATAAGCGGCAAGCCGAACCGGCAGGCAAGCAGTGACGAACAGCCAGCCAGGAGTCACGATCCAGGAAGGCAGCCATGTCGACCCTGACCACAGTCCTCATCATCGCGGCGGTCGTCGCGGTGTTGCTGGCGGCCGGTGTCCTGCTCCGAGCCCGCACGGGCCCGGGCAGCGACAGGCGCTCCCTCAAGCGGCGCTTCGGCCCCGAGTACGACCGCACCCTCGAACGCCATGGCGGTGACGCCGAGGCCGCCCACGACGACCTGCGCGACCGGGTCGAACGGCACGGCCACATCCGGCCGTTGCCGCTGGAGCCCGCCGTCCGTGAGCAGTACACCGCTCAGTGGACGACCCTGCAGGAGCGCTTCGTCGACGCACCGCGGCAGGCCGTCGCCGACGCCGTACAGCTCCTCTCGCGGATCGCGGCCACCCGGGGCTTCCCGGCCGCCGACCGGCACGACGACCAGCTCGCCGCGCTGTCGGTGCATCATCCGCGGCATGTGGAGGGTCTGCGCACGGCGCGCCGGACGGCGCACACCGAGTCCGCCTCCACCGACGAGCTGCGCAAGGCCCTCCTCCACGCTCGGGCCCTCTTCGAGGATCTGACGACGGCCGGACCCACGGCCGGCGTCACGGAGCGCCCGCGCGAGACGGCCACGCACCGCCGTGGTCACCTGCTCAAGCCGAAGGGAAGTGGTGCGTGATGGCACGCGAGAATCGCGACCAGTGGGCGGAGGGCCGGACCGGAGCCGACCCCCGGCAGGAGCCCCCGGCTCCTCCCGCCTACCCGGACCCGACGGGCGGCGACGGATCGCACCGCGCCGAGGGCGGGGTGCGCCGCGGGCCCTCCCGTGAGGCGCTCCGCGAGGCGGCGCCGGCCCCGCACGCCGGCCACGGCGGGCCCGGGGCGCCCGCGGCCGCACCGCCGCCCCCGCCCCCCGCACCGCCCGTCGCGGGTGCCGCCGGGACCCCGGCGACGCCGCTGTCCCGGTCGCCTCTGTCCGCAGCACCGTCCGAAGACCCCGGCGCCACGGGCCGGAACGGCGGGAGCCGTACGCAGGCTCCCGCCGTGGCCCCCGCCGCGCCGCGCGGACGGAGCACGACGGATCCGCTCACGCACGACGGCCCCACCTCCGGGGCCGGCCGCGAGCGGGGCGACGAAGGCCGCGGCGCCCTCCCGGGGGACGGCGCGCGCCCGGCGTCCGGTACGGACACCGCCGTGCCTCAGGGGACGGGGTCGCAGACGGGTACGGGCGGGGTTACCGGCCTTCGGTCCGGTACCGCCGCCGGCTCCGGTTCCGGTCCCGGTTCCGAGCGAGACGGGGCGGTGGAGCCGCTGCTCGGCGGCACCGACCGCGACCGCCTCGGCCGGCGCATGCACCACGCGCTCGCCGGGTTCGTCGACTCGCCGCGGGACTCGGTCGCCGAGGCGGCCGAGGTGCTCGACGAGGTGGAGCGGCAGCTCGTGGCCTCGCTCCAGGAGCGCCGCGCCGCGCTGCGGAAGGGCTGGCAGCCGGGCGGCGACTCGGGCGACCGGGGCGTGGACACCGAACAGCTCCGGCTCACCCTGCGCACGTACCGTGAGGTGACCGAGCGGTTGCTCTCCACCTGACGTCGGAGCACCGCTTCGTGGGCATGGCAGGGGCCCCCGTGGATCACCACGGGGGC